>JBGTIS010000160.1:0-39217 GCA_041745535.1 Cyclobacteriaceae bacterium | reverse complement strand
GGAGGGCCTACACAGATCAGTAAATCACCCACTACGGCTGCCGGCATGTTGCCAATCAGCACGGTAGGCACACACGGGCCGGAAATGGGGCCTCCCACATGGGGTACAGGTCCGGTGAACATCGGACAGGTATGCATATCGGTAATTCTGGCTGCTGATGGCATATTATTTAGTTTTTTGGTTAATTTATTTTTACCAGCGACCCGCTGATTTCCGTAATTCCCTGAGCTGATACTTTTGTGGCAGCCCCTTCTATGCCTACATTCCCATCGGCTTTTACCGACAGGCTGGCTCCACCAATGGTGAGCGAAGCGGCCGCCGATAAGGTAAGATTCACCCCTGCTTTTATTTCAATGTTTTTAGGGCTTTCCAGCTTGATGCCCGTAGTATCCATAATGATTTTATTGCTATTCTGGTCTTTGATCTCTATTTTCTTTCCCTGCTCATCGAGTTGCAGGCTGTTGCCGGCCGGGGTATCAATGCTAATAGTTTTTGTGTCGTCGTTAAAATGCAGGTGCATACTGCTGCGGGTGGTGAAGCCTTTTTCATGATTGGCATCCTGCGCCGTAAGGGGAGCGGGCTTGGCACTGCTGTTCAACATGCCCAAAACCACGGCATGCCGCGGATCAGCATTGATGAATCCTACAATCACCTCATCGCCTATTTCAGGACGGAAAAAAGCGCCCCGGTTTGCCCCGGCATCCAGGCTGGCAATGCGGGTCCAGATGCCCTGCGCGCTATTATCGATTACCGGTACCCTGACCAGAATTCTGTCTTCACCATCCGGATCGTTCTGTAATTGTACCACAATCCCAACCTGCAAGCCGTGGATGGCGCTTACCAGTCCGGCACTTTGCAGGTCATTCACATCCGGGTGCGTTTTTCCATAACGTTCCGGATCAAGGCCAAACTGAATGTGGGTATCCCACATGCCATTGCCCAGTTCCTGTTTTACGGCTGTTACATAGGCTTTTCCGTTGAAGCGATCGCCCACACCTGCCAGCTTGACCATATCGCCCGGTTTAATACCGGAAAATCCGGTTACTTTGGCCCTCCCCCGAATTTTAGCCAGCCGACTGCGAATCATCAGGCCATCTACCCAATCCTGTAATTCCTGTTCCAGTAAATGTCCACTATGGTGCATTTCATAATTTTCCAGGTTAATGGTGTTGGCCAGTTCACTTCCCGATACATTCCCATGCTGTGAAAAAGAAGAAGCTTCAGCGGTGCTGGCATCGAACAACTGCTGATTGGCATAATCCCAGGAGGAAGCTTTTACATTTTTCCATTGCTCACGGGCATCCATTTCGGCTTCAAATTCCATAATGGAAGTGCCGTAAGTAACCTGCAGTACAGGATCTGGTTTTGTGTCAGGTTTCGCGATTTTGATCATTCCATCGTCTACGATAACCAGCATGCCGTTGGCTTCTGCCCGTAACAGCATAAAATCCCAATCGGTAGCGTGGTGCTGCACAATTTCTTTGTGGGTAAGCGTGGTAGTCCGCGGATCACTTTGTAGCCCATAGCGGCCAATGAGGTTATCAAACAACTGGCTGTCTTTCAGGTTCTCATAATAGCGGTTATGGCGGCCGATGGTCATTTTTACAGCTTCATCGCGGCATTCTATCTTGAGTTCCGTATTGCCGTTTTCCCGTATTTTAAGGGCATGTTTCACAATAATACCCTTGAAAACCTGCGTGTTATCCCCGTCAAAACCAAGCTTGATCTTGATCTTTTTTCCGGGAATAAAGTCATCCTGGTTGCTGATTTCAAAATTTCTGGTGGAAGCATCGCCATCCCGTAACACAATACAAGCCACCGGTATCCGGTTCACTTCTTTGGTAATAGAAACTGATAAAATCTCATAGGCAGGATTAATGGCAGTTTCGTTTACCAAAATCGTGAAAGTGGCTACATCATGCTGCGATGGATTAGGAATTAACAGTTCTTCCATTAGGCTTCATTTTTATCAAAAGGAGGAAAATACAGATCAAGGCCGGGTTTTACGTTTCTGATGCTGGTAAGGCCATTGGCTTTTGCTACCTGTAGGAAATATTTCGAATCGTTATAGATTTCATAAGCCATCAGGTCGAGCCGGTCGCTTTGTTTTACCTTGCGGAAATGGGTAAGGTCCGGTGAGCTTTGCCGTTCCTCAGCCAGCCGTTCCTCACGGGCTTTGTAATTAATGAAAGTGGCGTTAATTTTTACCCGGATGGGTTTTCCTCCCGGATCAAAAAGCGTGTAGTTGATATCCAGGTTCGACAGCACACAGCGGAAATTAATTTCTGAACCCCAGAAAACAATTAAAAACCTGGGCCGATGGATTTCTCCATCAAAATTATATACACACTTCAGGAAATCGTCTAACTGGTCGTGTACGGGTTTTGTTTTATACTCCTTGTTTTCGCCGCCATACCCTTCCATGGTGCCGGTACCATCTAACACAAACTCAAGGCGTAACTCTTCGGGGGCGGTTGATTTAAACCGGGATTCCGTACCCTGATTCCCATGTCCGCGCCGGGTATCCAGGTCAATTTTATAGTTTTTGGTAAACGATTCCGGATTGATGGGAGTAGTAAATTTTTTACTGGGATCTTCCCCGGTAAAATTCCGGTTGGCGAACGACCGGATCTCCAGTTTTTTCAGTTGTTGATCTCTATCTGCCATCTCTTTCCTTTATTATTTCAAGCACCTTTTCCACACACATTTTAATCATTTCCTCGTTGGGCGAAACGGAGTTGTTACCTGAAGAAGCAGTACCCGCCCCAGCATTTGCACCGCCACCTTCCTGTTCCACGGTAGCTTTTATTACCAGTTCACGCACTTCAATAGGCATAACCAAAAATTAATTTTTAAACAATAACCGATTGTAATTCAGCTCAAGCGTTTCGATAAGTACCTCCCCTCTTTCCGCATTAAGTTCTCCGATTTTCCAGCTGCGGGGCCATACATTATTGATGGTCCAGTACATCAGCGGATCGTGATTTTCGTTGAGCAAGGTAATATCCACGGTAGCAATGGGTTCTACCTTTTCGTCGTCAAAGGCCTTTTGCAACCAGCTGGTTATGTAAGAACTGGGAGTTAAGAGGCCTCTTTTCAGCGTAAGCGGACCATATTTTCTGCGTAGGGGAATTACGTGCTCGAACCGGTTTTCCCCACCTTCTTTTACTGTTTCGGTATCCAGGGTTGAATCAAGGCCCGTTACTGACTGGAACCGGGTATCGACTGATTCCTTATCGCTAGGCTTAAAGCTGACCCTGAAATGAAAATTAACCGTTTGGTAAAAAGAATCGGTAGTATTTTCACCTGCCATGGTTAATCCACATTCATGATTTCCAGCCCTTCGTGTGCCAGTTCCATGGTCTCGATGGCCACTTCATTGGCATCGGCTTTCAAATCAGTAGATTGTACCTTGGAAGGCCATGCATTCAACAGTTTCCAGGTGATAATAGCCTCATGATTCTCGTTGAGCAGTTTAATGGTCACTGTCCGCCGATACTGGGAACCGGTTTTATTGCCTTCCTGAAACAAATAGGTTTTGCGCCATTCTTTGTAGTAGTCGTAGTCACCTTCAAAGGTGCCACGCTTCATGGTGATTTTGGTTAGTTTTTTTAAACCCGGTTGGCTGGTTTTGCTGTAATTCTTGCTGTTGCCTTCCCGGTATTCAATCACTTCGGTTTCAAAATCGAGGCCACTGACTTCAGTAAAGCCAATTCTGAAATTTTCACCCCATTCTACCTGGAAGTGAAACTTGGGTATGGGATAGTCGCCTTTGGCTGCCATATGTTTATGTTTTTAAAGTTTTGTGATCAATAAATTAATTGCACCTGATTTTAGGATCTACTTCCTTAATAGCTCCTTCCAGGCTTTGCTTACAGGCCAGGAGTGACTCTTTTTTCTTGTTCAGATCAATCAGATTTTTGGCCAGTTCACTGACTTTCGCTTTGTCAGCGTCGTATTTATCCTTGATTTTATCGTAATAAGGATCGTTGCAGATGGGAAACTTGAGTCGGGGAGCAAGCTTGCACTTTTTCTCTTCGTCGTGGTCTTCTTCCTCGTATTTAGATTGTGTGCCTCGGCTTTGTGCTTTGTAACTACTTTGTGCGGTATCTCCATTACCGCAGGCTTCGTCGCAATTGAAAGTAATTCTCCATTCACCAATTACCATGTACAAACCATATTCCTGGGCCAGATTTTTGTTAATCCGGTAAGCCAAATAAATAGCGGCCATTACCATTTTGAGCAGTTCATCCCGGGTCGCGATCATGATATCCAGCTTTTTTCCATATTCTTCCAGGCATTTCAGGATGCCCTGACCTGGTACCAGTACCGGATCGTTGAGGCACCGGATACAACTGTAAATCTGGTCGTATTTGGTTTTGATCAGGTCAATTTGCATGTAAAAATCCCGGATCATGCAATAGAGAATTTTTATAGCTTTGATGGCATAGCGGGTGTTTTTGGCAACTTTTTCAATCTGATCCTGCATCACCTCCAACTGATCGCAGATATACTGCGACAAATCATTGGCTTTTGTTAATTCGTCGTACCAGATTTTCAGTTTATCACGCCGTTCAGCTATATAGGCCAGTTCCATAGACACATGTAAAGCTTCTTCGCTGGCTTCGCTGTATTTGGTGTTCACATCTTTCAACTCTTCCGTCCAGGTATCGTAACAGCAATCGCATCCTTTGGGGTTGTCCGGATCTTCCTTGTCGCAGCACTCCTTGATTTTATCCTTCCAGGGAGTTTCTTTTACTTTTTCACATTTATGTTTGGTGATCATATAAGCGGGTTTTAATAAGTTGATACAATTTTCAGGAGCTTAATCGGCGGTTTGTTCACTTTCTTCGTGACAGAAAGTTTTTTTAACATCATCACAGATATCGCAGATCTCACATTCACAATCGTGTAACCGCGGATCACAGATGTTTTCCTTTTGCACACAACCACAATTGGGGCAGCAGAGGTATTCAACTGTTTTTAGAATGCCCTCGAAATCGCTTCGTTTGTTGTACAAGCCAACCGTTGCCTTAGTAGCTTCCTGCACACATTTAATAAGATCATCCTGGGCTTTTTTCAGGTCGGTTTCCCGGGTTTTCATGGTAATTTGTAAATGACCTTCAAAAGCTTTGGACCGGTCCGACAGCGTTTTCTGTAGCATATCGAGGGTACTGATATTGGAGAAAACCTGAATACCAATGACTTCCGATGAAGATTTGAAAATTGAGTCGATGTCGAAACCCAGGGCTTTGGGCATGCAGATCAGGTCACACAGCAGGTCATCCACATTATCGCATTCTTTAGGGCGTTCCTTTTGTGTGGGCCGCGATTCACCTTTGCAGTTTTCAGGAACTTTGCCGGTGAGTACCATCAGCTGGGTACAGTTGCAACTGTCGTTTTTACAGTTTTCCAGCTTGCAGGCAGCTTCCCGCAAGTCGTTCATTTTCGTTTTGGCATCTTTTACCGCCTTGAAAATATTCTTCAGGCCGGTAGAAAGGTCTGTGCCCCATTTGATGTAACTGGTTACATTTTCTCTGATCAGGTCAGTGGACTGGAGTAACTCGGTACCCACCCGTATTTCGGTATTTCTGTACCGTTGGTAGTTGTCTTCCGTCCATCGGAACATACATTTTTTATGTTCATACCGGTTCAACTGTCCTTCGTTACTTTTTTCCCATTTGCTCACCTCGCCGGCGGCGCCATATAGGTTATCGCAATATTTCCACCGCTCAACGTTGATGGATCGCTGGGTAGCGGTGTCATTTTCCACACAATCGTTATAGTCGTTGTCGTGTTGCCGTATATCAGGTTTTGATGAAGTAATAGCCATTGTTTCTTGGTATTAAGGGTTATAAAATGTTAAGTCTCCTGCAGCATTTTATGCATGAAACGCAGGATAATAAACTCAGCAGGACGAACAACAGCCATACCGATCTCGACGATCATGCGGCCTTCCCACACATCCAGTTCGGTCATCGTCTCGCCGAGACCTACCTTCACAAAATAGGCTTCCCGGGTGGTGGTGCCCATAAGTGCACCGGCTTTCCATTGTTGGGTAAGGTAATTTTCGATCATGGATTTTACCCTGATCCAGGTATTTCGGTCGTTGGGTTCAAACACAAATTGTTCCGTAGCGTTTTTGGTAGATTCTTCCACCATATTGAAAAACCTGCGTACCGAAATATACCGCCATTCGTTGTCGTTGCCAGCCAGGGTGCGTGCTCCCCAGATGATGGCGGGTCCCCGGCCCGGAAAAGACCGGATTACATTGATGGATTTACCACTGGTGGTATCCACATTCAGGCTTTCCTGTGCTTTGTGTGTGATTAACTTTTCGGGGCGAATGGCGAAGTCGATGCCTATGTTGGCAGGAGCTTTCCAAACGCCACGGGTATTATCAACCTCGGCATATTTGCCCACCACCGCTGAGGAGGCAGGCATAATCATTTCGATATCGTTGATGGCACCCCTGGCCATAAAATAGAAGGAGTTATTTTTCGATTTTAATTCGGTGAGCGTGCCGCTCAGCGATCCGTCACCAATGCCTACAATTTGCACAGCGCCCTCATCTGCATAAAAGTAATCGAGGCGTGTATAGATTCGAGGGTAATATACAGCGCCATATTTGGTAGTGTCGATGGTGCCAAAATCGAAATCTCGAAGTACCTGGACGTTATCAATGGTGGTATCGGAATCCATCCATACGTCCATCACCACGAACCTGTCTTTTAGTTCGGCTGCCTGGTCCAGCGCTTCTTTGTGCAATGCATAATAATTGCCGGCACTGCTCATGTTGAGGCCGTCGGGGAAGAGGATCAGCGTTACCTCATTAATTTTGGCAACCTCATCTAATCCTCCTTGCAGGGTGGCCTGATCAATTACACCACCGCCACTGTAATCTCCCACCGAAACAATATAACAGGGACCTCCCCCATTGATGAAGAACATCTGTAAAGAGTAATACATCAGGTAATGAGAGGGTGTAGTTACTTTCCCCTGTACATCAATTTTGTTGGGTTGGGTGGTATCAATATTTATGGTAATACTGGTTTCCGACTGTGGCCCGCCAAAAAACTGCTCATACTCCAGCATGGAAATGATCCGTTTGGGTTGATTAGTCAGGTCGCCGGGTTCTTTCAGTTGCGCTTTTTCCGTGTAACCGACAAATGCGGGAATCGCGGTTTCGACGGATGCGATTGAGGGAGGGAGCTTCGGAATTTCTTCAATATAAACTCCTGGGGTTTTGTATTCATTCATTGTGCTTCATTTTAAATTTTTTACATCTATACAAGATCAATTAGTCCCTTGATGGGCGATACATACAAATCGGAAAAAAATCTTTTCATTTCTTTTTTAACCGGGCCAACGCTGGGATTGGGCAGGTGAATTCTGGGAATAGCGGGCAATGCCGGATCTTCGAAAAAGGTTGAATAATAAGTTAAAGGTCTTAGGTCTTTGGTAATCAAGTTACCACCGTCTTCATTCAAAAAGTGAGCGGTATTGGTGGTAGTTTTCAGGGTTTTTCCACTGTCAGACCGATACCGCCAGTAAGTACCGCGTCGTTTGAACCGGATTTCATAAACCGGGTGTGGAATGAATGTGCCATCAGCTTTCTTTTTGGTAATCAGTGTGCCATTGCTATTCAGTATTCTGAATGCAGGATCGGTTCCATTGGTTTCAATAACCAAAGCTCCTGTGTCAGCACTTTGGTAAAGTTCATCGCTCAGATAAACCGATGTGGTTGCTGTGGAAATATCACTGCTGATTTCAAGCAGATAATGACCATCAACAATTTCCCGCGATTCATCGCCAATAGCCGGAATGGTTTGTCTGAAATCCAGGTAAAGGGTTTGAGAAGCCTGTACATTGCTTGCCGTTATAGATTTTACTTCCGAACTGTCTGGTTTTTTAAGGGTAAATTCTACGGAAGCCATTGCTATGGAAGCGGTATAAGGAAATAGTTTAGGCAGCAGCACCCTGTCCTGTTCATTGGCGAATCCGGAGCCGGTAACCGGTTTCCAAAAAGAAGCACCAGCATTGGAGGTTTCTTCCAGTGCTTCCTGCAGCACACCGCTAACAATGGCCAACTCACCGGTTTCATAAATTTTGCCAGCCTGAAAGTTACTTACCGGTAACGAAAGCGAAGGAAATACTTTTAGACCACTGGCATTGTTATTAGAAAAAAAGTAATGGGCAGGGGTAAACTCCTGTATTTTCAGGTTGGTATAAGCATTGAAATTCGCTTTTTTTATTTTCAGGCGAAAGCCCAACTGAAGGGCATCTGTGATGGCCATGGTGGGCAGGTATTCCTCTTCACCGGCACCGTTTAGCTGAGGTTTTACTTTTACGCCTACCAGAAATCCGGATGGCAGTAGTACCATTCGGATCTGAAAGTTTTTCAGAATGTTCAGGGTAGATATTGAGGGTATGATTTCCAGAAACTTCCGGATATCGTATTGATCAAGGTTAATGCTGTTGTTTAAAAAATCTATTTTATCATTATTATTTAAGGCATAAATACTGGTAAGATCCTGTTTTGACAGAAAGTAATCGTGCAGGACACGTACTTCAAATAATCGCTTATACAGTATTGTTCCCATAAGTCAACAATCATTTGCGTTAGGTACCAGATCCGTTCTGATTTCTTCAATTAACCTGCCTTCGCTAATAACTTTGCGGTCCTGAATGGTTACTAACCTTGCTTTATACAGCACAAAAGGCATTTGTTTACCGCCTAATGCGCCCCATAAGTGGTTGATCTGTTCAAAAGTCAGGGTATAAAATTCCATAGTAAGGTACAAGCCCATGATATCCGGATCGGTAGGGTCCAGCGTGTCAGGTAAAGGCTGTGCGGTATCAACACTAAATATCTTTCGGCTTTGGAAAAACCGAATCACCTCCGAAAGCCTGATGAGCGCGGTTTCATAGGCTTCAGGATAATTGGCGGAAAACAGCAAATAGAGATTTAAATGTACAGGAGGTTCCATATACTTTACATCATTCACTGTTTTTCGGTAAGAAAGAGCATTTTTGAGGGTGCTTTCTTCTTCTACATTTACCACACTGATCACTACTTTATTTTTAGTTTCGTCCTGCTCAGGCGATTCATTTAAGGCAATATTGCCCAACACCACCTCGTTCGCTCCCGGCACAGGCGGAGGTATGTATTGGTTAAGTTGGGCAAGAATTAACTGTAGCGCCTTATCTATCATTTGTGAAGTAAGATTTACCCCAATGTAGATAGAATAGCAGAGGGGCAAAAGGAAACATTTATCCGTGAATTGAACCTTTTAACCTGATGTTTAGGAGTGTTTTGATTTGATAGTCAGTGAGTTAACTTGAAAAAACAGAATAAAAATTGACACCGGAATCAGGTGTGTTGTGCTTTAAAAATCATCCAATCATATATATTAATCAGTTCCCAGCCCATCGGATTCCAGTATAAAGCAGCCTGATCTCCTTTTAAAAGTCGCAACCGATCATTTTCCTGTTGCAGTAACGCCTTATAATTAAAATTATTCTTCATTAAGGCCCTGAACAACCAGCAAATCAATTTTACACGTTCAGTAGTTTCCGATTTAAACTGACTGGCTTTTTTCCTGAATGTTTCAAATTTGAACTCAAACCAGTCATAATCCTGTAGCTCAAGCGTATTCAGCATTTCTAATAATTTTTGTCCCAGCGGCCAGAGCGATTCCTGTGTATTGAGTGGGGTGGCCCACCGCAAAGTCTGGTTAGTCAACTGATAATTTCTTTGAGAAAAATTAAGCGCGGCCTGTAATAAATTCCATCTGCCTTTTAAGTATTTATTGATTTGTGGATGGTTTAAAGCCCTATTGCAGATATGTTCGGCTTCCGCATAGTTTTGGTTTCTGAAATAAATAAAAAACATTACCTGGAGTGGACACAGCAGGTGATAGCGGGAAGTTAAAGAAAGCGCTGAATGGGCGGGTTCAAGCGCATGTTCATAATCTCTGAGGTGTACATTAATTTCTGCCAGTTTTAAGTTGATTTCGGCACACCTGGCGGTGGAATGGAGGCTAGGTTCATGGTCTAATAACTCCAGCAGTTCCTGAGCGAATTCTTTGGCCGTGTCAAAATCTTTTTTTTGAATATTGCTTTCCAGTAAAGTCATTTTATAGAGGAAGACAGCGTTTTTGGACCCTTTTTTTGTGTTTTCATTTTTTAGTTGATTCAGCGATACCTGTGCTTCTTTCTCATAATTATGCCTGGAACGTTCTGACTTTGAAGCTGCCATTAAATTATGGTTTAACTTTTTCGCGTTCAGTATTTTTTTCAGGGTATCGAATGAATTACTGATTAAGGTATTGTACTGATTAAGAGTTCTTAATCCATCGACAGAATTTTGGTATGATCGTAATGTATCGTCAGAGGAGAGCTTGATATCCGGAAACTCATATTTGTCGGCCAGTATGGAGGTTTTTTTTAACAGTGAAATACCTTCTTCATGCAGGCCTCTTGAGATGAGAATTTTACCCTGAAGCTGTAATTTTCGGCATTGAAGTTCTTCTGTGGCAATCTCCGAATCTTCTTCATTAGCGGGTAAAACCAGCATAAAATTCAAAATATCTTCTTCCAGTCTTTTCTTCAGGTGGCATAAAGCCGAATCGGATTCCTGCGCGTACAGCAGTTTGGCTGCCTGTTGGTTATCCTGAATTTTATCCGCCAGGATTAACTTGAACAACTGCAGCCGCTTGTTGCAACAGCCATTAAACTTTGTTTGATAAAAACTTTTAATAAACTGAACTTCACTGGGTTTTAAACATTTAATTAAATGTCTTAGATTTTCCATGGATTTTTTGCGGCGTTTATGGTAGGTAGTTATTGGTTTCGAATCAGTCTGAAAAGCTACTTTGAAAATGATTTAGCAATACCACTGAATTTTGTTTACCTCCATTCAGGAACAGCTTTCTTTTTTAAATTAATTTTCATATTTCGCCAGGGTTATACGTATGGTATATTCCATTAAAACACCAGCCCAAATTCGGTTTAACGCGAAAAAAGCAGCCTTAATTGATAATTTGCGAAACACCAGTAACTGAGTTGGCAGAGCGGCTGAATAAAGATATTGGGATATGCGAAACCCGAAGGGCAGGTAGGGAACAATTAAGAATAACAGATGGAGTTTAATAGTTGTGCTAACTAAACTCGACACCAAAAGTGAGTTTAGGCGCTGTTGATTTTTTGTTTCATAAGCAGCTACCATAATTATTGGACTATAAAGAAAAGTGTGCGAAACTTTTTAATTAGTTTCCACCACGCAGGCTTTGTAACCCAGCGATAAAAATATTTGTTGAAAAAGGCGGAATATATTTTCGAAACCGCAAAAAGCCCATAATATTCTCTTGAAGGTTATAATTTATAGCAAATACTAGTTAGGATTTCCAATTTGTTACTGGAATTTGTATTGCAAAAATTTAAAGAGAAACCCCAATGCTTACCTACATACTTTTCCAGGCAAATTCAACAAGAAAAATCATTCGAGTTTAAAGTATTTTTATGGCACACAAATCCTTAAGGAATTACTTATGTTTTATTGGATAAGAATAATAATTGTTGTTTTAATTTTTAAGAATTTCGCAAGCCATGCGCAACCGAGTTCAATAGGAGGCAGAGCAAATGGTATAGGAAAGGCTTCCGTAACATTACAGGATGGTTGGTCAGTTTTTAACAACATCGGGGGAATGGCTGGTGTAACTGCTACAACAGCCCTATTTTCTTATGGCAACCAATTTGGCTGGGAGCATGGTTTTAATACGGTGGCAGCCGGATTTATTTTGCCTACCAGGTTTGGAAACGGAAGTGTAAGTGCTGTGAAATTTGGCGATGACCTTTTCAGCAAACAGCAGCTCTCGCTGGGTTATTGTCAGAAAATTAATCAGATAAGCTTTGGCACAAAAATAAGCCGCCTGCAATACCATATTGAAGGCTGGGGCGCAAAAAGTATATGGGTATTGGAAATAGGAGGAATGGCCGCTATTATTCCCAAACTTGATTTGGGGTTACACATTTATAACATCAATCAGGCCCGGATATCCCAAAATAGTCAGGACCAGGTACCGCTGGTAATGAAAGCCGGGCTCTCCTACAAACCCTCCGGGCATATTACCGTGCTGATTGAAACTGAAAAAAATGTACAGTTTGATCCGGTTTTCAGAACTGGTATCGAGTACAAAATTATCAATGCTTTGCGGTTGCGTACCGGCATAAGCACCCAGCCATTTTCCGCGCATTATGGATTTGGCCTACATCTGAAACGGTTCAATATCGATTACGCGATGAATACACATGCTCAATTGGGTTTCTCGCATCAGCTTTCAATATCCTACCAGCTTAAAAATAATGCACTATGATTTGTGGTGTACCAAAGTTTCTGGTGGGGGTTTTCCTGATATTTTTAAGTGTAAAAGCGCTGGCCCAAGTTCCTGATGCTGATGATTTTAATATGGAAAATTTTGTGGAAGAACTGGTTTCAGTACAGGATCAGGACCTGAATTATGAGGAACTATATGAGTTGTTACCGCAACGATATTTGAATCCTATCAATCTGAACACCGCATCGCTGGATGATCTGCGGAATCTGGGCGTTTTAACAGAAAGACAAGCCAGTAATCTGATTAATTACAGAAAACTGTATGGCGAATTTCTTACTGTGTACGAATTGCAGGTAGTGCCAGGAATGCACCAGGAGGTTATTGTTAAATTGTTACCATTTATAACGGTAAGTCCGGTCAAGTTAAAAGAAGATTTAAGTTTGCGGCAACGGATCAGGCGGGCCGATAAACTTTGGTTATTACGAGGTGAAACTACAATGGAAGAAAAAAAAGGTTATGCTACTTCCGACACTACAGATACCGCACAACCGGCATCGCGTTATATCGGTTCACCTCATAAAGTTTATTCTCGATTTAGAATCAAGCGACCAGGCGATTTTAGTGTGGGGTTTACTACCGAAAAAGATGCTGGTGAACCTCTGAGATGGCGTAAAAACACTGCTGGGCATGGCATGGATTTCTGGTCGTTTCATGTGGCACTTGAAAATAAAGGGAGATTGAAATCATTGGTATTGGGAGATTACACGCTGCGGTTTGGCCATGGCCTTATTCTGGGTTCTGGCTTTGCGTTGGGAAAAGGTGCCGAACCGGTGAACGCTATTGCGATGAACAGCACGGGCATTCGGCCTTATACCTCAACTTTGGAATCTGGTTTTTTTCGTGGAGCGGCAGCTACCTATTCCTTCAAAATGGGAAAAGAACGACATGCCCTGTTGGTGTCACCCTTTTACTCTGTAATTCGTCAGGATGCCAGATTGCCGGCTGATTCATTAGGAGAAATTCTGGAGAACTCTTTTTCCTCTGTGCTCAGCAGTGGGCTGCATCGAACAGAAAATGAGCTGCAGGCAAAAAACAAGGTATCGGAGCAAACAGCCGGCATGAATGTTCTTTTTCAAACAAGCAGAAGAAATCTGCGAATTGGTATGAACCTGCTGAATACTAACTATAGTGCCTCCATTGAAAAGTCAGATAAACCATACCGACGGTTTGAGTTTCACGGCAATCAAAATTTTATTGGAGGAATATCCGGGGATTATGTGTGGCAGAATACACGATTTTTTGGTGAAGTGGCGCGTTCGCGAAGTGGGGGCTGGGGTAGCCTTGCGGGCATCACCTCCAACCTTGACGACTGGCTGGCAGTAGCCATGCTGGTCAGAAATTACGAACGCGATTTTCACAGCTTTTATGGAAGTAGTTTTTCCGAGAATGCCAAAAACATGAATGAAAAGGGCATTTACTGGGGAATTAAGGCATTTCCCATAAAAAAAATTATACTAACAGCTTATTACGATAAATTTACTTTTCCCTGGCTTAAATACAGAATTGATCAGCCCTCTGATGGTTACGAATATTTACTAAGACTTTCCTATGTACCCAATCAAAACACCAAATTTCATTTTCAGTTCAGGGAAGAGCAAAAAGAAGAGAATGTTTCCACAGAGAAACTAACCGGGATACCACCAGCCGCATTCCTGGTTTTACCCAGGGTGAAGCGAAATTATCACCTGCGACTTGCTCATCAGGCTACTGCCGCATTCAGATTAAAAACTACGGTACAGTTCAGCAATTTTCAATTAAACGGACAAAGCACAAGTGGCTATGTGATTGCGCAGGACGCAGGCTTTCAAAAACAAAAATGGAAAACCGATATCAGGTTTGCCCTCTTCGATACCGACTATCCAAACAGGCAATACCTATATGAAAATGATGTGCTGTATGCTTTTTCAATTCCCGCGTTACAGGGGCAGGGCATCAGAACCTATTTGGTGATGCGGTATGAGCTTACCAGAAGTGTCAGTATTTGGGGGAAAATTGCCAGAACGCAATATGTGGATAAAGATGAGATAGGCTCAGGATTAGAAGCTATACAGGGAAATCACAAAACTGATGTTAAAATACAGCTCAGAATTCGGCTTTGATCCTTAACCTATTAGAAAGATAATTTTAAGATATATTTAAGTATTTTTAGATATTTTTGTATATTTTACTATTAAATTTTCAAATCCATAGAAACCACCCCTCAATATGATTCAATTTTCTAAAACTATCGAACACATAAAATCGGATAACCAGGCAGGTTCGGGCGAAATATTAAACCGAACCATTCAGGCATTACAGGTTTATCTGAAGCGCGCTGAAGGTAATGATGCCACTATCAAAAGTAATCTTATACTGGTACTCAAAGATCTGCTTGAAACTTTTGGGGCAATGTCTGTTTTATTTCACTTTATCAATAACCTGTTTTTGGTCATCGAAACAAAGCCCCAAAACCAGACCTTGTCAATTCATTTACTGGATTTCATAAGAGATTATCAGCATAAATGGGAAGCTGTGGCGCAAAATCTGGTACAAAATGCCTTTAACACAATAGATTTTCAAGGGAAATCGGTATTGGTACATAGTAATAGCCATACGGTTACCCAGTTATTTACCTTTTTAAAGAATCAGGGAGTAGAACTCAGCATTATTCAAACAGAATCGCGACCGGCCTATGAAGGAGTGGTACAGGGGAAAAATCTGGCCGATTTGGGTTACCGGATTAAACTGATTACCGATTCCAACATCAGCCGGTATCTGGAACACGTTGACCTGGCCATTGTTGGGGCTGATTCAGTATTTGAAAATTCATTCATCAATAAAGTAGGTACCTATTTGATAGCCCTTGCGTGCCAGGATTTTGGAACTTCTATGTACGTACTGGCCGACAGCCGGAAGTTTCTGCCACGTTCCATCAATATTAAAACCTATCAGGAGCACCCAAAACCTGAAGTTGAAATTTTAGAGGAAAACCACCCGAATTTAGAACCTGAAAATTTTTATTTTGAAGAATTGCCCAATAACCTGGCAACGGCCTTTATCACAGAAAAAAAAGCGATTACCGCTATGGAAACTCATGAATTAATCAGTGGACATAAAATTTCCTCATTTCTGCTTTGATTTACCGGGGTAAGGCTGATTTTCTTGGTACATTTTTTCGGGAGGGCTATCATTCAAAAGCAGTAAACCTCTGTAAATAATATAAAGGCACAATGCTATAAAAATATGACTGATATCGTTGTAATTAAACCAAGCCGGATGCACTGATATTTTTAATGCCGGGAAAACCGCAGAGCACGCGAATAAAAGTATGGCGACAAGAATTAATAAGCTGCCCTTATTTTTGGTTCGCGCGAAGTGGATGGTATGAATGGTGCCTACCAGCAGTAGCATGCCAAGGCCCTTGTCGATAATTATGATATAAAAGCTTTTTACAATTAACATGGTGATAATAAGCATAAACAGTTTTACCCTGATGAGCATTTGAAGTGTTCTTCGGTATTTTTCTGTTACATATGCCAGAGAAATTTTTTCCAGATAATAGGACGAAGCTATGGTAAAAACCCAGGCGATTGCCTGAAAAAAAGTGCCTCCATACACCAGAAACAGGTGTGCTAATCCTCCCAGAAAAGCAGATATGGCGTTTAACGCAAAATAAAGCTGATAGTTATCATCTACTAAAAGAAATTGGCGGTACTTATGAAGGCGATACACACAGTAAAAACTCACCACACTGATTACCCAGTTGGTAATTAACATATTGGGTTCCATTAAGGTAAGCCCAAGAAATTCAAACTTAATTTTCTCCATTAATTTAGTTAACTGGTCGCAACCTTATCAAATATTTTTGTTTCTCCAAAGTGTTTCTTCTTTTTACACAGGATATGCGCAAATTTTCAGGCATGTAAATGCTGGTGCAATTACATTAATATTTTGTTAATAAATCAAAGTTATCATCAATTGTTGTTCCTGACTGTTATATTTGATGTTTCCGGAGTAAAAAACAATAGATAAATTCGGACTTTTACTTTAGACATTATTAATCTCTTCTACATCAATCCGGCTATGAAACAATGGTTAATACTGATCCTTTTTACAATTTGCAGTATACCAGCTTTTGCTCAGTCTGCATTAAAAACCAAATATGTAGTTCTTATTACTTTGGATGGCATGCGCTGGCAGGAAGTATTTACCGGCGCTGATCCGAAACTTATTACCAATAAAACCTATGTGGACGATACTACCGGATTAAAAGAATTATTCTGGCGCAGTACTCCGGAAGAAAGAAAAAAAGTGTTAATGCCATTTTTTTGGGAAACTATAAACGCTCAGGGACAGTTGTACGGTAACCGGATGGAGGGTTCTCTGGTAAATGTTACCAATTCCCACTGGTTTTCCTATCCGGGTTATAATGAAATTTTGGCCGGCTTTGCTGATGACAATATCGACAGCAATGATAAAATTCCTAATCCAAATAAAACCGTGCTTGAGTTTATCAACCAGCAGCCAGGTTTTAAGGGAAAAGCAGCGGCTTTTGGTTCCTGGGATGTGTTTCCATTTATTATTAATGAAGAACGTTCGGGTATTCCTGTGAATGCCGGTTATGAAATTGCCACCGGTACTTCTCTAACCCCTATGGAAAAAGCACTAAATACGCTGCAACCGGTAATTCCAGGCCATTGGTCCACCGTTCGGATGGATGCGTTTACCCATTACTATGCGCTGGAATACCTGAAAAAGGAAGAACCTTCGTTGCTATACATTTCGTATGGAGAAACCGATGATTTTGCTCATGATGGAAATTATGAGGCTTACCTGAAATCGGCTTACCGTACCGATCAGTTTATCAAAGACCTCTGGAACTGGGTACAGGCCAATAAAAAGTACAAAAACAAAACAACCTTCGTCATTACTACCGATCATGGCAGGGGCACTGAACCTTTGGATGAGTGGCGCGGTCATGGAGCAAAAATACAGGGCGCTGATGAAATATGGATGGCAGTAATGGGTCCTGATACGCCAGCGATGAGTCCTGTTAAAGGACAATTTTATCAAAATCAGGTGGCGGCTACGGTAGCGGCTTTATTAGGAGTTGAATACCAGTCTGACCAAAAAGCTGGAGCGGTACTGGATAATGCGCTGGGTAAAAAGTAATTCTAAAGCACTGGAATTATGCGCATTTTAATTTAAGGAAAGAAGACGTTGGGTGTTTAGAACTAAAACCTTATTCCAGGCCCGGTTGTTTCAGTTCATTAATACCAGCTTCTTTTTTGGCCTGATCAACCATTGCCTTCACATCAGCCAGTAATTGTTTGGCATCGTAAATTATGCCATCTTTGATGGTGTATTTTACCCCGCCAACCCGTACCGCTTCATTGTTTTCATTTAAATGAATGGCTCCTGTACCATAAAGCACTTTAAAATTCGCGAGTGGATTTTCTTCTACCAGGATCATGTCCGCCAGTTTCCCAACTTCAATAGAACCAATTTCTTTTTCCATGCCTAAAGCTTCAGCGCCCTTCAGAGTTGCCGCCCTGATCACTTCCAGCGGATGGAAACCTGCTTCACGCAATAATTCCAATTCTCTTATATAAGCAAAACCATAGAGGCAATAAATATAACCGGAATCAGAACCGGTGGTTACCCGACCACCACGATTCTTATATTCATTGACGAAAGTCATCCAAAGCTGATAATTTTTTTTCCAGTTAACTTCTTCTTCAGTTCCCCAGTGGTGCCAGTACGAACCATGCGAAATACGACTGGGCTGGAAAAATTCCCAGAGCGATGGTAAGGTATAATCATCATGCCATTCAGCCCTGCGCATGCGCATCAAATCACGATTGGCTTCATAAATATTAAAGGTAGGATCGATGGTGAAATCCAGGGCGATTAACTGGTTCATCACTTCATTCCAACGGTCTGAATAGGGTGAGGCAGCCTGCTCCCATAATTTTCCGGCCTCGCTGAATCGTTCTGCTTCATTTTGGTAATTGTAATCGGGAGGGTAGTTCTGAATAGTGCGGTCAGTAAAAAGCGCTTCGGGCAATCCGTACCAGTGCTCCATAGAAGTAAGCCCCATTTGTGCGGTTTGCAGGGCATTGAGCCAGGCTACATTTAATTGGGCATGGTGGCAGGCTGAACCCAAACCGTACTTTTTGGCTTCATCCAGAGCCGCGTTCATGATATCCGGGCGCGCGCCAAAAAACTTAATGCCTTCAGCGCCCTGTTCCGCGATATTTTTTACCCATTCTCGGGCCATGGCAGGGGTAGTGATATTTTCATCAGCACCCATACCAAAGCCACAGTAAGCAATAATTCGGGGTGCGGGAATCAGGTTTTGTTCACTCCTTTTTTTGTGATCCAGGGTCCATACCAATCCGTTAAAGGAACCTGGCTCACGGATGGTGGTAACCCCATGCGCCATCCATAGTTTAAATACATATGCCGCAGTGGTACCCTGGGCTTTACCACCAATATGACCATGCATATCAACAAAACCAGGTAACAGATACATACCCTCCGCATCAATTTCCTTGGCACCTTCGATGGCTTGTGGCCGGTTTTTCTGATTAATGGGAACGCCTGGGTATCCAACTACCTGAATATCAGTAATTCTGTTTTGGTTAATTACCACATCTACCGGACCAATGGGAGGAGAACCAGCACCGTTGATTAGGGTTGTACCACGAATGATAAGCTGTCGGTAAGGGCCTTCCCCTTCAGACCCATCAGGAGCACGGGGTACCTCTTCCTGTGCGAGTGCCAATTGTGAAAAGAAAAAAAAAGCGATAATAACAAGGATGTTAGTGTAGTTTTTCTTCATTGCCAGGCACCGTTTTTTGATTACGCTAATAAAGAAAAAAGAGCTAACTTTTTCAAATTAGCTCTTTCGCGAAAAGATGTAAATGCTTTTTAACCTTTTGCCTTAGTAAGTGCTTTTGACAAATCATCGATCAATTTCTGAGAAATTTTCTTAGGTTGATCTTTTTTGATTTTCTTTAACTCAGTTAAAGCTTTTTGGCCATATTCTACCAAACCTGAGGGGTTTTGATCATGTTCGTAGCTCCCTAAGCACCAGGTTAACTTCTCACGAAGTTCAGTATACTTGCCATCGCCTAACTTTTCTAATTTTGATAATGCTTCTTTACAGCTTTTCTGAAGCGTGTCGGTGGTTGTTGCCATTTTACAAAATAGGTTTTGTAATGAAAATTAATGATTTTACTAAAAATAAATTTTAAAAAATATAGGGTAGAAAAATTGAAATTCCTTTATTTTTTTTGCAAAGGTAACTTGCTTTTCTAATAATTGAAAAAAAATCTTAAAATTTTTTTATTTTTCTAATAAACTGAATAAACGTTTGTGCTTTTTTCAATAAAAAGAATGTTTGATCCAATTTTTTTTCCTGTTGCAATTAATTTTAAAATATATCCAAATACTCCAATAGTATATTTTTTATTTTATACTGGCTTTCCTGCCAAAAGCACCTTTTTAATTTCCCTACTCAACAGCTTTATTACCCAGGTAAGTTCAAAAAGGTCTTTATTATTAAATTTATATTGAAAAAGTATAATTTTAAAATTTAATAATTATATTTTATCAAAAACAGATCTTATGAAAACAAAATTTTTAAATCGATATGTCGCTATACTTGCAGCTGGTATCACAGTGTTAAGCGCTTGCTCAAAAGATGAAGAAAACAGTATTAAACCTTCTGATGAGCCAGCACTGGAAGAAGTTTCGCTCAGCCTGGCAGGAGACGCGACTTCTGAAATAATTGAAATTCCGGAAGGATTGGCAAGTTCCAGTGACTCAATCGCACAGGTAGCCATTTCTTCTATTCAAACTGTAAACCAAATTACTAATTATTTTAGTGTGTTTACGCCACCTGCCAATGCGGAAAAATCTAATTCCCCCATTATATCTGCCAATGGCAGAGCGAAGGCCACTAATAAAGAATATTTAGTATATACCTGGGTTATTGGACAGCATAGTATTGCTTATCAGCTTTCTTCAGAAGGGGATAAATATGTATGGGAGATATTCATGAAAAATGGGGATGAAGATTATAAAAAATATGTGTATACCGAAGAAAGTAAAACCGTTAAAAAGGGTTTTATGAAGGTGTATGATATCTCTGGGTTTATTGCTGAAGATGGTGTGCTGGCTGAGTATACATGGGACAAAAACTCAGATGGCGTATTTTTTGTTACAGCCTCCCTTCCATTTGCCGAATTAGCCTATCACATTACCCTAAATGCAGATCATTCCGGAAACGTAAAATATTATTTAGGAGGGGAAATCTATTATCATATAATCTGGACCGGACAAGGTAGCGGTAACTGGATGTGGTATTCTGAGGGAGAAGTAGTATCTGAAGGAGTCTGGAACGTATAAAAACATCAAACTCAACAAAAAAAGCGAAAACCTACCTTGGTTTTCGCTTTTTTTGTGGGCTTATTTTTAAACTGTGCATCACAGCAATACTCTTATCCCTCAATTATACCTAACACAATGGTTAATCCATTAACTGATTCATAGTAACTACAGGTATATCTTTTTTACACACATGTTCAAGTGGTTTTTGCTCGGCGCTATCGTGTTGATAACCAACCTTATTTAAAGGCCAGAGCATAGGAGCGAGAAATAAAATGGTGGCTCGAAAGCCCTGGTCGATAGCTCCCGGATTGCCTGTGCCTTTAGAATTAACGGCTTCATTTTCCATTTCGAAGGCTCCTTCAAATCCTTTGGCATGTAGCGCATTCACAAAAGCCCTCCAGTCCATACTGTCAGACCCGCCAAAACCAGGCATCATGGCCTCGTAATTATGACGATCCCATTCACTGGCAGGTAATGGAATTCCAGCCCTTTTCGCTAATTCTTCATCTACCATCTGAGCCGGATACATACTGCCCCAATGGGTGCGGGCACTGTTTTGCTGGTTACGGGTAGCTTTTACATGAATTCTGTGAATGCGATGCATATCAGAGGCCTCGATTACCTTTACAGGATCGGTATTTTGCCAAACATCGTGAGAAGGATCATATATTTCGCCATGTGCCTTACTAGGTATAAGGGTATACAGCAGTTTACGAGCCGCTAATACACCAGTAAGGTTATTGAAGGTTGAGGTATAAGTGACAGGACGCCAGCCTTCCATGGGGCAGTTTTCGTACAAAATTGTAACACCCAAATCTTCGGCGTACCGAACAATAGGCGTGAAAATGCGTTGGTATTCATCTAAATTTTTCTGAAAGCCACCATCCTGGTTTCCTAATTCATGGTTATAACCTACAAACGTACCTACTTTCACGCCGTTCTGATTTCCACCCAGTAAATGGGCTATCCGGATTAGTTGAAGTAAATGATCCTGATTTTTTCGCCTTTGCACCGGCTCGCCACCAATCAGGTTTTCAAAAGCGCCTATAGAAAGCGCTAACCCTTTCTGATTGAGTTTGTCAATAATTTGTTGAGCATTGGCTAAATTGAAATTATGGTAATTAAGGTGCGTAGCCACATGGTCTGTTCGTGTTCCATCGTTGCGAAAAACACATAAGTCTACTCCCTGTGCGCCTAATCTCTCTGCCTTGTCAAATACTTCATCAAAAGACAATTCTTTATAAGCAGAACTCATTATCCAAATAGGGTTATTCATTTTGTTGGTATTATTAGGTTTGATAAATCGGATTAATTATGATCACATCTTGTAATTTTTTTTAAGAATTAAGCAAAATATAGCTGATATACCATAGAAAAAGCAGCGTTTAGCCTTTTTGTTTAGCGCAAAGCATAATATTATCTTACCCTCGGTAAAATCTATTTTGCACAGTATCTGTACAATCAGGAAGGAAACTACCTAACCGAAGTAATTACCCTGGCTGAGGAAAATGGTGTACTTGAATCGCGAAAAGACGCTTACTTTTATTTATCCCAACTACAGGAACTATCTGGAAATTATCAGCAATCACTAAGTTATTATCAACAATATGTCGCTATAAAAGATTCGCTGCAAAATATTGATAAAGCCCGAAGCATTGAAAAACTAGAGGGCAGGCTCCTGTTAGCACAAAAGGAGAATGAGTATGATTTTCTGAAGTCAAAAGAAGCAAGTGACCAACTTATCATTGCTCATGAAAAAGGAAAAAACCTGTTAACCTGTTACAGAGTATCCTCATTATTTTGGTTTTGTCATTACTAATCGTGCTCTGCTTTTGAATTGTTAGGAGATAGTGGATACCAGCAACCGAGCCAGACCGGAAATTTTCGGTAGTTTTCATAGGATTGGTTAATTAACCAAATGATAGTCTAAACCAGATTGGAAATGTATTAATACTTAGCTTACAAATCAAATTGCCATTTGTAAATATTTCTATGGAAGGGAAATAATTCGTCTTTTAATTTAAGTGGATTTTTTCAATACCAGTTTTATTTCATCCGCTTTTTTTATTTCGGTATAGAATCGCTGAAACTCTTCGTAGGTTTCCGGTGGAAATACCCCTTTTTTTACACTCATTTTTCTGATATATATTATCAAACCCTGCTCGTACTGAAACTGTGCTTCATAGGTGCCAAACCCCGTACTGATTTGTATGGCCTCCGGCAAAAATTCAGGATGCAGTGAGTCAGGAATTGTATAAATAACCGTATCAGTTTCTATCGAAGGTTCAGGTATAAGAATGGGTGTTTTTCTTTCGCTTATACTTTTTGGAACAAAGGTATTTTTGTTTAATAAATTAGGACAAATGAACAATCGTTTACCACTCACATTGGCGTAATTCTTTAATACCAATTCAAGCTTTTCGGTGGCGGATGGAATTATATTTTTTTCAGTGCTGAACGCAAAACTTTTCAATTCAAAGCTTGGGATGTTGATCCGCGCATAGATTGATTTTTTTTGATTTTCTGTAGTTTCTCTCAAAATCCATTGTACTTCATCGTATTTCAAACCATTAAATACTGTTCGACTGCTTGCATGGCCATTGCCACTTTCGTCAAGGTCAATCTTTATCTTTCTGTTGATGTTGTTTTGATCTCTTCCATAAGCGGGAGTTCTTGCGACCTGCGCGCCATTTTCATTCACAACCAATACATCACGGTTGCCTGTGTAATTCCCCAAGAAGCCAAACGGATTTTCCTGATCGGTACATTCCAACCAAATGGTATCCTCTTTAATGGGCACGCAAAGAATAACATGGTTGAACTGAAGGCTTGGAAAGTCGTTTCTGATAGGCTGCCTGTTAGCTCCGGCTCTTACCAAGGTATAATACGCATCTATTCCTACAGTTTTCAGCAGCGCTTTGGTATAATTGGTAAGAGCCTTACAGTCGCCATAACCAACCTGAGCTACCGTTTCTGCACTAAAAGGTTGAAATCCACCAATTCCCAGCTGTACGCTTACATATCTGGTTTTTGATTGCACATACTGATATACCTTCCTGGTAATTTCTTCTTTGTCGGTAATGTCGTTTACCAGCCGTGTAATATCATTTCTGGTAGTTTCGGGTAAAATATCGCGACCTGAATTTAAAGTATTGATCCATTTCCCCAGGTTATTCCAGGTTTCCATATTGCCCGGATATCCTTCAAATTCAAAATCGTTGGGAGCGGTGTACACGGTAGGCGTTAAGTCAGAAAAAAAAGGTCCGAAGGGTTCCTGCACAAAAGCTTCAATACCATTTATTTTCCAGGTATAGGTTTGCACAGCATTATCGTATAGGTGCTGGGGTTCGCCTTCTATATTTATCTCCTTGTATCGGAACGATAAATTAGTAGGTAATGACACAGTAAATTCTGCTTGCTCTATGGAAACAGCAGGTGAAACCTGGGGATGCCAGGTAGGATAGAAAAGCAATCCGTCAAATGTTTCCTCTACTTCATATTCCACGGTATAAGGAAAACGATTGGATGGGTGCTGATAATATTTTGCCCTGGTATCCTGGTATAACGAATTTGAATAGTTGCTAAAATCTTCCAGATCCTTATTTTTTATTTTTTTTATCAGGGTACCATTTTCATCATAAATACTACCCGTAATCTGAACGATTTTTTTCTGTTTATCGTAATCCTTATATATTGCGGCAAATTTTTGACCTTCTTTGTTTAATACGGTAATTACCAGCTTAGTGGAAAGGGTTGCCTGACTCACGGATTTGATTTTAAACTCAGTATGATATTGCCTGATCACCGCATCGGCTTTCCTTTTCATATCATCAGAAATTGTTTTAGCTGTATAGGTTACATCTGTAAAAGCAAACGCCAAACGGGCTGATATGACAAAGGCAATTAGTAATAGGGCTTTTGTTTTCATCAACATTCTTTAATTTTTCTTCAATACAATTTGTTCCGCAGTTTTTGCTACCATCATGCCAAAAAACTCTTTCAGATAAGGATAATCTTCCGCCATAAATTTTCGCTTCTTGATGTCAACTTTACTGGTAACCTGTAGCAGATTACCCCGCTGTTTTATGGTATAATAGTAAACCCCTGCTTCATTGGGTAAAGCAACTGCTATATTTTCAGGCTGTTCATCAATTTCATACCCTTCTGGAATTGTAAAATTAAGCATGTAAGTATCATTGAACTGATAGGGGAGGTCTACTGGAAATTTTCGGGTTTCGAGCTTAAACGGATTGGTTTCCATTCTGCCGGTTATGATAGGATTCAGGTAAATAAGGTTGCCCGCAGCCTGATAGTAATCTTTCAGTGTTACTTCATAGTTTTCTTTTAGGGGCTCTCCCGGGTTTTCCAATCCGGTTATTTCATAATTTCTAATTTCCCACTGGTTGGGTTCACTGGCCAGGTCTTCTTCTTGCTTGTTATTACTTACCTGTTTTTCGTGTATTTTTTTTCTTTCTAACATGGCCATATGGCATTTTCGCGACGCGGTTACTGTACCAGACAAAGCGCCCGTTTCGTCTAAGCCCAGGGTGGCCATTAAAAAGTTACCTGAAGTGCGGCGGGTAAAATTAAACTGTAATCCACCCACATCATTATAGGTAAAATCGCAATACCCAAAATCGCCTAAAATTACGGCACTGGCACTGCTGTCTTTTTCATAAACCCTGGCAGAAAGTTCCTCTTCACTAAATTTACCAAAATCCATGTCAACTTCCTGCGCCGATACAGGATAGGGTATAATCAATATGAAAAAGGCTAATGAAATGATGTTAACGAGAGTGCGCATAAATACTTACATTATAATTAAGTTAATAAAACTTAAATATAACATAAAAATTATTAGCATAATTATATTTTAACCAAAAAAACACAAAAAAAATATAATTTAATTTAAATTACTATGATCCAGTTGTAATTTTAACGACTAATAGCTCGATTTACTAAATTAGGAGGCAACTTGTATTTACTTAAAAATAATCACAGGATAATTCGCGGCATAAGTAACTTCTTCGGTGGTGCTGGTTTCAAACAATTTCTGGAAAATATTTTTATGATGATGAAATAAACCCAGCAAATCAGCTTCATTTTGCAACATAAATTCATGAATGCCCAAATACACATCTCCCTGTATTTGTTTATCAACAAATTCTAGGGGATAGGCCGGGAAATAACTTTTTATTTCCTCAACAAAACGCTTATAATGAGCTTCCTCAAAAGAAGTATCTTTTTTGTAAAGGTGTAAAACCGTAATGGCAGGATCAAAGGGTTTGGTGAATGTAATAAGACTTTTCAGAGCCTCTTTATCTTCTTGCTGGTAATCAGAGGCATACACAATTTTTTCAAAATCGCGGTATCCGGTGCCTGTGGGTATGCACAACATGGGGCAGTTAATATTATCTGTGATTTGTAGGGTAGTGCTTCCTGTAAATTTCTCAAAAGCGTCACTAATACCATCGGTCCCCATCACCACCAGGTCATAACTGTGCTTATTGGCATAATCAATAATATTGTCTTTAACAGATCCAATCGTAAAATAATAGTTGGACCGATGATTCCGTTGTAGTCCATTAATAGTGTCAGTCAAATCTTTTAAGATAGTTTCTGAAGAATTCATCATAAAAGAATCATCACCACTTTTATCCAAATTTCTGTTTTCTCTTTCCAGAAATTTTTTCAATGCTTCTTTGGCATATACATGCATGAGGGTAAGGTTGCCCTGGTGTTTTTCCGCAATTTTACTGGCGAACTCTAAGGCATTTAAGGATTGTTCTGAAAAATCAACAGGACAAAGGATTTTCATAACTTAAAAATTTGATGGTTTATGCTTATTTAATTTGTTGAACTGGAAGAATACTTTTCCTTAAAAATCTTTTTAGGCATTTGCTCCGCATAATCTTTAATTTCCCCAGGTTGGTGTTTCCAGCGTTCGTGCATCCATACCCACTGGGCGGGTGTTTCTCTGATAAAAGTCTCGATAGCCTTTATATATTGCCGGGTATTGCTTTTGATATCAGCACGTTCGTTACCGGTTCTGATTAAAGGAAGCTCCTTGTCAAATGTAATCAAATGTTGGTCGTTTGACAATCCGCGAATCGCGGTGGGTATAACCGTTGCTCCGGTTTTTAAAGCAAGTACAGCCGCTCCGATGGGGGTATAAGCAGGTTTGCCATAAAATTCAACAAATGTACCTTTAACTTTTCGCTTATCCTGATCAATCAAAACAGCCAATACTTCCCCATGTTTTAATGCTTTTATTAAACTAAGGGTTTTTTCACCAATCTGATAGTAATTAGCGCCTTTTCCGGTCCGGTAGCCAACCAGCAACTTATTTAGTTTCTGATTTCGCAAAGTCGCGCCCACTATGTTGGTTTTATAACCATACAAAGTCATGATATCCGCAATCAGTTCGAAAGCACCCAGATGACAGGCCAAAGCGATTACGCCTTTTCCTTTACTAAGCGCATGGTCGAAATGTTCGCGGCCTTCTGTAACAATAATTTGCTCCATTTCATCCGCTGACCGGGTGTAGTAAGCCCTGAACGTATCAATGGCATTTTTACCCAGATTTACAAAAACCTCTTTAGAAATTCTCAAAATTTCCTGTTTACTTAACTCGTCCTTATGGGCAATGTTCAGATTTTGAATGGTAAGCGCCCGTGTTTTTGGCATACACCAGTAGGCTGTTTTTTCCATAAAACCACCCACACGCAGCATCATTTTTCTGGGAAGCAGCTTTACCAACCGGAGAAGGATTTTGATAAAATTGTAAAAAAGCAGGTATTTTAGTTTTTTAAGTTTTCTGCGCGCCGTTACTTTCATAATTGTGTTTCAAATGGCTTAAAAACTAACTTTTTAATAATTTAAATTATGTGAATTTTAAAAATAAACTTTAATCAGGTATGTTGCAATCAACTTTACCGTAAGCAGAGAATATTTATATCCCCGAATTTTGTTTTTGAAAAAAGAACTCGATCTATGCTAATTTAAAATTATACCGTGTACTATAGGCATTTTACGATTGGTATTATCATCAGGGTTAGTTTATTATTGGTTAACCTGATTGGAATTGCTATTATTTTTGGTCGTGCCGACCTTTTTTTCAATCATATTATTCTTTTTATTATCCTGATCGGACTTACATTTGAATTAATCAGGTTTGTTAATAAGACTAATCGTGACCTGGCAAAATGGATTTCTTCCATTAAAAATTCTGATTTTACCATTCATTTTTCTTCCGGCAAAAATAATCGTTCATTTCATGAATTGCATGCCGCTTTCAAAGAAATTATAGATAGCTACAAACAGGCAAAAATTGAAAAAGAGGTGCAATTCCAGTACCTGCGACAAATTGTAAAACACATCAGTGCCGGCATTATTTCATTGGAGGAAGAAGATAAAATAACGCTGATAAACCAGCCTGCTATGGATATATTAAAGATTTCGCGCTATAGCTACTGGCGCAATATCAGGCTGGCGAACCAGGTTTTTGTACAACAAGTGGAGCAAATACAGGAAGGGGAAAGTAAATTGTTGGAAGTACCCGTACAAAATGAGATTCGCAGGTTGTCAGTACAGGTTAATTATATGATACTCTTGAAAAAAAAGTATAAAATTATCACTTTCCATGATATAGAAAATGAAATTAACCGTAACGAAATAGAAGCATGGACCAAACTGATCCGGATTCTGACCCATGAGATAATGAATTCAGTAACTCCTATTGCTTCGCTTACCGAAACCATGCTGATGCTGATTGAAAACGGAGCGGGAAATATTAAAAATACCCAAGAAATTAACAATGAAAACCTGGAAGACCTGGCATTTTCCCTGAAAACCATTCAGAAAAGAAGCGATGGACTTTTGCGTTTTGTAGAAGATTACCGCAAACTTACCCGCATTCCACCGCCTAATGTGGAAGTAATACATATTAAGGATTTGTTCCGTACCATCGGTCAACTGATGCGCGGGGAAATGCAAAAACACCATATTACTTTTCAGATGAACATCCATGAATATAACATGCGGATAAAAGGAGATTTTAAGCTACTGGAACAGGTACTGATCAACTTGCTTACCAACAGCCTGCATGCTGTAACCGAAGCCAGAAATCCGCATATTTATTTGACGGCCTACCTGGAAAACAACAGAAAAGTAATTGAGGTGAGTGACAATGGAACAGGTATAGATGTAGATAAACTGGATAAAATATTCATCCCTTTTTTTTCTACCAAAGCCAATGGCTCGGGTATCGGCTTAAGCCTTTCAAAGCACATTATGTCGCTACACAATGGCAACATCAAGGCTGTGTCTCAGAAGGGAATAAAAACTTCTTTTTATTTGCTATTCCAATAGCTTTACAGCTTAATTTTTATCTCCTGTTCTTCGTCAAACGGAACATTGAAGTTAAATCCGTAAACTTTTACTTTAGCCTGTCCTTTGTATCTTACTTTTTTTGTTTCGCCGCTCAGCATGCTAAAGGCAGTACTTAATAAGTTCATATTAAGATCTTTTAGCGAAAGCGCGATATCCAGCGGTATAGAAAACTCCTGATTGGGTTCAGCCGTAATATTATAATTTCTTTCAAGTGAAGTAACCTGCTTGTCGTCTACCGAAACGTCAACCAGTACGTCTTTAATTTCTATTTTTTTTGAATTGGGATTAAAAAATACAACATCGGCATTAATTTTAGCAGTATCCTGATTTACCAGGTCAATCTTGAAGTTAGCGATATTTCGGAATTCAGGTGCTTCCGGTTGTTCACAGGCAGGTAATATTACCAGCAACAGGAAAAACGAAACCAATAAAAAAGAAAAAAATATCCTGTGTTTTCTTATGTTCATATGTGGTAAATGGATTAAATAAGCACTTGCCCAGGTTCAAAATCTATAATTTTGTCTTTGAATTCCTGAGGAATTGGCTGCGGTCTGCCCGTGTTTTTATCTATGGCTACAACGACTACCTGGCCGGTTAAGTACACCTGGCCGGATTTTTTATCCACAATTACATGTGCTATGGTCATGCTGGTATTACCAATTTTTGAAGTCCGCAGGTATACTTCCGGTTCGCTACCCGGTACGATGGGGATTTTATAATCCATCGATACGTGGGCCAGTACCATGGCGATGTCAGCCCATTCCTGCCGGGTAAAATCTTTAAAATAATACACCCTGGCCGTTTCCAGATAGGTAAGATACACCGCATTGTTGGCATGGCCCAGCATGTCCATATCAGAATACCGCAGTTCTACCGGATATTTGAACCGGAAATTATTTTGTAGCGTATCGGGAATTTTTTCCGTCATTGTTTATTATTTACTCAATAATTACGGTTACCCTGTTCAGTCTTTTCTCGGTTAAGGTATCTGTTTTGATACCCGCGTTAAAGTTGCTCATGTCGTCTTTCTGGGCATACACAAAATATACCATTGGCTTCAGTTCCTTGAATTTTACATGGCCTTTGTCATCGGTAAATTGTTTGCCGCCTACCGGATTGGTTTCATTGTTATAATCTTCCTCAGTTTCAAATATTTGTACGGTAGCACCTTGCTCGGCATTTCCTAAATTATTTCTAACAGTAATTTCAAGAGAGGTTTTTAACAGCTGAAATTTTGGAAGGTCAATGTTTTTACAGGAAATGCCGGTGAAGCTGAGCAGCGAGCTGAAAAACACAACACAAATAATAGTAACAATTTTCATTTTCATAATACCAGAGCTTAAGATTAAACGTTTTGTAAAGTGATTATATACTGTTGGATAGTTAAGAAGAAATTATTTTAAGCGGTCGCAAAATTACACCCTCTTTTTTATAAGGGTACAAATTTATTAAAATTCTTCCGCTACAGTTGTTAATAAAACAGGATATTACCATAATCGTTTAAATTTTTAACTGTTAATGCTGCTTATTTTTTCATCTGAATGAATTATTGGTTCATGATATACCGCTTTTGTACCTGCCTCAGCCTGCTTTTTGTAATATGTTATCCACTTTGTGCTCAAAATAATACCAGATTATTTACCCGGGAGGTTGAAAGAAAAGAGAATTATTTTAGCAGGCAAGTTGCTCGTATACCGGCCCATCAACTCTTAACCGTAGAAACCGGGTTCAGTGCTACCGGAGTGGTACTCAGGATCAGCCATGCCGATCGTTTTGAGGATGCCTACCTAATTGTAGAACAGGATACTTTTTACTTAACCCCCGACGAACATCAACCTTCCGAAATTAAGGAAAAGCAATCAGATTTACTCATTTTTACAAAACCTGTTCAAAGTTTTGGGTTTTTCCCAGGGAGTATTCACGATTCGGTGTCCTTTCATTTTTATAATGGAAAAACCGTGAAAATCAATGCTGAGAAAGATAACAGAAAGCTACGAAAAAAAGCAAATGAAAGTAACTGCCAGGAACCAGAATCAATAGATCAGCAGGTATGGCGCGAAGGGTTGCCGCCACCGAGTTATACCCGCTCCTTCAACCGGGTAAGCCACCTCATTGTACACCATGCGGCCACCTCCAACCACCTGACCGATTATGTAAACATTGTGCGTAATATTTATTTATGGCATACCCAAACCAATGGGTGGTCGGACATTGGCTATAACTATCTGATTGCTCCTGATGGCACTATTTTCAAAGGAAGAGATCCCGGTACAGGCGCGCAGGATGACGTAAAAGGAGCGCATTTCTGTGGACAAAATTCTGATGCCATGGGGGTGTGCCTGCTGGGCACTTATACCGAAGTGGAACCAGCCGACACCATGATTAGCGCTTTACTGAAACTTTTGAGCTGGAAAGCTGAAAAAGAAAACCTGGATCCGCTGGAATTTTCATCTCATCCGGCCAATGCCTCTCTGGGGGCTATTGCCGGCCACCGCGACGGTTGTGCTACCGAATGCCCAGGCGAAAGGGTATATGCCCGCATGGATGCATTCCGAAAAACCACTGCCGCATGGTTGCAATCGCCGGTGTGTGGTAAGCAGGATACCCTTTTGGTGGATGCTACCTTTCAATTGTATCCGGTGCCAGCCGAAAAAGAGCTGATGGTACAGTTGCCGGATACTACCCGCATAGAGATTTTTGAGATTTATAGTTTACAGGGCCAACTAATGTCTGTTACACCGGAACTGAATCTGAATCGTGCTTCGGTAGATGTATCCAGACTGCCTACAGGGATGTATGTGGTTCGGATTGTATCTGACGGATTGGTAACCGAACGAAAAATTATTATCCGGTAGCATTGTTATTAAACAGGTGTTTGGCAAAATCGTCGAAATCGAGCGCCTGTTTGTATAAGCTGTCAGAATAAATGCTGGCCAATACTTTAATATAACTAGGTTGTGTATTGATCAGCACGTACTCCAGCGAAATATTGCCATATAATTGATCCATCCGGTTCTTTTTAGTTTTCGCCATTGCTTCAACCTGAGTTGGGGGTTTCAGATAGTGCTTTTCCCGGGTTTCTACAAAGTCTTTCTTATCCACAATCATGCGATCAGAACCAGCCAGCCGGTAGTTCATGGTCAGTACCTGATCGCGAAAATAGTCGAACAGGTGCTGGAAGTTTTTCTCTCCAATCCGGGGCAGGTAGGTAATGGCAAAACCGTTGGCATACGCTGAGTTGAACAGGTGTACAATAATTTCACTTTGAATACCTGATTTTTTATAATAGTAAGCCTGAATAATTTCCCGCATCAATGCTTCCTGTTCCGCATGACCTTTCCAGCGATTGAATAATTTTATGTCACGTTCGCTCCTTTTCAGTACCTCATGCACAGCAGGCGTCCCTACCTTGTCATTCTTGCTGAAAATTTTGTTGAATATGTTATCGAAAAAAGTCATATGTAGATGATAAAAATAAAAAACTACTGGCAACACGTATATGTTTCGGTTCAGAGTTTACCGCACAAATACCCATTCACTTTCCGACGACTGATTTTCGCTGTATTCGTACTGGCTTTTGCTGAATAATTTAAGTTGTTGGGGTTCGTCAATCTGGTTTTTAATAATAAAATCAGCCATGGCGCCTCTTGCTTTTTTCGCGAATAGCGCGATCACCTTATAGCTGCCGTTTTTAAATTCCTTAAAAACCGGTGTAACTACCGAAGCATTTAACTTCTTGGTGTCTATAGCTTTAAAATACTCATTTGAAGCCAGATTAACTAATGTTTTCTCTGTATGTTGCTGAAAGGCCTGGTTCAATTTAGTAGTAATTTTACCGTTCCAGAATTCATATAAATTCTTCCCTTTTGGGCTCTTTAATTTTATACGCATTTCCAGCCGGTAAGGCTGAATCAAATCCATTGGCCGTAGCAAACCATATAATCCGGATAAGATCCGTAGATGTTCCTGGGCAAACCCAAAATCATTCTTAGAATAATGCTCCACATCGATATCCGTATACACATCTCCTTTAAAAGCTAACAATGCCTGTCGGGCATTTTCCCTGGTAAAGGGTGGAGAAAATTTTTGGAAACGTTCATAATTCAAATTCGCCAGATTGGCACTTACTTCCATCAGTTTTCTGATATCATTCGGAGATTTTTTTTTCAGCTTACCTGCCAGTAAAGTAGCTTCCTGTAGTAATTCTGGTTCTGAATGGGTTTGCTGCCTGGCGGTGTGGCTGAAGTTGTCTGAAAAATCCTGTGTTTTTGATGGAGATAGTACGGTAATCATGAATATTTAAGTGTTGTAAGAAACTAATTGTAACGGTTGCGTTCCCTATTGGGTTGGTAATTCGTTTACCATAACCGGAAAGAGGCCGCTAAAATAAATATTCTTTTATATTCGGTAAATATCTTTACCTATTTGATTTATTACGGTAACATCTTTTCAAAACTTGAAAATGTAGTAAATTTGCGCCTTCAGGAAGCGAGCGATCTCATTTTGGTGGTTATTTCCTCATTTTTTTCACGCACCATTTTTTTATATGAAAAATATTCATCGTTACATAGAACATACCAGTTTACTGCCTACCATTACTGCCGCACAGGTAGAACAATTGGTGGAAGAGGCTGTAGAAAAGCAATTTATTGGCGTATGTGTACCCCCTTTCTGGATTAAAAAAGCCAGGCGCGACCTGGGCAAAGCGGATGTGCGACTGGTAGCACCCATCGGATTTCCTTTGGGGTACCAAATGACAGAAACTAAAATAACTGAAATTCAAAAGGCTATTGATGAGGGTGCCAATGAACTGGACGTAGTCATGAATATCTCAGCTTTTAAGTCGGGGATGCCTTGGGTAAAAATAGAATTTGCCAAATGCGCTACTTTGATTCACGCACACGATTGCCTGATGAAAGTTATCATAGAAACCGCTTACCTGAATGAGGAGGAAATTAAAAATGCCTGCCAGTTGTGCAAGGATGCAGGTACCGATTTCGTTAAAACATCAACCGGATTTGCCCCGTCAGGCGCGCGGGTAGCACACATCAGGCTGATGCGAAGTATATTACCTTCGAGCGTAGGCATTAAAGCTTCCGGCGGCATTAAAACGTATGAACAGGCAGTCGCTCTTATTGAAGCGGGCGCCGACCGGATTGGTACTTCTTCCGGACTAACCATTGTGGTATCAAAAAACAGCATGCAGGATGAAGACTAAGGTACATTATAGTATTCGGGTAGAAGGGGAAGTGCAGGGTGTGTTTTTCAGGGCAAGCACCCAGGAAACCGCCCAGAATCTGGGCGTAACCGGGTGGGTGCGCAATGAGCCTGACGGATCGGTGCACATCGAAGCGGAAGCAGCGGAATCGGTAATTGAAGATTTTTTACAGTGGTGTCGTCAGGGGCCCGCGCGGGCACAGGTAACCGCGGTGAAGTTTGAGATCAAACCGATGGAAGGTTTTAAAAACTTTACTATTAAGCGGTGAAACTAGTTTCCAGAATACTGGTAAACCATTGATTTAACTGTAAATTTGATATTTGAAAAACGAATAGGTGATGCAACGCAGTACGTTCCAGCGATTAATCAAGAAATTACGGAAATACGAAATTTTTATTCGTAAAGCCATTACTACGCAGATGCAGGGCGATTTTCATTCTGTGTTCAAAGGCTCAGGGATTACCTTCGACGATGTGCGGTCTTACCAGTATGGCGACGATATTCGCTCTATCGACTGGAATGCCAGTGCCAAAGGTCATGGTACTTTTGTGAAAACTTTTAAGGAAGAACGCGAGCAGGTTGTTTATTTTGTAATGGATGTAAGCGCTTCGCAGGAAATTGGCGATCCGGATCACCAGAAAGTGGATATCGGCAAGGAAATTTGTGGTGTGCTTACCCTGGCCGCTATCAAAGAAGCCAGTCAGATTGGTTTGCTGTGTTACTCTGACCGGAAAGAGAAATATGTAAAACCCGGAAAGGGCTATAAGCATGCTTATCAGCTCATTTCAAGCCTGTACGATGTGCGGCCTGCTTCGCGCAAAACCGACCTGAACGGTGCCATGCGTTATTTACTGAATATTGTGCGAAGAAGAAGTATGGTGGTCTTTATTTCCGACTTCATCGATACTGATTATACCGGCAACCTGAAAGCTCTGGCCCGCAAACACGACCTGATTGTGGTACACCTTTCTGACAAGCGCGAAACTCGTTTGCCAAACCTGGGTATTATTCCTGTTTTCGATAAAGAATCGGGGAAAACCCGGTGGGTGAATTCCTCTTCCAGAAACTTTCATAACAAAATAAGTAGTACATTTTCTGAAAATAAAGCGCTTTTGGAAGATTTTTGTAAGAAGCAGCAAGCCAACTACCTGGACATCAGCACCGACGAAGAGTATGTACCTAAATTGATTAATTTGTTTAAGATTAGAAATAAAAGAATTCGGAGAAGTGCCTAAGTTGAATATATTTCCTGCCTCCTTACTGTTTGATCCGGATTTAACTGTGGCAAAATATCGTGGTTATCATAAAAGCATATATGCCCGGCTTATTGCCGCATTGGGAATAACTCTGTTCCTGCTGTTTGTTTCATCAGCCACATCGAATGCGCAGGAATTGAAGCCTGAAGGTAAATTTTCGGCCGATAGCATCAAACTGGGCGAAGAAATTCAATATACGCTCACCTTCAAATATCCGGTGGGTTTCGAAGTGGTTTTTCCGGGCGAAGCCGATCCGTACGCGCCCTTTGAACTGGCTGATAAACAGTTTTTCCCCACCCGGTCTGATAGCGTCAATAGTTTTGATAGCGTAATTTATACCTTAACCACTTTTGAGATAGACCCGGTTCAGGTGCTTACCTTGCCGGTGTATGTAGTAGAAGAGGGCGACAGTACCGCCATTTATGCCAATCCTGACTCGGTATATTTTCAGGATATTATCAAAGAACTGCCCGATACCATTGTACTCAAAAGAGATACCGCTTTCCGGCAGGTCAGTCTGGCTTTTAATTATCCGTATTTGCTGATAGGCATCGGCGCTTTTCTGCTTATTGTGATCCTGGTTTTTGTGTTTTTCGGGAAGCGCATTAAAAAGGAATGGCAGCTACACCGCATCCGAAAAGCTTATCGAAATTTCCAGGAAGAGTTTTATAACCAATTACAGAAAATTAAAACCAATCCGGATACCAAAATGTCGGAACATGCCCTGGCATTGTGGAAAGGGTATATGGAAAACCTGCAGGGGCAGCCCTATACCAAAATGACAACCAAAGAGATTATTAAACTTCCGACAGCGGAATCAGTAGGGCAAGATTTACGGGCTATCGATCGTAATATATATGGAAGGCAAAATAACGGTAAAATTATCCGTAATTTTGAACAGCTACAGGATTATTCCGACGAACAGTACCACAAAAAATTAGAGGAAATAAAAAGTAGCTAACAGGTTTACAGTTTGTGCAGTTAAAAAAATAAAACTATGCCGCCGAGTATAGATGATAATTGGTTTTCAGTAGGGTGGTTTTATCCTTCAACATTTGGGGGATTTAGCTTTCAGCACCCTATATTTTTGTATTTATTATTACTGGTACCCCTCATATTTGTGATCAGGTGGCTGATTGGCCTGAAAGGGAAGCAAAAATTACCGATTGCTTTTCCTAAAAATGTGCCCCAATGGGATGCTTCCTCCTTTTTGCGCTACATTCCCGGCATATTAATGGCGCTTACCTTCATCTTGCTGATTATTGCCCTGGCCCGGCCCCAGCGATCTAACGAAGAAGTTGAACAATGGTCGGAAGGCATTGATATTATGCTGGTAATTGACATTTCCGAATCGATGCGCATCGAGGATTTTCAACCCAACCGGCTGGAAGCCGCCAAAGAGGTAGCCCGTAATTTTATCAGTGGAAGAAATCAGGACCGGATCGGACTGGTAGTTTTTTCCGGGGATGCCTATTCTCTTTCGCCACTTACTACTGACTATAACCTGTTAAACGATTTTATCGATAACATCAACTTTAATATGATCGAAAGCCGGGGTACGGCTATTGGAAGTGCCCTGGCGGTAGCTACCAACCGCATGCGCGATGCCGAAGATACAGGAGAAAGGGCTGCCTCCAAAGTACTGATTCTGCTTAGCGATGGCGACAATACGGCCGGCAACCTGGACCCCATCACCGCAGCTGAGCTGGCGCATGCCTATAGCATAAAAATGTATACCATTGCCATTGGCCGCGAGGGCAAAGTGCCACTGGGAAAAGATTTTTTTGGTAATACCCGCATGGTAGATAATTCGCTGGATGAAACCACCCTGCGTGAAATCGCTAAAATTGGGGAAGGAGAATTTTACCGCGTTTCCAACAAACAGGCACTGGAAGAAGTGTTTGATCTGATAGATAAGTACGAAAAAGCCGAGATTAAAGAAACCCGCTATAAAGATACCACCGATTTTTACCAGATATACCTGAGCTGGGCGATTCTATTCTTCCTATGCTGGATGCTGTTAAAATCCACCTTTGTGAGCAATGTGCTGGTAGATTAGTAAATTAATTGAATGGATTACAAAAACAACAGGTTGTAAACTTATAAACCATGAGTGAAGCGGAAAAAGAAGTTAAAATACTGGAAATTGACCAGCAGGTGGTGAAGCAAAAGCTGGAAGCATTGGGGGCACAGGTTATTTTCGATGGCATGATGGACGCCACCTTTTACGATTATCCGGATAGCGCGCTGGAACACAAAGACCAACTGCTGCGGCTGCGGAAAGAAGGAGATGAAACCGAACTGGTTTTCAAGCAAAAGAAATACATGGACAACTATCGCGACAACCAGGAAATTTCAGTGAAGGTGGAAGATTATGAAAAGATGAAAAAGATATTTGAAACCATTGGCCTGCACCCTACCAAAGTTACCCGCAAGCACCGTATTGAGTATAAACTGGATAAAGTAAAAATCGCCATTGATACCTACCACGACCACATGCGCCACATCCCTACCTTTATGGAAATAGAAGGTAAAGAAGAAGCGGCAATATTTAAATACGCTAAAACACTGGGCTTTTCTGAAAAAGATTTCTGTCGTTGGTCCACCAAAGAACTGGCCGAACACTACAGCCAACAGAAAAAATAAACCAAAAGGTACAGTGCTTCGCGGCGCGGTGTCTTACAACTGATGGAGATCAACCTTCAAATTTCAAATCCAAACCCTTGTTTAGGTGAAGTTTGAAGTACACCTTGTTATTTTTCAGTATCACCGCCGCAAGGATTTGTAATCCACTTCATTTAACATCACCAGATTCTCCGAGAACCTGTGCTGATTCTTTTACTATCATCCCAGGCATGTATGTCTCCGCCTTGTCATGTCTCAAAAGTTTTCTGGAATAGCGGTTTTATTGTATGTTTTCCAGTAGACAGACACTGTTACCGCTGGTATTGGTTGTGTAGTAGCAATTATAAATTCATATTCAAATACTCAATGTTCAAGGTTCAATGCTCAACAATACACTAAACTGTGTTTATGGAATTGAGCATTGAATATTGAAAATTGTTTTAACAACAAACCGTGTTAGGCTTCCTTCGCTTCGGCCGATTGAAAAAGATACGCGACATGATAAGGCGTCTCCGCTCGTGCCCACTATCCCCAGGCCTCCGGCCTACCCAATGAAAGTAGATTTTCATTTCAAGTACAAAATCCAGCCTCACACCTTGCTGGGTTCTCCGAGAACCTGCGTTGGTTCTTTTAGTACCCTGTTAGGTTCTCCGAGAACCTGCGTTGGTTCTTTTAGTACCTCGCAGGGTTCTCCGAGAACCAGCGTTGGTTCTTTTAGTACCCTGTTGTGTTCTCTGAGAACTAAATTAGTAAGTTAGGGTAGGGGAAGAGAAAGGAATACCCGGGTAGCGGTACGAAAAATTATCATTATAGCGATAAACAGATTATGGAGCATAACAATGGGGCAGGCGTACAGCAAAAGAAAAAGCATCCCATATAAAAATGAGATGCCATTATCTGTAATTTTGGTATGAAAAACTTTTCAATGCCTAAGCATTGTCCTGATCGTTGGC
>JBGTIS010000159.1:0-31143 GCA_041745535.1 Cyclobacteriaceae bacterium | reverse complement strand
CGCTACTCTTTCTCAATTTTTTGGGTAACTTCTATAAAATACCAAACCTTTCAAATCATCCCGAAGGGATCTTAGCCATCCTGCAAAACACTGAGCCGGATTTATACAGTGGCAAAGATGCCCAGCATGGAATGCCCAGCATGGAATGCCCAACGGCATGACTAAAAAGCTTGTTACTTTATTTTGCTGCTATCAATGTCTGCCTCACAAGCAGGTAAGATAAATAGAGGTATTGATCGTAACTAATTTCGTGCTTATCTTTCTGAAATTGAAAATAAATTATACATACATGCCATTGATTCAACCCCAATTAAAAGATGAAGCCTTTTTAGCCGATGTACAGCAAGCTCCGGCAAATCCGGATATTTTTCACCTGTGGTGGCTGGGCCAGAGTGGCTATCTGTTGAAATGGAATGGAAAACATGTATTGATAGATCCCTATCTGTCTGATTCGCTTACTAAAAAATACGCCAAAACCGAAAAGCCCCATACCCGGATGACGGAACGCGTAGTTGATCCTGCCCGGCTTAATTTTATTGATGTGGTTACCTCCAGCCACAACCATACCGACCACCTGGATGGCGAAACGCTGATTCCGTTACTGAAAGTAAATCCTGCTATCCAAATGATTATTCCGGAAGCAAACCGTGATTTTGTAACGCGACGCCTGGGCGCTGATCCGGCATTTCCCATTGGAATAAATGATGGGGAAAGCGTAGCAGTTAATGGGTTTACTTTTACAGGGATTCCTGCCGCGCACGAAGCCATTGAACGGGACGAGCAGGACCAGTGTAAATTTTTGGGTTATGTCATTCAGTTTGGTAACTGGACCCTCTACCACAGCGGCGACACCCTTTTGTATGAAGGTATGGAAGACATTCTTAGGCCCTTCAAACCAGATATCGCCCTGTTACCCATTAATGGCCGGGACCCAAAAAGAAAAGTAGCAGGAAACCTGAACAGCACACAGGCAGTGGCATTAGGCAAAGCCATCCATGCCCGATTAGTGATTCCCTGCCATTACAATATGTTTACTTTTAATACGGCCGACCCGACAGCATTTGCGCAGATTGCCACGGATATGGGGCAGCCCTTTCAGGTTTTAGAAGGTGGCGAACGATGGAGCAGCGACCTGCTCCAATAAATAAAATGATCAGGTATCTTTATTTTGAAAAACTTTGAATAATGTACCAATTACATTCAAGGCATTTTCAATTACTTTTTCATCATCCACAGGTATTTTCAAATAAGTTTGTCCGGTATTTTTGTCCTTCTCGGTAATAGAAGCTACCAGTTTTTCCGTAGCCTCCTTGTCGCGCAATGTTTCAGCCAGTTGATTGAAGAAATTCAATCCTGTCGAAATTAATTCGGGAGTTTCCCTGTCCACAGTTTGTGTGGAAGCCGGCTCAGTTTCCTGATCTTTAATGTCATCATCACCGGCAAAGTGTTCTTCAGGATGGGGTTTTCCATTTGTGTCAGGCACCGAGGTGTAAATGGGCGAAGTTTCGTCTTGTTCCTCCTCAGAGATAATAGAAAATGAGGGATCTTTTTCCTGACCCGAAGGTGTTTGCACCACATTTTCTACTGACTTCATAAATTCATTAAACCTGCTGTCGCTCATAAAGATCGCGTCTTCACCCTGATCCAGTACGCCTTCGGCCATGGATGACTTAAACTTCAGCACATCCAGCATGCGGTGTTCAATGGTGCCGCTGGATACCAGGTTCACAATAGACACTTTCCGCCTTTGTCCCATCCGGTAAATGCGGGCAATACGCTGTTCCAGTACGGCGGGATTCCACGGAATATCCAGATTAACCATATAGGAAGCCGCCTGTAAATTCAGACCTACTCCACCGGCATCGGTAGATAAAAATACCTTGCTTTCCGGATTATTATTAAAATGCACAAACAGTTCTTTTCTTTTCGCGCTGGGCACCCCGCCATGCAGATACTGAAACTGGATTTCTTTCGCGGCAAGTTCCTGCGCCACCAAACGCGTCATACGTTCCCACTGACTGAAAATTACTACTTTCTGGCCTTGCATCGTGAATATTTCTTCCAGTATGCTCATTAATTCATCAATTTTTGTGTCGTTACGGGTTTGCTGGTCGATAATATAGGTGCTGTTACACGACATACGCATCATATTCAGGCAAATCATCAGGCGCTGCCGGTCTTTTTCCGGCAAAAAGCCTAATCTTCTCCATTTATGAACCAGTCGGGCTACCGTATCGGCATATTCCTCGTGTACTTCCTGTTGCCGTTCCGTCATCGGTACAAAAAGATTTTTGTCCTGCCGACCTGGTAACTGCCGCAACACTTGCTTTCTGGTGCGCCGGAGCATTACTTCCGAAAGTGTTTTTCCTATTTTATTCAGATTTTGATAACCCACTACTTTCCCGTTTTCATCTTTTACCTGGTAGTTTTCCAGAAAATTGAATAAAGAGCCCAGCAAAAAAGGATCGATGAACTGGATAATAGAATACAGTTCTTCCAGTTTGTTTTCTAAGGGCGTACCCGTCAGCACAATGGCATAAGGAGAAACCACTTTCTTGATGTTTCTGGAAATCCGCGTTTTCCAGTTTTTAATCCGCTGTGCTTCATCCAGAATAACCAGGTCCGGCTCACTTTCATTAATATATTTCAAATCATTTCCTGCCGTGTGGTATCCTATAATTTTGTAAAAAATACCAGCTTCTTTGTATTGAGGCGCTCGTTTTAAAGGACCGCCTTCAATCACGATCACCGTGCTGTCGGTAAATTTCTCAATCTCGGTTTGCCATTGGTATTTCAGCGAAGTAGGACAAATAATCAGCACGCTGGAAATGTTGAACTCTTTTTTCAGCAGTTCGGCGGTGGCAATGGCCTGAATGGTTTTTCCAAGCCCCATTTCATCGGCAATCAGGCATCGGCCTGCTTTGGCGGCAAAGTAAATACCCTCCCGCTGATAGGGAAACAAATCGGTTTTTATTAGCGAAACGAAGTAATTACTTTTAGGCCCTCCGATACGATCGCGCAGCAAAACATGCCGCTTATTTTTTTCTCTGGTTTCGATAATATGTTCCAGCGCATCGTCATAACATCTGAAATCGGGGCTAATGGCTTTAGCCTTCGCGAGAAATTTTTCAAATGAAAAAAAAGCGGTGGGTTTAAGGGTTAAATTCTCATCAAAAAACGGGTAGGCAATCCGCGTAAACGCTTCCTGATTCTCCGAACCTATTTTTAGTTTTACCGTCCTTTCGTCATCATACTTTAAGTATACCGATGAATAGGCAGACTTATAATCTGACTTGAAGTATTTTCTCAGATGGGTATTTCGATATAACTTTCGCATGACAGCCTCGATATGCTTGCAGGTGCCCAGGCGATTGGTTTTGAAATCGTAGCAGGAACAAAAATTATCATTAATTCCGGTTTCAATTTGCCTCGGGTTACTGCGGATGGCCACTTTATAAGTATTGGTTGTATCCGGATTATAAACTGAAAAATCGGAATAAACCGGATGATTGCCCAGGTTATTGATGTCGAAAGAATTTTTCTCAATAAATTGCTTACGCAAAGCTTTTTGCCATTCCTCCGGATGCATATCATCCGGTTTTTTATGATACGGAATTCGGGGCGACTTTTTGGTAGTTTTTGATTTCTGTTTAGTAGTCTTTGTCATAGATTAGTTCGGTTGCTAAAAAATGTAGATACCAGGATTTCGAAGGTAGAAAATTAATTACTTCCCTGGTAAATTATCATCAGTTAAAAACACCATTTGTTCCTTCGGCGAAGCTTTATGTGCTTAGAATAAATTTTCCTGAACTTTTCTTTGCCCGCTTTGCGAGTTTGTAAGATAATACTGGGAATATTTAATTGTTTGGAAAGCTTCTGCCAGCGACTTGGATAATTTAAAATTATAAGGGTAACTTTGAATAGGGTTTTTAGGGTTTTATACTGAATTAAAATGTCTATTAAGCTTTAAGAAGCTGTTTGATTTATACCTTTCCGTTTTATTATGGTTATTTTTCCTTTTAAAATCTGAATTTTGGAAAAAAGCATCAAAGTATTTGCTCCGGCCACCGTGGCTAATGTCGCCTGCGGATTTGATATTATGGGTCTGGCGGTAGATTATCCGGGCGATGAAGTCATCCTCAGGCTCACGGAGCAACCAGGTATTGTGATTGAGAAAATCACAGGGGATGACGGAAAATTGCCCCTGGAAGTTGAGAAGAATACAGTAGGCGTATCCGTAAGCAGTTTTTTGAAACATATTGGATTGGATTTAGGGGTGGCCATTATCCTGCATAAATATATGCCGCTGGGTAGTGGACTGGGCTCCAGCGCGGCCAGTGCGGTAGCAGGATTGTTTGCCATTAATGAACTTTTAAAAGTTTATTATCCGGAAAAAGCCATAGAAAAAAGGGAAGATCTGCTTCCGTTCGCTATGGAAGGCGAACGACTGGCCTGTGGTTCTGCCCATGCCGATAACGTAGCCCCTGCCCTGTTAGGTGGTTTTATACTGATCCGCAGTTACCATCCGCTGGATGTAGTAAGAATTCCCACGCCGCAAGCCCTCTGCTGTACGGTTATTCATCCGCGCATTGAAGTGCAAACCAAAGACGCGCGGAGTATCTTAAGAAAACAGCTTTCCCTGAAAGACGCCGTGGTGCAATGGGGTAATGCCGCCGGCCTGATCGCCGGATTATGGCAATGCGATTTCGACCTGATTGGCCGTTCTATGGAAGATGTTATTGTAGAACCCATTCGTTCTATCCTGATTCCTGGTTTCCAGAAAGTAAAGGAAGCTGCGCTGGAAGCGGGTGCCCTGGGATGTGGTATTTCAGGATCAGGTCCTTCACTTTTTGCGCTGAATAAAGATAAAGCCATAGCCAATCAGGTTGGCGAAGCCATGAAAATAGCCTTCGAACAGGTGGGTATCGATAGCGAAGTGTATGTTTCCAATATTAATAAGGAAGGCCCCAGAATTATTGAACACCCAGAAAAATAAATAATGTTATGAGTTTTCATGTAAATTGGGAATCAATCAGAGCGCAATATCCTGTTGCCAACAAATATACGTATTTGAATACGGCCAGTTGTGGCTTAATTTCTAAGCAAACAGCACAGGTTGGACAGGAATACATGCAGAAATTTCTGGAAGAAAGCGGCCTGAGTCGAAGTTATTTTGTAGAAGAAATAGAAATTACCCGTAAACTGGTAGCGCAATCGCTGCATACCACTGCCGATACCATTGCCCTGATACCTAATTTTACGCTGGGCGCGAATTTTATGGCGCAGATGCTGAACCCACTGAAAAGTGTGTTGCTTATCGAAGAGGATTATCCTTCGCTGAACCTACCCTGGAAATTAAATAATTATGAAACGCATTATTTAAAACCTGAAACAAACGGGGCTATTCATCTGGATAAGATTGACCAGACTTTAAGAGAAAAGCAAATAAAAATTCTGGCCATCAGCCATGTACAGTATCTTTCAGGTTTCAAAACAGACACAGCACAGCTAAGTCAGATTTGCCGGAAAAACGGCACTGTTTTAATACTGGATACCACCCAATCTTATGGTGCTTTTCCGGTAGATGTAGAAAAAGATAAGGTTGATGTGGTGATCTCCAGTGGTTATAAATGGACCTCTGCCGGTTTTGGCAATGGCATTTTGTATATTAATAAGGAATTGCTGGCAGCGCACAAGCCCCCCATTGTAGGCCACCATAGTTTTGGTCTGTTTTCCTTTCCCGGTCCTAACGATAAATTTGAATACAACATGAAATTCTTTGAGCCCGGCCATCCGGATTTTCTGAGTTTTATGGTGCTGGGCCAGGCACTTCGTGAATTACATACCATTGGGTATGAAAATATTAAGAGCCGGATTACAGAATTAGTTAACTACCTGCTGGCGGGTCTCCATGAGCTTGGCATTTCCATCATTTCTGATTACGAACCTCAACACCTGTCTGGTATAATTACCATTGAAGGCGATATGGAATTGGAAAAAGCTTTAATGAAGGAAAACATTATTACCGCCTACCGGCAAAAAGGACTCCGTCTTGGGGTTCATTTCTTCAATAATTTTCAGGATGTGGATCTTTTATGTAAAACTTTATCAAAGATTGAACGCAAATAGTATATGCAACTTTACAGCACCAACACCTCTCCTGCTAACCGTGCCTATATTTCATTTGAAGAAGCGCTTTTTAAGGGACTTCCCGATGATAACGGCCTGTTCATGCCCAGGAATTTCCCGCGATTATCAGCTTCCTTTTTCCAGCAAATAGATAAAAAATCATTTCAGGAAATAGCGTTTGAAGTAAGTAAACTTTTGCTGGAAGGCGAAATTCCTGCTAACGACCTGAAACAAATTGTAGCAGAAGCAATCAATTTTGACGCGCCGGTAGTGCGCCTGAACGATAATATGAGTGTGCTGGAACTTTTTCATGGCCCCACCCTGGCTTTCAAAGATTTTGGTGCCAGGTTTATGGCGCGCGTCATGTCATGGTTTCTGCAACATGGAAAACTGAAATATGAGCGAGAAATCAATATTCTGGTAGCCACTTCCGGCGATACCGGGGGCGCGGTGGCCCGGGGATTTTTCAATGTGCCCAACATTAAAGTTACCATTCTGTATCCGTCCGGAAAAGTGAGCGAATTACAGGAAAAACAGCTTACCACGCTGGGCAATAATATAACCGCACTGGAAATAGATGGCACCTTCGACGATTGCCAGCGGATGGTGAAACAAGCCTTTCTGGATCCTGACCTTCGGCAATCGATGCAGTTGGCCTCTGCCAACTCTATTAATATCAGCCGGCTGGTACCACAATCATTTTACTATTTTAATGCTTATGCGCAATTAAAAAGAGCAGGGGCATTGAATAAAAACTCATCGCTGGTTTTTTCAGTACCCAGTGGCAATTTCGGCAATCTCTGTGCGGGCCTTATTGCCAAACAAATGGGTCTGCCTTTAAAACAACTTATTGCCGCAACTAATATTAATGATATTGTACCCCAATATCTGTTAGAAGGAATTTTTTCGCCAAAACCTTCACAACGCACCATTTCTAATGCCATGGATGTAGGAAACCCGAGCAATTTTGCCCGATTACAGGAATTCTATTATCAACAGCACCCTAATGCTACTTCCGAAGAAATTCATGCCGCGATTGGGCAGGATATCACCGGAAAAAAATATACCGACCTGCAAACTGAAGCAGCTATCAGAGAAGTTTATGAAACGTATAAGGGTTATGTAATGTGCCCGCATACAGCAGTAGGTTATCTGGGACTAAAAGATTATCTCAAAATTCAGGAAAATATATTTGGTGTAATACTGGCAACGGCTCATCCCGCTAAATTTCAGGACATCGTAGCCAATGCGATTGGCCATGAAGTGCCTTTACCAGAAAACCTGCGGGCATTTTTAACGAAGAAAAAGCAAGCCTTTTTTCTTCAAAACCAATACGAATACCTGAAAAAATTCCTGCGGGATTCTGTCTGACAGATAAAAAATCTGTATCCCATAAATATTTCGTATATAAAAAAACACTTTCCTGCTTTATCATAGTTATTTATTTGAGAAGCTTTTAGCTATTTAAGTAAATAATATTTATAATAGTCACTATGTAAGTATGCCCGGCAAAAACGGTTGGGTTTCTTTAGATTAGATGATAATTTATAAAATGAAAGGAAAAATAAAGCTATCGATGCAGGCAACAGTTAAAAGAGATAATGGTTTTAGTTATATAGATGAAGGTGAGGGAAAAACTATGTTACTACTGCATGGGCTTTTTGGCGCGTTAAGTAACTGGAGTTCAGTAGTAGAGCGGTTTTCAGATCAGTACCGGGTTGTTATTCCTATGCTGCCCATTTACGATTTGCCTGTTAGAAAAGCGGGTCTTGAAGGACTTACCGCTTATTTGAGTGATTTTGTAAAAGCAAAGCAACTTAATGAAATGATTCTGATGGGTAACTCATTGGGCGGGCATATTGCCTTGTTGTATACCCTGGCTAATCAGCATAAAGTAGATAGCCTGGTATTAACCGGCAGTTCCGGGTTATTTGAAAATTCTATGGGTGGTTCATTTCCAAAACGCGGAAGCTACGAATTCGTTAAAGAAAGAGTAGAGTATACATTTTACAGTCCCGAAACGGCAACTAAAGAATATGTGGATGAAGTATTTGAAACTACTACCAGTATTCCGAAATGCATGAATATTGTAGCAATTGCCAAATCAGCCCAACGAAACAATATTTCTCAGGAATTGTCGAAAATAAAAATACCTACATTGTTGGTATGGGGATTGAATGACACCATAACTCCACCAATGGTAGCACATGAATTTAATCGGTTAATCGCAAACTCAACCTTGCGATTTGTGGACCAGTGTAGCCATGCTCCCATGATGGAGCATCCTGAAAAGTTTAATAGTATTTTAGAAGTTTTTTTGAAAAAACAAAAGCATGATAGCGAAAGAACTTATTAACTCCATAATTCCAGTAGTAAGTACGCGGGATGACCTGCCGAAATTAATATTACTGATGGATGATTACCGGATAAATCATTTGCCTCTGGTTGATAACCGTACTTTTAGGGGATTTATTTCCCGCGAAATGTTATATAATGAAGGCTTACCCGATCTTAATATCATCAATGCTTATCCATTAGCTACCAGCAACTGTTTTGTGTATGAAGATCAGCACTTTTACGAAATTGTAGCGGTAATGGCTAATTACAATTCAGAAATGGTAGCTGTGCTGAACCAGAATGATGTTTTCCAGGGTGTAATTACTTCCAATGAAATTTTTGAGGCTTTTTCCCGCACGGTTGCGGTACAATCTCCGGGCGGCATTATCATGATTTCAATCAAAAAAATAGATTATTCGCTAGCCGAGATTACCCGCCTGATAGAATCTGACGGTGGAAAAATTTTAGGCTGCTTTCTTACCGATGACCCATACGATTCGGCCAAAATGCAGCTTACGTTAAAGCTTGATAGAAAAGAAGTATCTCATATGGTAGCCACCTTAGAAAGGTTTAATTACAAGATTATTGGCTTATTTCAGGAAGAAAAAATTATATCAAACGAAAAAGAAAGATTGGATATCTTAATGAAATATCTGAATATATAATAGCGATTTAAACATAATTACTAAACAACCTCAAATTGGTAATAACCTTATGAAACCGCCCTGTAAAAACCTGTTATGCGTAAAGTATGATCATAAGGGTGTTGCGATGGATACCAACAAAATCAAAACCACAAATACATGAAATTTGCCATTCATGGCAGAAAATTCAGTGAAGACAGCCTGCCTTATGTTCATGCCTTACTAGAAATTTTAGCCTCTCAGAAAGCTGATATTTTTATTTCTCAGCTCTTCTACGATTTTCTCAACCAGACTTCTTTAACTTTACCGGAACATAAAATATATAAAGATTTTGAAAAATTTCCTGAGGTTGATTGTGTGATTAGCCTTGGAGGCGATGGCACCCTGCTGGAAACCGTAACCCACGTAGGAGCCTCTGAACTACCCATTTTGGGTATCAACACCGGCCGGCTGGGTTTCCTGGCAACCACCACCCAGGATAAAATTAAAAATGCGGTAAAGTCTATTTATGCCGGTAACTTCCATCTCGAGCGTCGTTCATTGGTACAACTTATTTCAGACAAAAATCTGTTCAATGGTTTAAATTTCGGCTTAAATGAGTTTGCCATAATGAAAAAGGATACCTCCTCTATGATTGTGGTACATACTTACCTGGATAACGAATACTTAAACTCTTACTGGGCTGATGGACTGATTGTAGCTACGCCTACCGGTTCTACAGGTTATTCACTAAGTTGCGGAGGCCCGGTGGTAGTTCCACTATCCAATAACCTTATCATTACACCGGTAAGTCCGCATAATCTTACCGTGCGCCCGTTAATTGTTTCCGACAACAGCATTATTTCTTTTAAAATAGAAGGACGAGCCGACAACTTTCTGGTATCTCTGGATTCCCGCTCCGAAACAGTAGATGCTTCCGTTAGAATGGCGGTAAGAAAATGCCCTTTTCATGCCAAACTAATCAGAGCTGAGGGATATAATTTTATGGACACCCTCAGGCAAAAACTTAACTGGGGATTGGATGTAAGGAATTGATCTTTTTTCAGTTTTGAATTTGGAAAAAACACGCGACTATTATACCTCAGTCCAAATTCTTAATTTTTTCAGATCCATGCATCATTTTTTCAGATTACCTAATGCAGTAATTCTTCTGTTTTTTTTATTATTTTTCTGCAACGAAGTGGCTGCTCAAACCAAAACAAAAAGAGCTTTTAAAAAGCAGAACAGCTACAGAAAGCAACAGAATCACCGGACGTCAAATTTCACAGGAAAAAGGATCAAATTTGCCAATTCAAGGCAATATATGACGATTGGAGTTTCAGCAAACGCACTGAACTACTTTGGCGATGTTACTCCCAGGGCAGGTGCTTTCAGTACCGATCTGTCGTTTACCAGAGCTGGTGTTGGGGTATCTTCAGGATTACGCATTGGGCCTCAGTTTTCGGTACAAACCGGACTTATGTGGGGCCGCCTGCGAGGCGACGACTTCGAGTCGGCAAATCCTGAAGATAATGAGGCTATTTACCGATACGTCCGCAACCTTCAGTTTCGTAACGATGTAATAGATTTTTCATTATCAGGTGTTTTTGATCTTATTCCCAATCAGGGTACCGTTTTTACACGTGCTATATTCACCCCCTATATTTTCGCCGGAGTTTCTGTGTTTCACCATAACCCGATGGCCAAAGTTCCTCAGGAAAGCTTTCTGTATGGTACTGGCACTGCGCCGGTAATGCCGGAAAATGCCGGAAAGTGGGTAGCACTAAAACCCTTACAAACCGAAGGTCCCGATGCTGCTTACAGTAATTTTCAATTCAGTCTTCCGGTGGGAATTGGCGTACGGCAACAGATTAGCCAGTCATTTGATATTGAGTTTGAATTTAGTTACCGGTTTATGTTTTTCGATTATATTGACGACGTAAGCGGTAATTATGCCGACAAGGGAGTGCTCACCTCCGACCTGGCAAAAATTATGTCTGACCGTTCCAGAGAGCCAACTGCTGTAATATCCGGTAAAGACAGGCTACAACCCATTCTGGATAGTGAACAAACTAAAAATGTGGTTACCTATCAGGGGGCAGATGGAGTAACTTATGGCATTTTTCCGGGTTATGGGCAACCCAATCAAATCCGGGGTAATCCGAGCGACAACGACATCTATCTTACAACCACAATCAGGTTAGTGTATATGCTTGGCAGAAGTCCTTTTGAAAAAGTAAAGGGAGGAAAAAGGTACATACGGTAAAATAAAGCTTATCGGAACAGGTATAGTGTCAAATTGTTGAACGCAATTATACCAAAATCATAAATTTTAAGTTATATATGCAAATTCATATATAATTAAAAAAAAACCATTGTTTTCCATTTCATTATCATTTCCTTATTCAAAGCTAATAGCAGTTCTGGGTTTTGCTACCTTTATGTTTTATTTTAACACGGTAGAAGCACAGAAATACGAAGTAGGTCTGGGTATAGGTGGCCTAACCTATACTGGCGATATGGTAAAAGAGTATCGCATAGAAAATAATCGGCCGGCGGGTATGGCTTTCTTCAGAATGAACCTTAAAGATTATCTGAGCGTACGGGCTCATATAATGGGTGGATTTCTGTATGGCGACGACGAAAAACCTATTGATGCTTTTGCCGATGCACGGAATGCGCCTGCTTTTGGTATTTCTTATTTTGAATTAGGAGGTACAGTTGAATACTATTTTCTCGATTTCAGAAAAAACATTAACCTGTTAAGGTGGTCACCCTATTTCTTTTTAGGTTTAGGAGCCGGTTTTTTTGGTCAGCATGATACTCCTTCTTCTGAAAATTACAGCAATATCCAACCTGTAGTTCCTTTAGGAATAGGATTTAAGTATTTGTTGAACCGTGAGTGGAGTGTCGGAATGGAAGCGGGTATCCGCAAAACATTTTTCGATTACGCGGATAACCTGTCCGGTGGCGATCCGTTGATAAAAGACTTGCAATATGGGAATAAGTATGATACCGATTGGCTATATTTTATAGGATTTTCAGTAAGCTATACTTTTTATACCATTCCCTGCCCTTTTGACTTCAATTAATACTACAAAAAACAGTATCTTAGCCTGCCTGGCAATAAATTTTTCTGATTTCAAAAATTGAAAGACCGCGAAAAAAGTGAGATTTACACCAGCAATTTTGGTTCTGAGGTAAGTAAATTAATGAATCTGGCAGGAAATAAAGTATATCTGTTATAAAATAGAAAAAAAAATCGCATTTTTGTACTTTGCATGCAATCATGGGATGTGCATAAGATGAAAGAAAGTATAGACAAAAGCAATTTGCCAAAGCACATAGCCGTTATCATGGATGGAAACGGTAGATGGGCGGAAAAGCAGGGAGCAGCAAGAGTTTTTGGACACCGCAATGCTATTAAAGCCGTGCGGGAAACTACAGAAAGCTGTGCTGAATTAGGAGTGAGTTTTCTTACGCTTTATGCTTTTTCAACGGAAAACTGGGGAAGACCACGCGCTGAAGTAAATGCACTGATGCAACTGTTGGTTTCTACCATTAAAGATGAGATGGACACCCTCATGAAAAACAATGTGCGTTTGGCTGCCATTGGCGATTTGGAAGGATTGCCCGACAAATGTCATAATGAACTGAAAAACGCCATGTTTACCACCCGTAATAACAATGGCCTTACCCTGGTACTGGCTTTAAATTACAGTGGGCGTTGGGAAATTACAGAAGCCATTAAATCCGTAGCCGCGCAAATACAAGATGGCGCGCTAGATATAAATGATATTACTCAGGAATTGCTCAGCCAGCACCTGAATACCAAACATATGCCAGACCCGGAGCTACTTATTCGTACAAGCGGGGAAATGAGGGTAAGCAATTTCTTACTTTGGCAAATCGCCTATACAGAATTATACGTTACAAACGTTCTTTGGCCCGATTTCAGGAAAGAGCATTTGTACGAAGCAATTCTTTCTTATCAGAAAAGAGAAAGAAGATTTGGACGCACCAGTATGCAGATAAAAACTTAGCTATTCGCTATGAAAAAAAAATATTTACCTATTTTCACCTTACTTATTTTGTTGCTTTCTATTTCGGATGCTTTCTCTCAGATCCGTTATAGAAGAACACAACCCGGACAACAAAATAACCTGGATGAAGTTACCTATACCGATCCAAAAGAGTATGAAATTGCGGGCATTACCGTTACCGGTAGTGAATCCCTTAATAGTAACGCCCTTATTTCTCTTTCCGGACTGGAAGTAGGCGACAAAATTAAAGTGCCCGGTACTGAAATCAGTAGCGCTATCAGCAAACTCTGGAAGCAGGGCATTATTGGAGACATATCGATCAATGCTTCTAAAATTGAAGGGGATAGAATTTACCTGGAGATCAAACTCACCGATTTACCCAGAATTACAAAGTTTTATTTCGATGGCATCAATAGTTCGCAGGAAAGTGAAATTTCTGATAAATTAAAACTAAGAGGTCGCGTAGCTACCGATGCTTTGTTGAATAGCACCAAACTTACAGTCCAAAAGCACTTTGTCGACAAAGGATTTATGAACACTGAAGTTGATGTTCAAAAAGTAAAAGATACACTGCTGGCCAATAGTATAGCGATTAAAATTGTTGTTGACAGAAACGATAAGGTAAAAATCCGTAGAATAAATTTGGATGGCAATGAAGTTTTCAGCGATAAAAAGCTGAAAAGCAAGTTGAAAAAAACACATGAAAAAGTGCGTTTTACCCTGGTGCAGGATCTATTTAGCCGTTTATTTAATTTTAATTTCAATAAAGCCAAAAACTTCGTAACCGAGAAAGAAAAGGTAAACCTAGAAGATTATATTCATGAACATGTAAAGCTCAATTTCTTTAATGGGTCAAAGTTTATTGCCAGCGAATTTGAAGCAGACAAGAAAAAACTGATTGATTTTTATAATTCCAAAGGTTACCGAGATGCCATCATTGTATCCGATTCAGTATACAAATCAGGTAAAGATAAAATTGACATTAATATTGAAGTGGAGGAAGGCAACCGTTACTATTTCCGTGATATCCTCTGGACCGGGAACTACGTGTACTCCAACGACCAGTTATCCCGTGTATTAGGCATTCAAAAAGGCGATGTGTACGACCTGGAAAATCTGAATAAAAGGCTTAATTACAATCCTGCCGGTGCTGACATTAGCTCATTGTACATGGATAACGGGTATCTGTTTTTTAACATTACTCCGGTTGAAGTAAGAACAGACAACGATTCTATTGATGTGGAAATGAGGATTTATGAGGGAGAGGAAGCTACTATCAGCGATATAATTATCAAAGGAAACGACCGCACCAATGACCATGTAATCAGGCGGGAAATCAGAACCCTGCCGGGGCAGAAATTTAGCCGTGAATTACTAATCCGTACCCAACGTGAACTTTCTCAATTGGGTTATTTCGACCCGGAACAGATTGGCATGAACCCGATTCCTAACATGGCCGATGGTACGGTGGACATTGAGTATACGCTGGTAGAAAAACCAAGCGATCAGGTAGAATTATCAGGTGGATGGGGTGGTTATTATGGCTTTGTGGGTACACTTGGTCTGGTATTTAATAACTTTTCAGTAAAAAATATTCCACACTTCGACAAATGGCGTCCTTTACCGGTAGGCGATGGACAAAAACTGGCACTCAGGATGCAGGCCAATGGCCCCCGTTTCCAGAGTTATTCAGCAACCTTCTCTGAGCCTTGGCTGGGAGGTAAAAAACCAAATAACTTCTCAGTAAGTTTGTCGCATACCGTGCAACGCAATATTGGTTTTTCCAGTAGAGCTTCAAAAGATGATGCCTATTCTTCTATGCAGGTTACCAATGCCACGGTTGGCCTGGGAAGAAGAGTAAAATGGCCGGACGACTATTTTACCGTTACCAATGCACTATCCTATAGGTTGTATGATATATTTACCGAAGCAGGCACCGGCAGTTATTATGAATCAATATTTGGTTTTGCCAATGGAAGGTCTAACAGTGTTACGCTGAATACTACCATCGCGCGTAATAGTATCGACAACCCCATGTTCCCAAGAGGCGGATCTTCTGTTTCGCTGGAAGTAAATCTTACTCCTCCTTATTCATTGTTCAATGGAATAGACTATAAGAATGTAGATGATGGAGAAAAGTTTAAGTGGGTTGAATACCACAAATGGATGTTTGATGCAAAATTTTACTCGAAGTTAGCTGATAAACTGGTATTAGAAACCCGCGCTCATTTTGGGTTTATCGGATCTTATGGCACTTCCATCAATACCCCTTTTGAGCGCTTTACCATGGGTGGTTCGGGGTTAGCAGGTCAGCAGTTTATTGTAGCGCAAGATATCATTGGACTGAGGGGTTATGAGGATAATACCTTGCCCAGAAACAATGCCGGCACTTCTGACAGAACCTTAGGCGGTATCGCTTACAACAAATTTGTAATGGAATTAAGGTATTTGGTTTCGCCTAATCCTTCTGCTACAATTTATGTGTTAGGATTTGCTGAAGGAGGTAACACAGTAACCGATTATGCCGAGTATAATCCATTTAACCTGTACAAATCCGCGGGAATCGGAGCGCGTATTTTTATGCCAGCTTTTGGTCTGCTGGGTATCGATTGGGGCTATGGCTTTGATACCCTGCCCGGTGACACACAAAGAAGTGGCCCACAGTTTCATTTCACAATTGGTCAGCAGTTAAGATAATATTTATTGAAAACAATCGTAATCCTATCAAATAAGCACAACACCTTATTCAGATTATTATGAAAGCAATTAGTAAAGTTATGCTGTGCCATGCTGATAGAATTAAGCTTTTAGTCGCATTCTTTTTTATTTTTTTCTGCCAGGTAGCTGAAGCACAAAAGTTTGGATATGTAAACACCGATTTCATTCTTAGCAAAATGCCTGAATACCAGGAAGCGCAAAATGAAATAAATAACTTATCTTTGCAGTGGCAGGAGGAAATACAGAACAAGTATAAGGAAATAGAAGCCCAGTACAGCGAATTGAAAGCTGAGGAAGTCCTTTTAACCGAAGAAATGAAAGAGGAGCGACTGGACAACATTCATCAGATGGAGAACGCCTTAAAAGAGTATAACAAAAAAGTATTTGGCTTCGAAGGGCTGTTTTTTTTAAAGAAAAAAGAATTAATTAAACCGGTGCAGGATAAAGTATTTGAATCGGTAGAAAAAGTCGCTAAAGAACACAGGCTGCAAATTGTGTTTGACAAATCTAGCGACTTAATCATGATCTATACAGATCCTATTCATGATTATACTGATTTTATATTAGATGAGTTAGGTCTGGGCGAAAAAGAAGACGTAATTAGATAAAATCAGTATTTTTATATAAATTTGTAATTTAAAAAGAAATAACATTTATTCAACAGAGAACGATTATTATGAACTTTAAAAAGGCAACTGTACTCGCATTATTTTCTTTGATAGCGTTTTATGCGAATGCACAACAGGGTAAAATAGGATATACAAACACTGACTATATTCTGGGTCAAATGCCCGAAGCTAAACAGATAGAATCTGATTACAAAGCTTACGAAAAACAACTATTTAACAAATTACAGCTTACAGCACAGGGTTTTCAGCAGGAAGTAGAAAAATTCCGACAAAGTGCTGCCACCATGACCGAAGAGGCGCGCAATAATAAGCAGAAAGAACTGGAGCAAATGCAGCAGGAATTACAGCAAGACCAGTCAGAGGCGGAAGCATCGTTACAAAAAAAACAATTAGAGCTGTTTCAGCCAGCTTTTGATAAAATTCAGAAAGCAATAGAAAAAGTAGCGGCCGATAATGGTTATACCTACGTTTTCAGCTCAGATGCAGGCACCATGCCTATATTGCTGGTAGCGCCAGAGCAGGATAATATTTCAGACCTCGTACTGAAAGAACTGGGTGTTACCCCAACTACGCCCGCATCTGGAAATAATAATTAATTAAAGCAATACGCTTATTTTGAAAGGCCTAAAATATGTTTAGGCCTTTTTTATTGGTACTCCTTCCTAATATTTCAGCTATTCCTATCAGATCCAATCCTAAAAATTTTAATTTGCGCACCGAAAGCATAGTCTGTTCCGTGACCCAGCGTATCTTCACCGGTACAAAGCCTGCGGAGGAAGGTGGGCGAGAGGAAATTTCCAGCGCTATGCTGGTATACATCTGTTCCAACCAATCCACTAACTCTACCTTATAAGCTATGTCGGCAAATATCTTCTTCAACCGATGCGGATAGCTTAGCACCGGACTCACTACTCGCTCAGCCATCACCCCATCATGTAAATTAGCTGCATGAACTACCGCTACCCAGACTAAACCGATCGTGTCGGTGAGGATGTGGCGTTTGCGCCCGTTAATCTTCTTATTGCCGCTCCCCGGTGTACATCAATGCCGGTATCTTCACTGACAAAGGGCGTCTACTTAATAGACTGACTATCAATGGATACCGCGCTCGAAGTGGTTTCTCTGCCTAACTCTTCTCGTAGCTGCATATTCAGGTAACTATTGAGTTCCACCAAAGTACCATCCAGTACACCGACTGCCATGTAGGATAGTGATCCGGTAAGTTTCGTCCCGACGGGGAACCGCATTGACTACCCATGCGTAATATCCAGAAAATAGCGTTGACAATATGCCGTAACGGGGTCGCCGGCGATGGCTAGAGCTTCCCACTAAGGCCTTGTTTACGGATAAAATTTTGTCTTGGAACTCTGTGTTTTACTACTACAATAAATGGTCAAAGGCTGGTTGTTGGAAGCAGGTCTGGCTGCATATGTTAAAATCGAATTTACAGTATTTAGACCTATCCAGTGTGGAATTTGATGGTAGCCACATACCCGCGAAAAATGGTGGGGACGCGACAGGTTATCAGGGCCGAAAAGCCTGTAAAACAACCGCAGCGGCGGCCGCAAATGCTTTATTTATGTCAGACAGTCAAGGTGTGATATTAGCCATGTCTACCCCACAAGAAGGCCAACATCATGACCTTTTCCAGATACAAACCCTCTTTGAGGAAATTTGTACTTTGCTCAAAGAAGCTGGCATCAAACTGGAAGGCTTATTTCTTAACGCGGATCCGGGATTTGATTCCCAGGATTTTCGTCAGGCTTGTCAAAAACAGGAGATCATAGCCAATGTCAAGGATAATCCAAGAAATTCAGTTAATTCAATAAGTGAACCCTATCAAAGTGGAACCCATATTTTTGACGATAAACTTTACCAAGATCGTTCTGTCATCGAGCATGCCAATGCCTGGATGGATGGCTTCAAAGCTTTATTAATCAGATTTGAATTCTCCGTAAGAAACTGGTTGAGCCTGCGTTTTATCGCCTTTTTAGTCATTTTCTTACGAAAAATTAAACCAAAACTAAAAGTTTAAACAGCTTCAATATAAAACAACCGGGTAGAATTTGTGCAGAATAAAATTAATTTTATTTATTTCCAGTTTTGGGGAAGGTACACCATAGTTGCAATTCATGGAATGAATCTTTATTTTATCCTTAAGTATCAAAATATATACGACAAAGAGATAGTATAATTCAAAAAGAATATCTACATTTTCTATATATTAAGATAACCCTCCTAATTTCTATACTTCTGCTGTACCCTTCCTTATTAGGGGATCTTATTATTCTCAGGAAACTTTTCATTTTTATTTGAATTATCTCCAGATCTGGTAATACTTTGGGGAGACTTAGCTCCTTGATTTATGGGAACGAATCAATCTAACCCTAATCAGAACTCCGAAAATGACTATAAAAATAGTAATAATGGAAAGGTTACTTCCGGACATAATGCAACGGGTTCAAAACAAAATGATTCGTTTCAGGTACAGGCTCCTCAGATAAATTTACCCAAAGGTGGTGGGGCCTTAAAATCAATTGATGAAAAATTTTCGGTGAATGCTGTAAATGGTACAGCAGCCTTTTCCATTCCATTACCTATCACGCCTGGAAGAAATGGTTTTTCACCTGCACTTGCTTTAAGTTATAATTCAGGTGTTGGCAACAGCCTCTTTGGCTTGGGATGGGGAGTGGATTTTCCAGCCATACAACGCAAAACAGATAAACAATTACCCCGTTATCGTGATGGAGCTGAAGAAGATGTATTTATGTTCTCCGGTGTTGAAGACCTGGTTCCTTTTCTTGAGGCATCAAATAATTGGAGCCCTTTAGAAAAGACATCTGGTAATTATCATATCAAACAGTACCGCCCCAGGATAGAAGGCGGATTTTCAAGGATAGAAAGAATTACACCTTTTGACAGTAATACTTTTTACTGGAAGGTGACAACCAAAGATAACGTGGTTACTTTCTTTGGAAAAAGTGAAACACATCGGATAACGGATCCTCTTGATTCATTCAGAATTTTCAAATGGTTGCCTGAATTCAGCTTCGATGATAAAGGCAATTATATGTTATTTGAATTCAGAGATGAAAATCTGGAGGAGGTTCAAAATCTTCTGCATGAATGCAATCGTTTTAATAGCCTGGCAAAGTTTGCCAATAAGCATTTAAAACGGGTTAAATATGGTAACAGAACAGCTTACTATCCCGGCTATATTAATAATGCCAACAATTTTGATGAAATATATAATACCCAAATTCCTCAGGATCAGGAATATTTTTTTGAACTGATTTTTGATTATGGTGAACATACAGATAATTTAACAACAGAAACAGCACCATGGAAAGCCCGCAGTGATGCCTTCTCGGAATACCGCTCCGGTTTTGAAATTCGTACTTACCGCTTATGCCAGCGGGTGTTGATGTTTCATCATTTTGATGAAATGATTGAAGCATATGGCGCAAAAAACTGCCTCGTGAAATCACTGGATATAACCTATCAATACCAGGCAGCAAATTCCAATCAACCGATAGAAGTTACCTATCTAAAATCCATTACTCAAACCGGCTATTTAAGAAATAAGGATACAGGTGAATACAGTTCAAAATCGCTGCCCCCTATGGAGTTTGAATACAATGAGCTTAACTGGAATACAGCGATCGAATCTATTTCACCTGAAAATATAATGAATGCCCCTGTTGGATTATCCAACAATTATCAATGGGTGGATCTTTACAATGAAGGCATTTCAGGGATATTAACAGAACAGGCAGATGCATGGTTCTATAAAAGCAATCTGGGTAATGGCGAATTCACCATCGCTGATAAAGTAGTGCCTAAACCATCCTTTACCGGGATTTCAAACGGAACATTGCAACTACAGGACATTGAGGGAAACGGCAAAAAGCAAGTTGTTATCAATAATGGGGATGTGCAAGGCTATTTTGAATTGTCGGACGATAATGAATGGCAACCTTTCCGCAGTTTTGAACAAATGCCCAACCAGGATTTCCGTGACCCTAATGCCAGGTTCATTGATCTTAATGGTGATGGGATGCCTGAACTGGTCGTGTCGGAAGAAAATGTTTTTACCTGGTATCCCGCAAAAGGTATAAAAGGCTATGACCCGGCTGAATTCAGTTCTCAACCTTTTGATGAAGAAAAAGGTCCCGCTATTATTTTTGCTGACAGCACACAGAGTATTTTTCTTGCTGATATGAGTGGAGATGGACTTACCGACATCGTTCGTATCAGAAACGGGGAGATTAATTATTGGCCAAACCTTGGATTTGGAAGGTTTGGCGCGAAAGTGAATATGAGCCATGCTCCTGTCTTTGATTATCCTGAACAGTTCAATCCTTCTTATCTGCACCTGGCTGATGTAAGCGGAACAGGCGCTACAGATATTTTATACCTCGGCAAGAATAAATTTAAGGCGTGGCTTAATCTTAGCGGCAATGGCTGGAGTACGCCCTGTGAAATTGATCCATTCCTTACCACCGAACTGCCCAATCAGCTTGCTGTAATTGATCTGTTAGGAATTGGTACTTCCTGTATTGTATGGTCTTCAGCTTTGCCAGATTATACGCATGCTCCCATGCGGTACATTAACCTGATGGGAGAAAGAAAGCCGCACATCATGCGCTTTTACAAAAACAATTTTGGCAAGGAAACTACCATTGAATATAAGAGTTCAACTTTTTATTACCTGAAGGATAAAAAAGCCGGCACTCCATGGATCACAAAGCTTCCATTCCCGGTACAATGCGTGAGCCGGGTTGAAGTCTGGGAAAGAATAACCAACGCAAAATTTATCAATGAATATATCTATCGCAACGGTTATTATGATCATGAAGAACGGGAATTCCGCGGTTTTAGCTTAGTAGAGCAGGATGATACAGACCAATATGATAAATGGATACTACAAGACGCTTCCAATATTGTAGATGCGCAGCTTCATCAGCCGCCGGTAAAAACAAAGACATGGTTTCATACCGGTGTATTTTTTAGGCGAGATAAAATTTTGAAGTTGTTCGAAGAGGAATATTATACCAATACCTCCTTTGAAGAATATCACCTGCCCGATGCGCTGTTAAATACTGAATTGCTAAACCATGACTTAACCGCAGTTGAATACCGTGAAGCTTTACGGGCTTGCAAAGGCATGGTATTGCGGCAGGAAATTTATGCATTGGATGGATCTGCTAAAGAAGAAATACCTTATTCTGTCGCGGAACATAATTGCAACATCAGGGTGCTACAGCCAAAAGAACATAATAGGTATGCTGTATTCCTTGTTTTGGAGAGTGAAGCCATTGCTTATAACTATGAACGAAATGATAGCGATCCCCGTATCGCCCATTCGCTGAATACGATTATTGATGAGTTTGGAAATATGGAAGAAACAGCCGCTGTTGTGTACAGGCGTGCGACCAAAAATCTTTCCTTGCCGCTACGGGTGCAGCAAGAGCAGGATAAAATGTTCATCACGTATACAAAAAACAGTTATACCAATGATATTATCAATGATATAGACCAGCCGCATGTTCACCGGCTACGGGCGCCTGCAGAAACCCAAACATATGAGATAACTGGTTTGAATAAAAATACCGGCCAGTATTTTAATGTGGATGAGATCGCCGGGAGTTTTTTGAGTGCCTTGCTGCTTCCATACGAGCAGGAAGCGACAAGCGGTGTGCAAAAAAGACTGATCGAACATGTAAGAACACTATACCTGGCGAATGATACCATCACACCCTTACCACTTGACCACCTGCAATCATTAGCCTTATCCCACGAAACGTACAAGCTGGCATATACCCAATCTTTAATTGATGAGATATATGGCTCAAAGGTCACTGATCAGATGTTTATGGATGGCCAATATCGTTTATCTGATGATTTTATAGCTCAGAGTCTATTCCCTGTCACAGACAATAACAATGAATGGTGGATTCCTTCGGGTACTGTGGAGTTTCCTGTAAATCCTGATGAGCATTTTTATATACCGGATCGTTATATAGATCCTTTCGGAAATTCCACTGCTATAAAATTCTACTCTAATTATCACTTATTGATAGAAGAAACAGAAGACGCGGTTGGCAATATTGTGACTGCCGGAAATTTTGATTTCCGGATGCTTGCCCCCACATTGATTAAAGATCCAAACGACAATTATTCTGAAGTATGTTTTGATACACTGGGGTTGGTGGTTGGCGCTGCCGTAAAAGGAAAAGGTAATGAAGCGGATGATCTTGTTAATCTTGAAATTGATCTGGCGCAAAATGAGATCAATGATTTCTTTACTGATCCCAAAGCGAATGGCACCGGTTTGTTGCAACATGCTTCCGGCCGGTTTGTCTATGATTTTGATCGTTACAAAAATTCAAATGGAACGCTTCCCGTTGCAGTGGCTACCGTTGTTCGTGAAACCCATCACCAGGATAGTGTAAATGCAGATATTCCTTCCAAGCTACAATACAGCTTTGAATATTCTGATGGATTAGGCAGCGTAGCAATGAAAAAAATACAGGCAGAAAGTGGTGATGCATGGAAGATGAACCTGGTAACGGGACAAAAAGAATTGGTAGAAAACGCTAACCCGCGCTGGGTTGGAAATGGACGAACCGTATTAAACAACAAAGGCAAACCCGTAAAACAATACGAGCCTTATTTCTCTGTAACGCATCAATACGAAGATTCAAAAGAGTTGGTGGAAATTGGTGTAACGCCCATCCTCTTTTATGACCCTGTTGGAAGACTCATTAAAACTGAACTGCCCAACGGTACTTTCTCCAAAGTGGAGTTTGATGGCTGGTTCCAAAAAAATTATGATGTGAATGATACGGTGATGGACAGTGATTGGTTTATACAGCGTATAGGCGGGGCAAAGGGCACAGAAGAACTGGAAGCGGCACAAAAAGCAACAGTTCATTATGATACGCCATCCACAGTACATCTCGATAGCTTAGGCCGTTCATTTTTCACTATTGACCACAATAAATTCGTTGATAAGACGAACGTTACGAGAGAAGAATTTTATCATACCCGTATTGAACTGGATATTGAAGGCAACCAGCGAAAGGTGATTGACGCCCGTGATAATATCGTGTTGAAATACAACTACGATATGCTGGGAGCTAAAGTTTTCCAGGATAGTATGGATGCGGGGGAACGTTGGATGTTTAATGATGCGATGGGTAAAACGGTATATGCCTGGGATAGCCGAAACCATCGTTTCCATTCTGAGTATGATGTTTTGCATAGGGCAATAAAACAATGGCTGATTGAAGGCTTATTACAAAATTCTCCTGAAAAATTAATCGGACTGACCCTTTATGGTGAGGATCAGCCAAATGATAAGGTGCGTAACCTTAGGGGTAAGCCTTTCCAAAGTTTTGACCAATCGGGAAGGGTAGAAACACCAGAATATGATTTTAAAGGCAATGCAATATCAGGTAACAAAAGATTAGCAACAGAATATAAGCTGGTAGTAGACTGGAACGTAGCTGATCCAGCAGCTTTGCTGGAAAGCGAAACATTCACCAGTTCCTCTACATTCGATGCCCTTAACCGCCCTGTTGAAATGACGATGCCCGACGATAGTGTCGTAATGCCCGGTTACAATGAGGCAGGGCTGCTGGAAACCTTACAGGCATTTTTAAACAGAACGAATGAAACAGTAGAGTTTGTAAGAAATATTGATTACGATGCCAAGGGACAAAGGGAACGAATATTATATGGAAATAATACTGCTACCTCCTATCAATACGAACCTGAAACCTTCAGGCTGAAACGGTTATTGACCACCCGCAATTTTGGAGCGGACATTTTGCAAGATCTGAATTACACCTACGACCCAACAGGAAATATAACCACCATCATTGACAACGCACAGCAAGCCATCTTCTTTAACAATGCTATGGTTGAGCCGCATGGTAATTATGAATACGATGCTATCTATCGCCTGATAAAAGCAACGGGTAGAGAACATGCCGGGCAAAACGCTGCCTGCGACCAGTTTGATAATGATAAAACGCATTTTAATGGCAACCGGTTGACATTGCCCGGCGATATGAATGCCATGCAGCGCTATGAACAGTTCTATGAATATGACAGCGCAGGCAACATGCTGCACATGATACACAATGCCGGCAATGCACAATTCCAGCACCGCTGGACAAGAGCATTTGTATGTAACACCAATAACAACCAACTCATAACAACAACAGTAGGCAACGATGTTACCAACTACCAATATGATGAACATGGAAATATGCTTAACCTGCAAAACGGCAGCTTTAATCTTGTATGGAATTATGCCGACCAATTGAAGCAAGTGGATTTAGGAGGGGGTGGCATTGCACATTATATATATGATAGCTCCGGGCAGCGGATACGCAAGGTGATAGAAAATGGAAATCTCGTTAAAGAAAGAATTTATTTAGGTGGTTACGAAATTTACAGGGAAAAGCAGGGAAATGTTTTAAACCTTGAAAGGGAAACCCTCCATATCATGGATGATAAGCAGCGGATTGCAATAATAGAAACCAGAAGAGAAGGGATTGACCAGGGTTTACAGGATTTAATACGCTACCAGTACAGCAATCATTTAGGGACTGCTTGCCTGGAAGCAGATGAGAAGGCAGATATTATTTCTTACGAGGAGTATTATCCTTATGGCAGCACGGCTTACCAGGCAACCCGCAATCAAACAGAAATGCCTAAACGTTATCGGTATACCGGTAAAGAACGGGATGAAGAAACGGGATTGAATTATCATGGAGCAAGGTATTATGCGGGTTGGTTGGGGAGGTGGGCGAGCTGCGATCCGATGGGAATGGCCGATACTATGAATTTATACCTCTACGTTAGATGTAATCCAATCAAGCTTAGTGATCCAAGTGGAACCTTGTCTTGGTTGGAGGAAGCATTAGATGACTTGGTTAACCCTCAGGATTCAGTTTCAAAAGCAGAGATGGATAATTTGGCAAAACGAGGCGAGGCTTTTGTTAATGCCCCCGCGGCAATGGAAGAGTTGTTAAACAAGGAAGGTATTCCAGGTGTTGCAAAGGCAGTAGTTATTGGTCTTGGCCATTTGGTGAAAGACACGGGCGAAGCTATGGGCGATGTAGTTTATGCAGAAACTCACCCCAACGAACCTGGTGCAAAGGAGAAATCAGCTAGTCGATCTATAGATGTAGTTCTGGGAGCAGCGGATATTGTATCAGTTTTTGCTGCAGCAGGTGCAGCAAAAAATGCTGGAACAGGTGCTGTAGCCGCCGCAAAGGAAGTCGCGGCAACCGTTAAGGCAGGCACCCCCGCGTTAGCTACGGCAGAGGGCCTTGTAGTAACTAGTGGAAAGGCCGCAGTTGCAGCTGGAAAGCCTTTAGATGCTCTAGCTCAGGGTGCAAAGGCCACAGGTATTATGATGATGGAGTCGAAAAACGGATCCTTAGAAGCAGGACCAGAAGCACCTAAGTATAGTGATGGGGGTACACCTACTTCTGGAGGGAGGACGCCTTCGCCAGCTGTAGCCGAACCGGTCCCCAAAGTGGGAATCAAATCACCTTCGACTGGCTCTTCCTTGACTACAATTCCACCTACTAAAGCTGCACAAGCTGCTGCAGCAGAAAAGGCTAAGGATGCGTTCTTAGCAGGCGGTGGTAAGATTCGAAAATTCGTGCCCAATCCGCACGACCATCATCTTTTGCCAGTGCAGTTAAGGTCTCACTTTGAAAGTTTAGGTATTGATATAGAGCAGTATAAAGTGACATTAAATCCAGATACTCACTTAAAGCATGTTCATGGTGGCTCAAGTCATGCAGGAGGACTTTGGAACCAGACCTGGGAAGATTTTTTCGTACAGAAGCCAAACGCTACCCGTGAACAGGTTTTGGAACAGTTAGGAAATATGAGAAAGCAATTTGGGATTTAATACCTGCTGTCCGAAACCCTGCCCCAACTGGCGCAAGTATGAGGCGTTGGTATGTGAGAGAACTACTTGTGGCAGGAGTTCATTTAATCCCTTGAAGACACTTATCATAAACAAGAATTATTTTTAAAATTAATATTATGGCTACCTACATTCTCACCGGCCGCATCACCAACCTCCAGGCTGAACCATTAAAGGGCCTTATGGTTCGCGCATTTAATCAATCATCCAAAGAACCAATCCTTGTTGGTAAGGATATGCTAACGGACGCAGCCGGGCAGTACGATATCGTATTTGATATTGAAAACCCTCAGACAGACGGACTACCTGTAGTCGGGCCAAATATATTTATCCGTGTATTCAACGGTGACACATTACTCGGTGAAAGCGAAGTCCAACACAACCCGAAAACAAGAATTAACATTGATCTTCCGGTAGAGTTCAACCTGGATACCCCGATTGAACTCCTGAGAATTGTTTCCGGTATCATAAAGGATGAAGATGGAAAACCAATAACAGGTTTGATCGTCCAGGCTTTTGACAAAGACTTGCGCAGCGAACAGCCGCTGGGTGGTGATAAAACGGATGCGAAAGGAGCTTACCTGATTTCTTACACCTCGGCACGCTTTCAACGGGCTGAAAAGGAGTTCGCGGACCTCGTTGTTCGCGTTTCAAATAGTGATAAGAAAGAGCTTGCTGTTTCCCCGGTTATCTTTAACGCTTCAGCGCAGGAGGTTGTAAATTTTGTACTGGAAGCCACCGAAGGACGACTTTCCGAATGGGAACGGCATATCGTGACGCTTACGCCACTACTTGACGGAATACAATTTAAGGACCTGACAGAAAGCGATATTTCTTTTTTAAATAGCGAAACAGGGATTGATGAATTGCATCTGGCTTTTATTACCACTGCCCATACATACGCAACAGATACCCGCATCAGGCCCGAGGTTTTTTATGGACTCTTTCGCCAGAAATTACCAACTGAACTTTCATCGCTGCTTGTACTATCATCCAAGCTACTCCGAACTGCTCTTGAAGAAAGTGTGCAGCAACGAATAATCCCTGCATTTTTGAAAGGCCAGCTTAATGCAGTTATTCAACAGTTAACAGAATTGGCAGGAACGTATTTAATAACGAATGAAACCGACCCGGTTAGTCAGTCCTTTCGAAGATTGTTTGGAACTGCCGGCATTACGACAGCACAGCAAACTACTTTTTTAAAATCGTATTTCGAACACGAAGGAACGATTGAAGAATTCTGGCAATCGCTGCAGGAGAATCCGCAATTCAATGGGGTGGTGGAACCCCTGCAGGCTACATTACAATTGGGATTGATTACACAGAACAATACCCAGCTCGTGAGCGCCCTGCAGGGATTGAATATTTTGTCACCGCGGGATTTGGCCAGGCTGGATGAAGCAGCCCTGGAGCAGGCCATTTCAGCCTCAGATGAGATCATCGAAGGAATTCCGTCAGGCGATCCTGAAGAAACCCGGGAGGCTAAAATCACCCGGTATGCAGGTACGATAATGGAAGTTGCCCGGGAGGCTTTTCCCACCGCTTTTGTAAAAGCGGGCCTGGAAAAGAAAGCGGTAAGAAATCAGCCGCTGTTGAAAGTGCTGGAGCAGACACAGGACCTGGAACTACGCGAAGCTTCAATCGACGCCTACTTTGAAAAAAATCCGCAGGCATTAAATGGTATCGCTGATCCTGAAAAAGTAAGAACAGAGTTAAAACAAATTCAACGTGTTCTCCGGATTGCCACCCGTTTTGAGCATTTGGATGCCTTGATGGAAGAAGGCATTCATTCTGCACAGGATTTTACCAGCATGTCGGAAAAAGCCTGTGTAGAACTATTCAAGGAGAAAATGGGCGGAGCATCAACCGTAAGGGCGTATTACTCGAGGGCGCAAAATATTTGCTCCTCCGTGAACGCGGCCGTTACCAGTGTAAAACAATCTATTACCGATATTTCGCCAATCGTGATGGGCACACCAACTTCGCCCGATGCAATGCCGAACTTTACTTCACTTTTTGGCTCCTACCATTTATGCGCCTGCTCACATTGCCGCTCTGTTTACAGCCCGGCGGCCTACCTGGTAGACATTTTACAGTTCATTAATCCCAAAAGCGGCACCAAACCGCTTGCCGCCTTGCGCCAAAGACGTCCGGATATTGAACATATACCGCTGACCTGTGAGAATACCAATACTCCGATGCCCTACATTGACCTGGTGAATGAAATACTGGAATTTTATATCGTACACGGCCAATTGACTGCGGATGCCGCCAACGACAACGGATCCGCAACAGCAGAAGAACTTAGCATTAATCCTCAGTACATCATTGATCTGGCTTATGAAATGCTGGACGGGGCAGTGTACCCATTTAACCTTCCTTTTAACCGGCCGCTGGCAATAGCGAGATTATATTTGGAGCATTTGGGAGTTCCCCTGCATAAAGTTATGCAGGCCTTTCAACGCAACCTGGTTCCCTCTAATCTTGAGATAGCCTGTGAGTCACTCTATATTTCCAATGCCGAACGGGATGTACTCACCGGGGCAAATCCGAGTCCGCTCAGAGAATTTTATGGATTTCAATCCGGCAATGCGAACTGGGTCACAAGTCTTGCGGTAGTTTCAGAATTCCTGCAAGGAACGCAAACCAATTATGATGAGTTGCTGCAATTGCTCGAGGCTGACTTCGTAAATCCAGGTATGGTGATGCTACTCAGCCAGCCTGGCGATGAGCCGCATTGCGAGCTATCTCAGACTAAAATCGAGCATTTAACGGAAGAGCGGTTACAACGGATCCATCGTTTCATCCGGCTGGCCCGGAAGCTGAACTGGTCCTTTGAAGAACTTGACCAGGCTTTGATTGCGCTAAAGGTGACCGATATTACTCCGGAATTATTACAAAAGTTGGCTGCTTTGAAAGAGGTGCAGGCAATACTGGATTTAAAACGCGATGTCTTACTTAGCCTTTGGTCAATCATAGGAACAAAAGGCGATAATGCTTTATACCATCGCCTGTTTCTCAATAAGCGAATCCTGAATCCCACAGATCCGGATTTTCAGTTGAATGCAGACGCATCTGAATTATTATCCGCTGAATTGGCAACACCCAAAACCCTTGCGGAAAAAACACCGGCGATTATAGCTGCTTTACGGTTAAACGCCGAGGACCTGACGGCAATCTATTTCGCCAAAGGATTAAATAATGGCCAGGTACCCCTCAACCTGTCTAATCTTTCCATTTTACATCGCTATGCGGTATTAGCGCGGTCACTTAGAATAAGTGTTCGCGATATGATGGCGGTTAGGGCAATGTCTGGTCTTGAACCTTTAGTGGAAGGTGATCCTGCCCAGACGCTGGTGTTTATGGAACTGGTGGAAAAAATTAAGAATTCCGGATTTTCAGTTTCCCTTTTAAAATACATATGTAGCTCCGTAGATGATCCGGCAAAACCGCTTGAACCCCTGGACATAGTGATTTCAACTTTCAGGGATAATTTGCAACAGGAGCTTTTGACAATTGCCAATGAGCAGTTACTCGAGGAAGACCCAACAGGTGACATGCTTCGCGCAAAACTGGCGATGATTGTACCAGCCGAATTTGCGGCGCAACCAAATAAGTTTGTCGGAGATGCGATGCGGATAATCGAAACGCAGTTTGATGAAGAAAAAGATGAATCAACAGTAGAAGATCAAACCGCTTTTATTGAGCAGTATTTTGCTTCCTTTTTGGATGTAACGGAAGCTACGCTTTTTCTAAATAATGAAAATACCGCAATAACAGATAAACGGAACTATATCCTCACCAGGCTGGTTGATTACATTCGGGTAACCCTAAGCACCCAACTGGTAATTCAAACTTTAAGCGAACAATTCAACATTGAGAGCCAGTTGGTTGAAATATTACTCATAGAGATTCTGCATTCTTCTTCTGATGCAGCGCAGAGCATTATGATGGACTTCCTAACCCTGCAAACCAACGAAGAGTTAACCGAAGCCACAAAGCACAATTTCCGTCAAAGTTATTTACGGATAGATAAGGTAGCTAATCTATTGAAGGGTTTCCGGATAACGCGTAAGGAACTATCATATTTGCATGCGCATCCAACTGACTTCGATGGGTTTAATCTGAACAGCATTCCGGTAGAACCCATCATAGGCAATGCGCCATTTTTCGGTACATGGAAACGCCTGGCGCAATTGTTCACCTGGCGCGATACACTTCTCCAATTGGAAGCGGATTGGGTGGACGTGTTTGCTGCTCCTTCGCGTGAAGTATCCATTGAATTATTGAAAAAGGCATCAGCCTGGCCACCTGAAGAAGTTGACTTCCTGGTAGGTGTAGATGGCTTTAACTTAGGCGGATTGGCGTTTAGCAATGAAATAAAAATGCTCACGCTTCAACAGGCTTTAAGCATCAGTCAAAGAATTGGTGTTAGCGCTGAGCAGCTATTCAAGTGGGCACAAGCTCAACCAACTCCTGCAATAGCAAACGAAATCATTCATTCCGCCAAAACCAAATATGATCCGGAACAGTGGCTTCTGGTAGCCAAACCACTGAACGATACTTTGCGGGAACACCAGAAGGCTGCCTTGATCAGCTTTATCCTTGCGACTGATACAATGGCCGAGCGTAATATCATCAATGCCAACCAGCTTTTCGAATATTTCCTGGTAGATGTGGAAATGAGTGCTTGTATGGACACATCC
>JBGTIS010000158.1:0-2023 GCA_041745535.1 Cyclobacteriaceae bacterium | reverse complement strand
GGAAAGAAATGATTTTGAACTGGCAGCAGTTTTCGGTTGCCATTATACCGGCAAAAAGGTAAACACACGGAAAGATCATTACCAGTACATTGTACAACCTCAGCACCCGCTGGTGCAACCCGATAGCGAAAAAACAGAACTGCTGATCAATGCCGGGTATACCCTGTTGTGTAAGCCGGTAGAAAGTGCTGAAATGATATGCAGCTATATTCCCATGGTACATAACCAGCCGCCTGAAAAAGCCTGGGTAGACGAATGGGCAAAGGAATTTCCTACGGTGGTGGAAAACCGATACGGACAGGGAAAAGTACTGTATTTCGCCAATCAACCCGATCAGGTCAGCCACGAAATCGGACATCCGGATATGCGCAACCTGCTGTTGCGAGGGGTAAAATATTTGTTGGAAGAAAAATTATTGGTAGAAAGTACGGCCCCCGAAAGTGTACACATCGGGCTTACACAATCGATGCAAACCCACGGCCATTACATCCTTTCCCTGGTGAATACCACTTCCGGCACGGTGCGGCCTGTACGGCGTGTATTACCCGTAACCGACATACAGGTAACCTTGCGAGTAAAAGAAAAGACTTTATCAAACCATCAGGTACTGCGCACTCAGGGAGATTGTGCCGTACAGGCTAATGGCGCCGCCATTGCGATCAGCATTAGCAAACTGGAAGATTTTTGTGCCATCAGTATCCGGATGACCACCTGATGCAATTACTAAGTACATCAAAGAAATTAAAAGCGTCAGGTCCGATTAAATCTTTAAAAACAGTTTGTTCCGATACAAAAAATAAAGAAACAGCCATACCAGCGCCAGCGCACCCAGGGCCTGAAATACTTCATGCCAGGCTTCAGGTGCCGGCGCATATAAACCCGCGAAAAGCAGTCGGGAGGTATGCTGAAAATCAATAAAGCGATAGGCCAGGTAAATGGTAAGTGAATTCATGCCAATCACTTTAAAGAAAAATGCCCATCGCTGGTATTGAAGCACATCAATAATCCAGAAGAACAAGGCAAGCACTAAAAAAGCTAAACCCGCTGTGAGCAGGATAAACGAGCTGGTCCATAAATGTTTGTTAATAGGGAAATGTAAACTCCATACCAGGCCCAGTCCAATACAAGCACCCCCTGCCAATAAAAGAAGTCGCAGTTTCCTGCTGTCTTTTTGTGTGGTTCGTAAGATATCTCCGGCGGCAGCCCCCAGCACGGTCAGGCAAAGCGCAGGCAGTTGGGTAAGCAGCCCTAATTCGTCGTAAGTGCCCTGCAACAACCTGCCGGGAAGAAAAGTACGGTCGAACCACCCTACCAGGTTGCCTTCAAAAGAAAGGTTTCCGACCCCATAGCCGGGTACTGGAATAAGAAACAGAGCCGCGTAATACAGCAACAATATGCCTCCTACCCAGGCAAACCGTGCCCTGGAAGAAAAATTCAGATAAAGGATAGTAGTGATAAAGCCCGCAAATCCGATTCGACCCAATACACTGCCCAGGCGGATTTGGGAAGGATCGAAAAAAGGGATGGGCGCATTCTTATACAGAATACCCAGCAGAATGAGAATGAGCAGGCGACGAAAAGCTTTCTGATAAATTTCTGTATTACCCATGCCCAATATCCGGGCTTTGTGAAGGGAGAAAGGCTGTGAAACCCCTGCGATAAAAAGAAAGAGCGGAAAAATAAAATCGTAGAAGGTAAATCCATGCCAGTCGGGATGCTCCATCTGCAAAGCCAGTGCATCCACCCATGCCCATCCGGTTTTATTTTCCAGCAAAAGCAAGAAAGTGCCTGCTCCTGAAATAAACAACATATCAAAACCACGCAACGCATCTATGGAAAGAAGCCGCCTGGGCTTTGGTGCCTGCGATGCAGGCACCGTTTTTTGAGTAACTGCCGCGGAACTTATGTCCGGTGCTGCCTTAGGAGGCAGGGGTTGATTGGAAAAGCCTGACCAGAAAGTGGAAAGATCAATTTTAGCCATAATGTGTGTATTGAATTAGCCTAACAGATGGTTGATCCCAAA
>JBGTIS010000157.1:0-44375 GCA_041745535.1 Cyclobacteriaceae bacterium | reverse complement strand
ATCGGTATAATAATACCAGGCAGAATCCTGTTCCACGCCATTTTCCCAGTTTTCAACAGCCATCAGTTTACCTGAAAAATCATAATATACCACTTCGCCGTGCAGTTGATCTTTATGATAGGTTTCTTCTATACTTTTTATTCCATTCGGATAATATCCGATCCATTTTCCTTCTTTCATTCCATTAACCATGGGTCCTTCAGCTTTTACTTTTCCATGTTCATAATATTCTTTCTGACTATGCTGCGTATATCCTTGTTTTGAAATCAGGGTTACACAACCCAACAGAACAGGAAAAATAATTTTCCGGAACATGTGGTATTTATGTTTATCAGTTAGGGTTACTTCCATCAAATATTTTTAATCATAATTAATCATAAGGCCTGCTCTTTTAAAATAGATAAGGTTTCCATTTTACTGCACAGGCAGCGCATCAATTCCGACTAAATAAGGAGATACTTTTGCTACTGTTCAGGGTTTATCAATGTATAACGCTTTTATTATCGCACCTGTTTAAGTACCCCGGCTCAACGAATGTCACTTTTATATATAACATAAAATTTAAAATTAACTTTTATCCTAATAGAATATTTGCAATACTTGTGTGAATTTATCACTACCAATTCACTTGCTTATATTAACATAAAACTACCCATGCATTTTACAGGACTTGATATCGGTATATTCGTCGGCTATTGTATTTTCATTATCGCACTGGGCCTATGGGTTTCCAGAGATAAAAAAGGCCATTTGAAAGATTCTCAGGACTACTTCCTGGCAAGTCGCTCTTTACCCTGGTGGGCCATCGGCGCCTCTCTGATCGCCTCTAATATCTCTGCCGAACAATTTATTGGCATGTCAGGTTCCGGTTTTGCCCTGGGTTTGGCTATTTCAACTTACGAGTGGATGGCCGCCGCTACGCTCATTATCGTGGGAAAATTCTTCTTGCCTATATTTCTGAAAAAGCAAATCTATACCATGCCCCAGTTTTTGGAGCAACGTTATAACGAAACAGTTCGCACCGTAATGGCTATTTTCTGGCTTTTAATTTACGTGTTCGTCAACCTGACTTCCGTATTGTATCTGGGTGCGCTCAGCATTGAGACTGTAATGGGTATTCCAATGGGTTATGCCATTGTAGGGCTGGCTCTTTTTGCCATTCTGTATTCTATTTATGGCGGACTTACTGCCGTAGCCTGGACGGATGTGGTACAGGTGGTTTTTCTGGTATTAGGAGGTTTGGCTACTACTTATCTGGCCTTGGAATTAGTGGGTGATGGCAGTATAATGAAGGGGTTTGCCACGCTGCGAAAGGCAGCTCCCGATCATTTCCATATGATATTAAGTGAAGGGCAAATGATGATTCCTGATGGCAAAGGGGGTACCCGCGACGCTTTCCAGGATTTGCCCGGCCTCAGTGTGTTAATTGGCGGTATGTGGATTGTAAACCTGAGTTACTGGGGTTTTAACCAGTATATTACCCAGCGGGCATTAGGAGCGAAAAACCTCGACGAAGCGCAACGTGGCGTAATATTCGCCGGATTCCTGAAATTATTAATCCCACTGATTGTGGTAATCCCTGGAATCGCCGCTTACGTTATTGTGGAAAATGAAGAACTTTCCGGGGCTTTTACCCAGGCCATGACCGACAGTGTAACCGGTATTGTTAAATCAGACAAAGCCTATCCGGTATTATTGAACTTATTACCTTCCGGACTAAAAGGGGTGGCTTTTGCCGCGTTAACCGCCGCAATTGTTTCTTCGCTGGCTTCTATGGCCAACAGTACCTCTACCATTTTTACAATGGATATTTACAAAAACTACATTAATAAGAACGCATCGGAAGGTACCCTGGTACGCACCGGAAGAACAGTTGCGCTAATTGCTTTTGCCATCGCAGCCCTGGTAGCACCTTCGTTGGGCGTGCTGGATCAGGCTTTTCAATATATTCAGGAATATACCGGATTTGTTTCACCAGGGGTATTCGCTATTTTTGCTTTCGGGTTTTTCTGGAAAAGGACGAATGCGGCCGCCGCGCTCTCAGCTGCCATACTTACCATTCCGCTATCCACCTTGTTTAAATTTCTTACACCAAATATTCCTTTTATAAACAGGATGGGGATTGTGTTTTTGATCATAGCAGTAATCATGATTATTATCAGCCTGGCCGACCCGAAAAGCAAAAACAATCCGAAAGGAGTTGATATTAATCCGGGCTTATTTAAAACCAGCCCTCAATTTAATATGGGCGCATTGGCCATTTGCGGTATTCTGGCAGCCTTGTATATTATTTTCTGGTAAGAATTTTTATCTGGTTTTTTAAGACAAAACGATTGTGGAGTATTCTGTTATAAAAGAAAAATTTCAGCAAATATCTGCTGCCACGCCCCTTATGGTTCGTTCGCCAGGCAGGGTGAACCTGATTGGTGAACACACTGATTACAACCAGGGTTTCGTGTTGCCTGCAGCCATTAATAAAGAAATTGTATTTGCGCTGGCCAAAAACAATACACAAAAGTGTAATTTATATGCCCACGACATAAACGGGCACTTCAGCTTTTCTTTAGATAAGGTAAAAACCTCTCCTAAAGGATGGCCCAACTACCTGATGGGTGTAGTGGATCAACTGCAAAATGCCGGGTATGACGTGCAGGGTTTCGATTGTGTTTTTGGGGGTGATATACCCCTTGGCGCCGGCATGTCATCCTCAGCCGCTTTAGAGTGCGGCCTCGCTGCCGGACTGAATTGTTTGTTCGATTTTGGCATTGAAAAAATTCAGTTGGTAAAACTATCGCAAAAGGCTGAAAATGAGTTTGTGGGAGTGCAATGTGGTATAATGGACCAGTTTGCCAGTACATTCGGCAAAAAAAATCATGTAATTAAACTCGATTGCCGTTCGCTGGATTACGAGTTTTTTCCACTTGAGATAACCGGCTATAAAATTGTGCTGATCAATACCAATGTAGGCCATTCGCTGGCTTCTTCCGAATATAATGTAAGAAGAAAACAATGCGAGGAAGGAGTAGCCATTGCGCAAAAACACGCCCCTTCTGTAACCAGTCTTCGGAATGTGACACTGCCCATGCTGGAACAATATAAAAGCGAAATGGAACCGGTTATTTTCCAGCGGTGTAAGTATATAGTAGAAGAAAACCAGCGGGTGGAAGATGCCTGTAAAGCCTTGTTGCAGGGTAACCTGTCAGAATTTGGTGAGAAAATGTATGCCTCCCACGAAGGCTTGAGCAAGATGTATGAGGTAAGCTGCCAGGAACTGGATTTTCTGGTAGACCAATCCAGGAAATACGATGCCGTAATAGGTGCCAGAATGATGGGGGGTGGTTTTGGCGGCTGTACCATCAACTTGGTTAAAGAGGACGGTCTGGAGAAATTCACCACTGAGGTAACCAAAGCTTACCAGAAAGCCATGCACAAAGATCCGCAAGTTTATATCGGCGACATTGTAGACGGCACCACCATCCTGTAGTTTTGTAAAGCAATTTTGCCTTTTTTAACAAAAGCATGTAACCATGTCAACATTTGATATAGCAGAGCACCCACACCGCCGGTATAATCCTTTAGTGGGTGAATGGATTTTAGTGTCGCCGCACCGGGCAAAACGTCCCTGGCAGGGGCAGGTTGAAAAGAATCAGGAAGATGCGCGTCCGTCGTATGACCCGACCTGTTACCTATGTCCTGGCAATACGCGCGCCGGTGGCATTGAGAACCCGCCCTATGCCGATACTTTTATTTTCCAGAACGATTTTGGTGCCTTACAGGCGGACGTGCCCAGTGGAAATTTTGAAAAGGAAGGTTTATTACAAGCTGTCAGCGAACTGGGGATTTGCAAAGTCATCTGCTTTTCGCCTCGCCACGACCTTACCCTGCCGGAAATGGAACTTCCAGATATTATCAAGGTGGTAGACCTCTGGCAAAAAGAATATCTTGATTTGGGCAGTAAACCTTTTATCAATTATGTTCAGATTTTTGAAAACAAAGGTAGCGTAATGGGCTGTAGTAATCCGCACCCGCACGGACAAATCTGGGCCCAAAGCCATGTTCCGGGCGAACCGGCTAAAGAAACCACCACCCAGGAGGCATATTATCAGGAAAAAGGCAAAAGTTTGTTAAGCGATTACGTTCAGCTTGAGCTGAAAGAAAAAAAACGGATTATCGCGGAAAATGAAAGCTTTGTAGCATTGGTACCTTACTGGGCATTCTGGCCTTTCGAAACCATGATCATCAGCAAAAGGCATATTCAGCATATCGGCCAGTTCACTGGGCAGGAAAAGGAAATGTATGCTAAAATACTGAAAGAGCTTACTATTATTTACGACAATTTGTTTGAGGTTTCCTTTCCCTACTCCGCCGGAATCCACCAGGCTCCGACCGATGGGAAAGCCCATGCAGGCTGGCATTTTCATCACCATTTTTATCCTCCTTTGCTGCGCTCTGCCACTATTAAAAAGTTTCGGGTAGGATACGAAATGCTGGGCGATCCGCAGCGGGATATCACTCCCGAATCAAGTGCCGAGCGGCTTAACAGTTTACCGCGAATTCATTACAAATCTAAACCGTAAAGGTTCGCAGGTAGCTGATCTGGAATTTTAGTGGATGTGAGGTGTTTCCTTTAAAAAGGATTCTTTAGCTTTGCATCCCTAAAAAAAAGAAGATTTGATTATTAATCGCGTTTTTCCAATTGTCTTTCAGGCAGGGGTTTGGCTGGCATATCCCTTCAATAGGAAAATCAGAAAATTTGTTCGGGGAAGAAAAGATGTATTCAGGCAGATACAACAATTCTCTGATAGCCTTGCAACCACGGATCAGGTGGCCTGGTTTCACTGCGCTTCTCTGGGCGAATTTGAACAGGGCCGTCCGGTGATGGAAAGATTAAAGAAAGAATTTCCATCGATAAAAATATTTCTTACGTTTTTCTCACCTTCCGGTTATGAAGTAAGGAAAAACTATCCGATTGCCGACTGCATTTGTTACCTGCCCACCGACAATCCGTCGCATGCGAAAAAACTTGTTCAACTGGTAAAACCTGTTATTGCGTTTTTTGTAAAATATGAATACTGGTTTTTTTATTTATCGGAACTGGAAAAGCAAAACATTCCGGCGCTGGCTATTTCTGTAATTTTCCTACCCCATTATACGCCATTCCGGTGGTATGGAAAATTTTATCACGAAACGCTGCATAAAATCAGACACTATTTTTTCCAGGACCAAAAATCGGCAACCCTCATTCAGCAAATTGGTATTCAGCATTATACCGTAGCAGGGGATACCCGTTTCGACCGTGTTGCTGAAATTTGCGCCCATGTACAGCCCATTGCCATTGCAGAGCGGTTCAAAGCCGGCGGCAAACTGATGATAATTGGCAGCAGCTGGCCGGAAGATATGGAAATACTGATTCCATTTATTCAGGAAAACCAGGCTGTTCTGAAGTTTATTATCGCTCCTCATACTATTGATGAATCCGAGATCAAACATATTGAAAACGCTTTGCCTGGGCAAACCATTCGCTATTCGCGGGCCGGGCAAAAAGAGTTGTACAGCGCCAGTGTACTCATTATTGATAACATTGGCATGCTCACGGCCCTGTATCAGTATGGAGATTTTGCCTTTGTAGGTGGTGCTTTTAAAACCGGGTTGCACAATATTCTGGAACCCGCCACTTTTGGAATGCCCATTTTTTTTGGCAACAAAAAATACCATACCTTCCACGAAGCCGCGGAACTTATTAATTTAGAGGTAGCTTTTCCCATAGAAAATCAGCAGGAACTTAAAAAGAAAGTAACTTTTTTTATGGAAAACGAAGCTGCTTACCGCAAAGCAAAAGCAACCTGCAAGCAATATATTGCTACCCATAAAGGCGCCACCGACAAAATTATGGATTATGTAAAAACCATTTTGTAGCAAATTTATGTTACCTAATTATCTACAGATATTGATTATATTTTTGGTATGGAAGGATTAGTGATTAAGTCAACCGGCTCCTGGTACAAAGTGTTAACCGACGACGGTACCGTTTACCGAAGCCGGCTGAGAGGAAAATTTAAGCTGGAAAACATGAAGGTAACCAATCCGCTCGCTGTAGGCGATCGGGTAGCTATTACCCTTGAAAGTAAAGCGGAAAACACCGCCATCATTACTGATATTCATCCCAGAACAAATTTTATTATCCGGAAATCTATCCGGAAAACAGCGCATGGGCATATAATCGCTGCTAATATTGATCAGGCTGTGCTGATCGCAAGCCTGATTTTTCCACGCACTTCATTGGGTTTTATCGACCGCTTTTTAGTGTCGGCCGAAGCCTTTCGGATACCGGTTTTACTGATTTTTAATAAAACAGATTTATTAAACACGAAACAGCAAAAAAAACAGGAGCGGCTTTGTCAGTTATACGAGCAAGTAGGCTATCAGACTATCACCATTTCAGCATTAAATCCGGAAGACATTAGCCGTTTGAAACACCTGTTACAGGGGGAAACCTCTTTATTCTCCGGTCATTCGGGCGTAGGAAAGTCTACTATTCTTAATCAGCTTAATCCTGGCATTGCGCAAAAAACATCTGAGGTTTCGTCATTTGCCGATAAGGGCGTGCATACTACCACTTTCGCGGAAATGTTTCAGTTAAACCCTGAAACCTTTGTGATTGATACGCCAGGGATTAAAGAACTGGGCCTTATTGACATAGAAGAAGAAGAACTGAGCCATTATTTTCCTGAAATGCGTGATTTGATGGGGCAGTGCAAATTTTATAACTGTACGCATACCCATGAACCTAAATGTGCGGTCATCGAGGCGGTAGAAGCAGGTAAAATTGCCATAAGCCGGTACGAAAGTTATTTAAGCATGCTAGAGGATGATGACAACAGAAGGTAAATTTATTTACTGTTCTCATTTATTTTTTCAATATCCGTATTTCCTATAACTCCATCTATCAGCCTTTCCATTTGCTCATCCTCGTACTGGGTTAAAAATGAGGGATATTTCCTTGTTTTGTTATAATTTCTGGTAAGAATTAGTAAAAGTATATTAGAAAGTACGGGCAGAAAACAGCCCGCGAAAAACCAAAGCCAAAAAGATCGCCCATAGCTATACGCGAAATACCCTGTTACAGCAGGTATGGTCAAAAAGAAAGCAAATACAACAAAAGCGAAATCTATAAACATATTTTAACACTCAGTCCGCAATCCTGATAACCCAAATTCGCGGAATTAAATTCAGATTTGGAGGGCGAATTTTGCTTTACGATAAAAGAAAACCGCTTTATCCGAATTAAAAACTTTTGTATCCCGAAAAACCTTACATAGCTGATACTCTTGCCAGAAACGCAAAGTATTTAACTTCAGGAGGCCCTATATTTGTTACATATTAATTAATTAAAGAGCGACAACATTTAAACATCCGCCAAGGATATTTAAATATAAAAATATTAAAGAGTTTATTGAGGTAGTTTTATTTTGTGGTTTGACTTAAGGCTTTAGTTTTTACTAAAGCCTTATTTATTTTATAAATTTACAAAAAAAATCGATCTTGAAAACCCGTCACCTACTTTTTGCCCTGTTATTATGTTTACTTGCCGGAGGGGCTTACTTTTTCTACAAGTTTCACTACGCTACTGAAAAACCTGATATCTGGACCTATGTTCCTGAAAGCGCGATTATGGTGTACGAGTCGGATGACTTGCTGGAAAACTGGAAAAGCATACAGGAGAAACCTGTATGGAATATTTTTTCCTCACTGCCTTATTTTAAGGAAATTGAAAGTAATATTGATAAACTGGATAGTTTAGGAGGAAAAGAAGAAAAAATAGCCGGCTTATTACACAACAAGCAGGTATTGGTTTCTATACATGCTATTTCAAAAGATGAAATTGACTATCTGTATTTTTTTGAGTTAGGCAATGTCAGTGAGCATTCAATCGCGCGACAAGTTTTGAAATCTTCTGAAGATCAGCCAGGTATTACTAATGATGTGCGAGAATACAATGGTTTCAATATCAATGAGCTGAAAGATCAAAAGACTGGTAAACGTTTTTCTTACCTGATTTTCAAAAACTTTTTTATGGGTAGTTTCACTCCTTTTCTCGTAGAAGATGTGATTAGAACCATTAATGAACAGGAAAAAGAAGGAGTAAATTTCCGAAAATTGAATCGGGATGTGTTTTCTGTACCTAAACTAACCAATGATGAGGGTAATCTGTACCTCAATTTCAGAAAAATACCTTTATTGCTTTCCACCTTTACCGATACAAAAACCACCCCTTCGTTACAAAAAATAAGCAGGCTTTGCGATGCTACTTTTTTAGATATTGATATTACCAATCAGCAAGTTATGATGAGCGGATTCAGTGCTGTAACCGGAAATATTGCCGAATCCTCAGCAAACGGCCCTATTACTTCTCTGCTGGGTACCTTTCAGAAACAAAAACCTGGTACTTTAAACATGACGGATTATATTCCGGAAGAAACCGCCATTTTCTATCATTTTACTTTCAATCAGCCCACCGTTTGGCAAAATAACTACGCGGAATACTTACGCACAGACGACCCGCGAAATCAATTGACAAAAGCGGACCCTGCCCCGGGAAATACCACTGCGTTTCCATCCGATGGCGTTTTCTCCTGGTTGGCAGGTGAGATGGGGCTGGCAACGTTAGAATCCGTTGATGTAAACCATCCGGACAAATTACTTCTCTTACAGGTAACAGATACCACCGAAGCATTGCAAAGCCTTATTGCGTTGAATAATAGTGAAAATTCATCACAGCCTGATTCAATATACAGCGAGTTGTTCGGTACGCGGTTAATCAGAGAGATTACTTATTCGGAATTCCCGGCTGCCGTTTGGGGGTCGTCATTTTCTGGGTTCGACCGGTGCTTTTTCACTTTTATGGACAACTATTTGGTATTGGCCAATAGCATGAATACCATTAAAAAGGTGATTTTAGACCAGGAACTGGAAAGCACCTGGCGCAAGTCGGTAAAGCAAAGTGTGTTTTTAGAAAGTATTAATGATAAGGCCAATGTAAGCATCATTATTAATACCGCCCGTGCATGGGAAATGTTAAAAGCGCATTTGTCGCCCAAGTGGCAACAATTGTTTGACAATTACAGTACGCAAATTAAAGCTTTTGACAGAGTAGCCCTTCAGTTTAGCAATGCTGATGAACAGTATTATACCAGCATAGCCCTTCAGTACCGAAAACCGGAATCTGTAAATCCACAGGAAGAGCATTTTACTACCGAGCAAAATGTGCTTACAGAAAACATTATTATTTCCAAGCCATTTGTAGTGAAAAGTACAGATAATCTGAATTTTGAGGTTATTGTACAGGATTCTGCTGGCATATACCTTACTTCAAGGCAAAATGGCATTCTATGGAAAGATTCCGTCAAACATCCTATTGTTTCTGATTTACAGCAAATAGATTTCTATAACAATGGCAAACTGCAATACTTTTTTGCCACAGCAAAAGCTATTTATGTCATTGATCGGAATGGCGATTTACTGGAAGGTTATCCCCTATATATGCCAGATAGCGTGAAAATATCAAGACTATCGCTAATCGACTATGACAATAGCAAACGGTACCGTTTTCTGGTAACAGATGAAACTGGTAACCTGTATATGTTTAACAAAGAGCAGGAAAACCTGAAAGGCTGGACGCCACGGTTATTGGGTGGCCCATTAGCCGCTGATCCGTTTCACCTGAGGGTAAGAGGAAAAGACATGATTATAGCAGCGCAGGCAGATGGAAAAATATATGTATTGAACCGGCAGGGTGAGGTGTATCCGGGTTTTCCCTTAGACTTAAAAGATAAGTTAAACAGTCCGTTATTTGTAGAAGAAAGCAATACGTTTGAGAATACAATTTTAACTACCATTACCGAAAATGGAGAAATCACAGCATTTAACCTGCGGGGGAATATTGTGCGTAAAGAACAATTGTATCGCCCTTCTACTCAAACTTTTTTCCGGCTCTGCATTGATGCTTTGGCCAATAATTACATTATTGCCCGGCAGGATTTGAGTAAAATAAGTATACTAAACCGGAATGGGACCCTGATATTTGAGAAAAACTATATTAGTCCGGGGGCATTAAGCCAGGATAAGCTGAAAATTCAGTATTACAATTTTGGCGCTGGTAACGAAGTATATGCCATTACCGATAAAATTCAGGAATTCACCTATTTATACGATGGCAAAGGACAGCTTTATAATAACCGGCCTTTCGAGAGCGGCTTTGAAATAGGGCTTATTTATTCAGAAGCTGATAATTCTTTCCGCATTTACAGAACTTACGCCAAGGAGTTTTCTATTATCTCGTTGGGTCGTTCCTCTTAAACGGTTCACTAATTTCTATTAACTGCCGTGCGGCACTAATGGCCGCCTGCCGACCTTGCAGTACTTCCTGCTCAATAGCTGGTAACGCTTGCGCTACAGTTGCATTTTGATAAAAGCTTTTTTCCAGATTGTATCGAACAAGTTCATGCAACCAACTTAAATTTTGCTGTTGCCGTCTTCTATTAAAGTAACCGTTCAACTGTGTTAAGCTTTTGTATTGTTGGATGTAATCCCATATATCGGCTATGCCCATTTCAGTAAGCGCGGAACAGGTAACTATAAGCGGCTGCCAGTTGCTTTCTGCCTTTTGAAAAAGCCTGAATGCCTGCTCAAAATCGTGTTTTGTTTTCAAAGCATTGCTTTCATTTTCTCCTTCAGCTTTATTTATTGCCAGCAGATCTGCCATTTCTAATATTCCTTTTTTAATACCCTGTAATTCGTCACCGGCTCCGGGTAGCAGCAAAAGCAGAAAAAAATCTACCATGTCATGCACTACTGTTTCGGATTGGCCTACTCCTACAGTCTCCACAAAAATTACTTCATACCCTGCCGCTTCACAAAGTAAAATACTTTCACGGGTTTTCTGCCCAACGCCACCCAGCACAGATCCTGCCGCCGATGGCCTGATATAAGCCAAAGCATTATGAGATAATTTTCCCATCCGGGTTTTATCACCCAAAATACTTCCTTTGGAATACTGGCTACTTGGATCAACAGTAAGCACAGCAAGCTTGAGTTTCTGTTTGGTAACCCAATTGCCCAAAGCCTCTATAAATGTACTTTTGCCCACACCAGGAGCACCCGTTATTCCGATTCGTAAAGAGTTGCCGGTATGAGGTAAAACTTTATCAAGTACCTCTTGGGCAAGTTTTATATCCTTAGGCAAAGTACTTTCCACCAGGGTGATTGTCTTGCTCAAAATAAACTTATCAGAAGATAAAATGCCATTTACGTAATCCCGTACCATGAATTTTTTTTTGGGCAATCTGGTCATAATACTATTTTTGTTCTAATAATTTGACAGGGCAGAAAGTGAAATAATAGTTTAAAACAGACGAAATTACACTATTTCTATATTATTTTTTATTTAGCTTAAAAGATTAGCGCAATTATATAGAATACAGGTTATATAAATTTTACAAATTTAGTATTCAGTTGCTGTAAACCCTACATCGCTTATATTCATACTGGATAATTACCACATAAAAATAGTAACCCTACAAAAAAATCATTGTTTTTTGAAATTATTAAATAATTGTTTATTTTTGTTATTATTTTTAACTTTTTCTATTTACATTCGGATACCTCTTTCAGCTATTAATCTCAACACATAAGTAAGAAGGCCAAAGTGTAAAGAAATGTTGTTTATTTTTAAATGAAATTTGCTTACGGTAAAGTTTCATTGAATACCCTTGAAAATGACAAAATGTAGGAATCTGAAATATGAAAATTAACGTATTATTTCAATTTGCTGTATTCATTCTTTTAAACCTGTTTCTTAGTTTCACTGTTGTTGGCCAAGATTCTACTTATACATTCAAGGTTTTACTGGACAACGGTAAGAGTTACGTCAGGAACACGGACATTTGGCAAAATATGACGCCTGGTACCGCATTAAACAGTGAAGATTACATAAGATTAGATGAAGATGCTTACCTGGGCTTGATTCATACTGGCGGGCATACCCTAACACTTACAAAGCCAGGCATATATCGGGTACAGGAACTCGCGGCTCAGTTTCTTAATCCAAGTGCGGGGGTAGCCATGCACTATGCGGATTTGCTGATCGCCGAAATGCAATCTAATAAAATTAAATCGAATGGCGCTTTTAATGTTGAAAGAAGCAGTGGGAATGGGAATCCGGAAAGATCGGATAAGCTAAAGCTACTGTTGCCGAACACGGTAAATGTTTACAACAAGAAAGTTTTAATTATGTGGAACAGCATAGAAGGCGTGGATACTTACGAAGTGATGTTAAAGGATATGTTTGATGAAGTGATTACCACACAAACGCTTCAAGGCACTAAGTTTACCCTCGATTTTACTAACCCAATGTTGAGTGATGAGAAACTGGTAATTGTTTCTGTAAAAACGAAAGGAATAAAAGAATTACAATCGAACAATTATGGCATTAAGCCTTTGGGTCAAGATGAGACCTCAGCCATAGAGCAGGGGCTGTCGCAATTGAAACAGGAGATTTCTGAAAAAGAATCCGCTCTTGATAAAATTATTCTTGCTTCATTTTACGAGCAAAATAATTTGCTGGTAGATGCCCTAACTAACTATGAATATGCCATCTCACTTTCGCCCAATACCGAAGTAATTAAAGCCGCGTACGATCAGTTCCTTACCAGGAATGGGCTGAAAGCGCAAATTGCTACCAAGTAAGTTTTCAGATAACATTCCGGACCAATTACTTTAACCAATCAAAAATATTTTAAAAGTAGTGCCCTGATCTACTTCACTCTCAACTCCAATTCTTCCTCCCCTATTTTCAACAATTCTTTTTACCATATACAGTCCTATGCCTGTACCTTCTATATCCCGGTGGAATCGCTTGAACATCGAAAACAATTTACCAAGCTGAGGCTGACTCATGCCTAATCCATTGTCAGTAAAAGTGAGTTGTACAAACTGATCAATTCTTTCAGCTTTGATTTTGATCTGAACCTTTCGATCCGGCGATCTGTACTTTATCGCGTTACTGATCAAATTGTAAAAAATACTTCTCAGATTAATTTTAGTGTACCGCATTTGGGAAACCTCAAAATCTACTTCTATGTGGGCATTTGCATCCATAATTATAGTTTGCAGGTCTGATTTAACGTCGTCCAAAATAACCTGAAAAGAAAGTATCTCCGTACTGGTATCCAGATCTTTCTGAACTTTGGTGATCTCAGCCAAAGCCTTCACGGTTTTATTCAGCTTGATTACGGATCTATCTATCAGTTCAATAATATTCCATTCCTGCTCATTGGTTTTGTCTTTCAGGCTTTCCTTGAGCAGTTCAGTAAGTCCTTCCAGATTGGCAATAGGAGACTTTAGGTCGTGAGAAGCAGTATAGACAAAATTATCAAGATCCATGTTGATTTTTGTCAGGTTATCATTGGTTGTTCTCAGTTCCTCCTGTATCTTTTTCAGGTCGGTTAAATCAACCAGCGAACCTAACATGCGATACGGCACTTCATTTTCATCTGTTAAAAGATAAGCCCGGTTGTACACAAATGCATATGAACCATCTGACTTTAAGAATTGATACTCATCATTCCATTTTTTATTCCCCTGATTAATAACATCATGAACCGCCTGAACAATGCGGTCGTGGTCTTGCGGATGAATTCTTTCAAACCAGGATTCTACACCCGTCGAAACATTCTTATTTTCATGACCAAAAATTTCAGTAAAAGCAGCATTCCACCAAAACTCGTTCGTTACCAGGTTCCAATCCCATACGGCATCATTGGTTGCCAGAGAAACCAGCCGAAACCGCTCTTCACTTACCGAAAGTTCGCGCGTTCGGTCTTCAACTATATTTTCCAGTTCATTGTTAAATCTCATTAGCCTTTCCTTGGCTGTTTTCACTTCTTCATAAGCGGCTCTTATTTCTTTTTCAGCTTCTTTTTTCTCATTAATATTGGCTAAGGTAATGGCAATACCTACATCCACTTTTACAGCTACTACTTCAAACCATCCCTCGATGCCATCACCGTCATAATAAATTTCATCATGATAAACCTTACCGTTTTCCGCTACTGCCACAAATTTATCGAACAGGCCTACATCGCGCAGGCTGGGTAACACCTCCAGCATATATGCGCCGATTAATTCATCATTTGATTTTCCAATAATTTTTTCAGCAGCCGGATTAGTTAGCATCCACTCAAAATCAATTACTTTACCTTTTCTGCTCTTTATCGATTTAAAGGCCAGTATGCCGCTTAAAGAACTATTCAGCACGCCTGCCAGCAAATTGTTCAGATTTTTGGCAGGTGTTATGTCTACAAAGGTAATCACCACGCCATCGGTAGTTCTGTCATGCCGGATATAAGGAAAAATCCTCAACTGATAATGATGGTTGTTCATTACCTCAATTTCCTGTTCGATGGTTTCTTTGGTTTTGATCACATACTTGATATCCTCTACCAACCCGGTATACCGGGTATTAAAAGAAAAGTGGCTAATGGGTCGGCCAATATCAGATTCAATGATATTAATTTGCTGGGCAACAGCTGGTGTATATTTTCTGATCAACATGTTGCTATCAATGAAAAGCTGACCAATTTCTGTACTTCTGAAATAGTTATTCAGGTCATCGTTTAGCTCCGAAAGTTCTCTGATTTTAAGTTGATGCTCGGCATTTACGGTATGTAGCTCTTCATTGAGCGATTGCAGATCTTCGTTTGTAGACTGCAATTCTTCGTTAGAAGAAATTAGTTCTTCATTAGTGGTTTCCAGCTCTTCTACGGTAGTTCGCAGGCTTTGCCGGGTGGCATTCAGCTCAGATTCCATCTCAGAAAGCTGCATGATACTGTTCTGACTATCTAAAAAGTCACTTTCATTTTTTCTGTTTACTTCTTCCTTTTCTTCTTTTAATAAAAGAAAGTAAAATTTTTCGTTGTACTGATTGGCCTCCAGATAGGGTTTTATGATCAAATCGATGGTGCGGGTTACCGCTTCATATCCTACTAATATTTTTCGACTTACAACTTTCTGATTTAGCTTTTGTGCCTTTCGCAGGGCTACGCTAATGGCTATGGAAAGCTTTTCAGGAACAATTTTAAGCAGGTTGAGCTGAAGCTGCTTTTCAGGCAAAACCAAAAACCGTTTATAATCGCCTAATGCCTGAATGAAGTTGTAATTTTCATCAACAAAAAGTGCCGCATAGCCAACCTCTTCCAGCATGGCCTCACTGAATATATCAGACATCAGCCCTTTACGGGAATTTACCGAAGGTTTTACATTAAGCGCTTTATCAGCATAATTTTTTTCCTGCGCTTGAGAAATGTGGGTATCGTTAAAAATAAAATTTTTGTTAACCTTTGTGGTTTTGAAAATATTCCACTTCTGAGAAACACTCTTCAGCGAACTTTGAATGCTGCTTACACTTTCGCTAGAGCCTAAAAACAAATACCCACCTAAATTGAGTGAAAAAAGAAAAGTAGATAGGATTTTTTTCTGTAATTCAGATTTCATATAGATCAGCATATTCCGGCAGCTAATCAGATCTACTTTGCTGAAAGGTGGATCTTTCAGCAGGTTATGATGGGCAAAAATGACCATCTTCCTAATATGGCTGGAAATGCAATAGTGATTACCTTCTTTGGTGAAAAATTTACCAAGCCTTTCCTGAGTAATGTCCTCCGCTATAGAAAACGGGTAAGCGCCTTTGGCAGCTGTTTCTACCGAGCCTGCATTTACGTCGGTAGCGAAAAGCTTAATATTATAATTGCCTTTTCTTTTTTCGAGATATTCACTGAACAAAATGGCCAAAGAATACACCTCTTCGCCTGTGCTGCAGGCTGGCACCCATATTTTAATAGATTCATTCTCTGGCTTGCCTAAAATAAGAGCTGGGATCACTTCATCTTGTATACAGTCGAAAGCGGCCGGGTTTCTGAAAAATCTGGTAACACCAATTAAAAAATCCTCACCCAGGAGGATTGCCTCATCAGGATTGTTTTTTAGATAGTGCGGATATTCACGTGGATACTCAATGGAAAGTAATCCCATGCGTTTCAATATCAGTCTTACCAGCGTTTCTTCCTTATAAGCGCTAAAATCGTTGGTAGTGCTTTCTTTTACCAAATTAAGTATTTCCCAAAAGGTTTTTCCATCATCGCCAAAACTGGGCTTCCAGTTAGACGCCTCATTTTTTCTATCTTGCGGATACGCAATTATCTTTTCTCCCATGTGTTTTGGCGACAAAATAAAATCATAATTTCCCGTTTCAATGGCACTATTGGGCATTCCATCAAATTTCGCGGTAGCCGGGTCCTGTACGACTACCATACCTCCATGCTCTTTGATAGCATTGATACCAGCCGTGCCATCTGTACCTGTACCGGAAAGGATGATTCCAATGGCGTTATGTTTTTTTTCCTCAGCCAGAGAAGTAAAAAAAGTGTTTATAACGTAATTAGAGGTTGATTTTATTTGTTTATCAACTAAATGCAGCTTATTATTTTTAATTGTTAAGCTTTTTTTGCTGGGAATCAGGTAAACACGATTGGGCAAAATTAGCATCCCTTCTTCGGCAACCGCTATTTTCATGTGGGTATGCTTGGCCAGCAGTTCGTCCATTAGAATTTTGTAGTCGGGCGACAAATGCTGAATAATTACGAAGGAAAATTTACTTCCCAGAGGGATATTATCAAAAAGTTCGTTAATAGCTTCCAGCCCACCGGCAGAAGCGCCTATTCCAACAACATAGTGCTCTGACAGTTGGAGCATCTGCCCTGTTACATCCTTTTTTGCTTCCTGAATGTTGCCTTGCATATCATTACTGAACTTATCTGGGTCTATTGGCTATAGCGAGAATCAGTATTTAAGGGGCCTTTGGCTAATTGAGCCGTCATAAAATTCAATTTTAAGAAGCTTTTTCGAAAAATTAAAACTGATTAAGAAATATTTACATACCTAATAATTGAATGATATTGAGATTGTTTTTATCTAATAGCAGCAACACACCGTGTGGTTGGATCGCGTTAATAAAGTTAACAGGAATACTTCCGCAGAATTCAGAATCGAAGTTTTTTTTGCCTAACAGCATATTTCATTCTTTGTAACCCAACTATTAAGTTTTTCAAATGTTTCATTAGCCGCTGAAATTATCTGCTGCTCCTGCTTAAACTCATTACTGAAATCCACCAGTGCCTGCTGAAACAGTTTCCATTTTGTCCCGGTTTCAGTACCATACCCATTAAAAAAAGAAGCGCCTGTGGCAGCTTCCAGTCCCAGATGTTTATTCAGGTTTTTGGCGATAAAACGCCCTCCTAATGTAGATCCTTCCAACACATACAAACATCCCATAGCCTGAGCTGGCGCATCCATAGCAGGCAAGTTATCGCACCAGGGCAACGGTTCTTGTAAGATTTGAACACCAAGGTAGTCTATATCTGCCCTGATAGCCCTGGCTTTTCTTCTCGAATTGTAATCAGGTAAATACCGTTGAATGACGCCAAAACTGTTAATTTTTGATTCAACAGGTTGAAAATAGCTATAAAAAATATGAAGAATACGCAGATATTTATTCAAACTTATCGCAGAGCCGCTAATAACACTTAAAAGTTGGTTTTGCTCGAGCCGCTGGTGATTTTCTGACGTTTGCGCTTTTAAATTTTCTAATATCATTCTAACTCCTTAAGGCGAATCGCATGTATTTGGCTTACCAAAGCCTTAACTTTTTCTTCATTTAAAGGCTTTTCAATATAGTTAATTACTTTAAACGATTCAGCTTTGTTCAAATCCTTTTTGTTAATAGAGGTGGTAAGCAAAACAATAGGTACTCTGTGGCTTTCCTCCATTTTTTCAAAGCCTTCTAAAAAACCAAAACCATCCACAAGGGGCATATTAATATCCAGTAAAATAAGCTTACTCTCAGGATTTTTTATTTCTAATTGGGTATTTGTCCAATTCTCTTCTATAAACCGTAATGCTTCGTGGCCATCAAACGATACATCTATCTGGTTTGCTAAGTCCATTTTCTTAAGTAAACTCTCATTTAAGAAATTCGCGATATCGTCATCATCCACCAATAAAATATGACTAAACTTATTTTCCATGAAATAAATCCTATTGAATTATAATATATTTAAGTTAATAGTTTAAATACCCAGCGACACTAAATTAAAGCCAGACAAATTTCGAGAATTAACCAGCGATTTAAAAAGAATAATAAAGGTTATTCTGATTTTTTACGGGTGAGCCACCGAGCTTTATCTCTTATAAAAAAATCAGAATATCCTCTAATATATAAATAAAAAAATTAGTTTTCTAATAAAACTATCCTTCTAAAACGCGAATGCCGGTCAATTGTACTTATAAATTGATACAGTGGTTTATTACCTTAAAAGTGAGCATGAGATATCGAAATAAAGGTTCAACTGGAAATCAAATTTATTTAGCCAACCCATTCGATATTAGATTAAATTATTATTCAAAGATAGTATTACGTTAAAATACGACAAAAGGATACGTTACCAAAATCTTTCAGATTTTTATTAAAGGAAATTATGAAGATTTTAGAAAGAAATTGAACTCAAAAATCAGATAAAACCATATTCCAATCGCGGAAACTATTAGCTCCCTATCTGTGAGACCCACTTCAACGTCGGACTATTTATTTTACAGGAAACGCAAACGGTTTGCTAGAACTTATTTTAGGTTTAAAATTTGAAAAAATCTCATATTTATTAAATTGCTAATACTTAATTTTAAACAACCTTACAAGGTTAACAAACAACTGGCAACGGTATTCCAAATTAAACCTTTGTTTGGAATATCGTTGCCAGTTAAATCCCATATATGGAGGCGAAGCGCTTTGGCTATCGGTTAAAATTCACCTTCACCACCCTGGTCACCTTCTTTAAATCCTTCGTCACGCTGCCTGCCTTTGAGCTGATTAAGCCGGTAAGTGAACGATACAGTTACCTGTCTTACTCCCCAGCGGAATTCATCTTCCTGATAGAAATATTCACCAAAAGTTTCGCCACGGAATTTTCTTGAGTTTAATAAATCCCGAACATTTAAGGCTAGTGTCGCTTTATTTTTCAGGATATCTCTGGTAGCTCCCAGATCAACGCCATAAAATGCCTTTCGCCTGCCCTGAGGAGTTTTTTCCGGCGCACGGAAAAATCCGCTTAACTGCACGTCAAAAATATTAGGAATATTCCATTTGGATGTAAGGCGGCTGCTCAGCGTATATGCATCGCTCTGTAACACCAACCCGTATGCCTCGCCTTTGGTAATAGCCCTATAAATATTTAGGTTACCATTAATTTTCCACCAGCTTAACAAATCTACCAATGTATTAAACTCCAAACCGAAGGAGTTCTGGGTACTTAAATTTTCTGGTAGATTATAGGTAATCCCATCATCTTCTACACGGCTTATATTTTGTATTACACCAGTAGTATGCCGGTAATACCCTCCCAGATAAATATTTCCCTTGGTAAAATTTTGCAGATAACCCAACTCGTAACTATCCGTAAATTCCGGATCCAGATCAGGGTTTCCACTACGGATATTACGGGCATCGCTAAAAGAGAAAAACGGATTAAGCGACCAGAAATTAGGTCGGTTAATTCTCCTGCTGTAACTTCCCTGTATGGATTTTCCCTGTGTATAGGTGTAGGTTAAAAAAGCACTAGGGAAAAAATTGATATAGTTTTTATCGTTTCTTTCTGATGTTTCAATCAAATTTGTGGTGATGTCGGTAGCCTCCATACGCAATCCACCCATGTAGGACCATTTTCCTGCTTTACTACCATAAATGGCATAGGCAGCGTGAATGTTTTCGTCGTACTCAAAGCTATTGTTAAATTCTGCCAGCGGTTGCCAAATACCCGTTTCATTCTGTTCTTCTACCAGGTACTTGTTATCAATTTGTCTTAATGTTCCCCGATAACCTGTCTCAAACTTCCCTTGGTCTGAAACCGGATGGACATAATCGGCCTGTATTAACCACTGCTCTTCGTGTTCATTGTTGTTGGACCGCTGCAAAAGAGAGGGAGTCAGTGTTTCAATACCAGCAGATTCTACAATATCGGAGGCTTCAATTTCATCACTTTTTCTGTATTGCGCTGTGGCCGATAGTTCCCTGCCTTTTTGTTCAAAAGTTCTTTTATAAAATAATTCATACTCCTGGTTTTCTTCATCCTCCTCCTCATTGTCGGTACGAAGGGTACGCTGCAAAAAGTCGTTATCTAAAGTAAAATCGCGGTATAAAATCTCAGAAGTATTGGTACCATCTGATATTCTGTAGTTAAAAGAAGCGGTCAGGGTATTGAATTCATTAAAAATAAAATCAGTACCCACCCGAATGTTATTGGACAGGCCACCTCTCGTTCTTTCCTGGCTACGCCGGGTGATATAAGTGGTATCCGGTAAAGTAAACAGCTGATAACCTTTTCCATTTCCAGGTCGGTTCCGGTACCGTACGCCATAATTCACGAACAGGTTCATCCATTTTTGCCGGTAATTAAGGTTTACCGCGCCTCCCAGTTCGGTAGGATGACCGGCATTCGCTGTAAAAGATCCGTTCAAACCAGATTTTTTCTGTTTTTTCAACACAATATTGATGATGCCTGCCGAACCTTCGGCATCGTAGCGAGCGGATGGGTTGGTTACCACTTCTACTCTTTCGATCATATCGCCTGATAGGTTCTGCAGTCCGCCTGTATCGCCAATACCGATCAATCCGGAAGGCTTGCCATCTACCAGTATGCGCACGTTACTACTACCACGCAAGCTTACAGATCCTTCCACATCTACGGTAACAGAAGGCAGATTATCCAGAATATCGGCTGCGTTCCGGCCCGTATTGCTTAAATCTTCACTGACGTTAAAAATACGTTTGTCAAGTTCCAGAATGGTTTGTTCTTTTTTACCAGCTACTACCACCTCAGATAGGGTGGAAGTGCTGGGTTTTAACGAGATTTCGCCCAGGTTTTTAGGCTCCTCGCCGATCTGAACATCACTTATTGTTTCTGTTTCAAAAGAAACATACTGTATGCGAAGCATATAGTTCCCCGGATTTACTTCAATATTGAAATTTCCATTGGTATCGGTAAGTCCGCCTGTTACCAGAGATGAATCACCTTTTTGAAGTAAGCTAATGGTCGCATATTCCAATGGATTACCCGTATCGGTATCCAGCACAAGTCCGCTTACCTGCCCCTGACCAAAAGCCAGCAGTGTAAAACCCATGAAGAAAAAAACAAGTGTATAAGTTCTGATCATTTTATTATTTGATTATCGGGATGATTGCAATACTTATTATAACTCAAATATTAATCATAAGGCTGCCACAATAGGTACGTTATAGACTAACAGCAGTAAATTTTAGACCAATGATTCAACTTACAGGATATAAAAAATTATTAAATAGCCATTCAGGTTGGAAAAGCTTTGGATGCTCCTGCTAAGGGGGGTTATTTTAATATTAATTTTGGACAGAATTATTCACGATAAGTTAATAGTTTTCGATAGATATTCTGTAAAAAAATATCTCTCTTTGTACTACACAACAACGTTAACTCATTTTTTTAACTATCATCCTGTTGCCACTTTTTAGTATCAAATCCCTGTTTCAACCAGCAGGGATTTTTTTATTTCCGGTTATTCTAATCTAAAACCTGCAGTACAGCAAAAACAGGACGATGGTCGGAAGCATAACCTTCGGGTACGGTGCGCTGGGTTATCACCTTGAATTTCCCTTTGGGTCGGGTAGCTATAAAATCAATGGCATGCAATGGCGTATCAGCCGGAATAGTGGGTTCGCATTCCTGACAGGTTCGTTCAAAATAAGTATCCAGTGTCTGAATGGTTTCCGTACCCATTCGGTCGTTAAAATCACCCGCCAGAATAACCGGATGGGATGCGTTTTTTAATATTTCTACGATTTTATTGATTTGCAGATGGCGGTTTTCCGGGTCTTTCCGCGCATCCAGGTGGGTACAGGCAAAAATAAGTGGCTCTCCATTAGGTAAAGTAATGGTAACGGCGGCCAGCATACGGGGTTCACCCCCTGTATCCGGATTGGAAGGCAAAGCATATCGCTGCTTTTCCAGTATCGGAAAACGCGACAATATGGCAATACCATACTCCCCTCCATCGTATTCGATTGATTTAACGAAGTAAAAATTCAAGCCGGTCTTTTCAGCCAGCCAGGCTGCTTCGTGATAAGGACCAGAGCGACCGGTATGCACATCAATTTCCTGCAATGCTACCAAATCGGGCGCCTGTTCATTAATAACCCGGGCAATAGCCGGTAAATCGATAGAATCGGGTTCAGAAGGCGGATTCGCGTGATGAATGTTATAGGTCAACACCCTGATTTTTTCAGGAGTTGACGAAAAAGTGCCAGAATGCTTTGTGATTCCGGCACAAAAAAATAGGAAAAAACTAAAAAGTATGATCAGTATTTTCAAAGAATATATATGTTTTAACCAAGAAGGATTATATACTAAACTTGAATTATGTCCAACTCCGCAAAAGGAATAAACCAAAGGTAGCGCTTAAGAGGAAAAAAGTTGCAGGTTTTACTGATTTAAGCAACCACAATTATTTAGGGTGGAGGTGCTAATCAATAGGAAAGACTTAATTTTGAAAGGAGAGAACTATACGAACGCTTACTGCGTTTCCATTTTATTAATATTTGTGAAAGTGAATAATAAGAAAATTCGACTTAAAATATGCGGCACCCGGTATGCCGATAACATGGCTGACCTCGCTGCGCTTTTGCCTGATTATCTGGGTTTCATTTTTTATCCCGCTTCCCCCCGATACATGGCTGAAACCTTACAACCCGCTGATCTGCAGACACTCCCTGCCACCATAAAAAAAACCGGCGTATTTGTAAATGCTTCTCCGGAAGAAATGATCCAAACAGCACAGCAATACCATTTACAGGCACTACAATTGCATGGAAGCGAAAGCCCGGAACACTGTGCCCGGTTAAAAAAGGAAGGTTTTGAGGTATTAAAAGTATTCAGCCTGGGCGACGAAAATTTTGATTTTAACCTGTTGGAAGCTTATACTCCTTTTGTAGATTATTTTCTGTTCGATACCAAAGGCAAATACCACGGAGGGAATGGGCAGTCTTTCAACTGGCAACAGCTCAATAGCTATCAGGGTTCCACTCCTTTTTTTTTAAGTGGCGGGATTAGCCTGGAAAATATTTCGCGAATCGCTGAAGTCGCCCATCCCGCTCTGTACGGTATTGATGTCAATAGCCTGTTTGAAACCGAACCTGGCAGGAAAGATGTACAGAAACTACAGCAATTAAAAGGATTTATTAAGCAGTAGCATAGCAAAAAAACGGGCTATTTTAATTAATTTTACCATTTGTATGGCCAGTAATATATTAACTTTTTAACCTACTGGCAGTTTAATTCAAAAACAACAAATCCAAGTGTAATTGTTAGTTAGCGCTAAAATTAATCGCATAAAAACAAACTTGGATATTATTTTATTTAAACACATTGGTTATGAACGATAACAAAGGCACTTTTCTGGCAGGTCAATTTCAGGTAAACGATCGTGGTTATTATGGCCAGTTTGGTGGCGCTTACATTCCGGAAATGTTATATCCGAATGTGGAAGAACTGCGGGTTAATTATCTTACCATTATGAATGACCCCGAATTCCAGCGGGAATTCAATCAGTTATTGAGCGATTACGCAGGCCGGCCCACTCCCCTTTATTTTGCGGAAAGAACTTCCGATCAGTTCAACGCGCGGATTTATCTGAAGAGGGAGGATTTGTGCCATACCGGCGCGCACAAAGTAAATAACACCATCGGGCAAATTATCCTGGCCAAAAAGCTGGCCAAAAAGAAAATTATCGCTGAAACCGGTGCCGGTCAGCATGGCGTGGCTACGGCTACCGTGTGTGCTTTAATGGGCATGGACTGCGTCGTGTACATGGGAAAAATTGATATGGAAAGGCAAAAGCCCAATGTGGAACGCATGCGTATTCTGGGAGCTAAGGTGGTGCCCGCCCTCAGTGGCAGCCAAACGCTAAAAGATGCTACCAACGAAGCCATGCGCCACTGGATCAACAATCCTGAGGATACCCATTATATTATCGGCTCGGTAGTAGGGCCGCATCCATACCCAGATATGGTAGCGCGTTTCCAGGCGGTGATCAGTAAAGAAATAAAAGCACAGTTGCTGGAAAAAACCGGTAAAGAAAATCCCGATTTTGTGGTAGCCTGCGTAGGCGGGGGCAGTAATGCCGCCGGAGCTTTTTATCATTTTCTGGATGAGCCGGAAGTGCGATTAATTGCCGCTGAAGCCGGAGGACTGGGGGTGGCATCAGGAAAATCGGCCGCTACTACTGCTTTGGGCAAACCCGGCATTCTGCATGGCAGCAAAACCCTGCTGATGCAAACTGACGACGGACAGGTAACCGAACCTCATTCTATTTCGGCCGGACTGGACTATCCGGGTATTGGCCCGATGCATGCGCACCTGTTTACCAGCGGCCGGGCACAGTTTCTGAATGTAACCGACGACGAATCGATGCAGGCAGGGGTGATGCTCAGCAGACTGGAAGGGATTATTCCCGCCATAGAATCGGCCCATGCGGTAGCTTCTCTGCACCAGTTAAATCTTTCTCCTGACGATGTGGTGGTCATCAGCCTGTCGGGAAGGGGCGATAAGGACCTGGAAACGTATATCAAATGGGGTAAATATTAGTGTTGAATTAAGAAATGGTAAATGTTGAATAAAAATAAGCTCATTCAACATTTAGCATTCAAAATTCAACTCTTTAACCTCCCTAGTGCCATATTCCTTAAAATACACTGCAATCATATTTATTAACTAAAGATTATAAAATATTTAACTCATGTCTTCTACCCTTACCACGAACCGCATCGATCAGGTTTTTCAGGAAAAGAATGGAAATATATTGTCGGTATACTTCACTGCCGGGTTTCCACAGCTGAACGATACGGTTACTATTATGCAATCGCTTCAGGAAGCCGGTGCGGATATCATTGAAATCGGCGTTCCTTTTTCAGATCCGGTAGCCGATGGCCCTACCATACAGAACAGCGATACGGTCGCATTAGCCAATGGCATGTCGCTGAACCTGCTATTTGAACAAATTAAAGATATCAGGAAAACCGTGCATATTCCGCTGATTATGATGGGTTATCTAAACCCGATAATGCAGTATGGCATCGAACGGTTTTGCCAAAGCTGCCAGTCAGTGGGCATCGACGGGCTTATTATTCCCGACCTGCCGGTTCAGGAATACCTGGACGAATACAAGGAAATATTTGAAGCCCGCGGGTTGTATAATATTTTTCTGATTTCACCCCAAACTTCTGAAAATCGCATCCGGCAAATTGATGCCCAATCGAAAGGGTTTATTTATATGGTATCATCAGCCAGCATCACCGGAGCAAAAAGTGGGATCAGTGAGGAGCAGGTCGCTTACTTTGAACGTGTTAAAAATATGCAGCTAAATAATCCGGCCCTAATCGGATTTGGTATCTCTAACCACGAAACCTTTTCAAAGGCCTGCGCCTATGCTTCCGGTGCTATTATTGGCAGTGCTTTTATTAAAATGCTGGAAAACAGCGCCGATTTACAAACAGATATACGCGATTTTATTCATTCGGTAAAAAGCGAATAAATAATGTGATGAGATACCCGGTTATCCTGCTGATTGGAGTATGGTTATGCTGTTCCTGTGAACCGGATTACAACTTTGTTCAGCAGGGAAAAGCTTCTTATTATGGCCGTTTTTTTCTGGGAAAGAAAACCGCCAATGGCGAAAAATATCATATCGACAGTATGACGGCTGCCCATCGGCATTTACCATTGGGCACCCATGTGCTGGTAACCAACCTGGCCAATCAGAAACAGATCACGGTAAGAATTAACGATCGCGGCCCTTATGTAAAAGGCCGCATCATCGACCTTACCCCCCGGGGAGCCGATTCATTGGGTTTCAAGGAAAAGGGAACTACTCCGGTAGAAATCAAGGCGCTTCTGCCGCAACCTACAGCCGACAGTCTGCTACAACTTCTAAACATAGCGACTAAATAAATAATATAGTTGGCTGAAAGAGGGTCGTTTGCTATATTCAGGTTTAAAAGCAGAAATTAACCATGGGTTAATCAACTGGCTTTTGTAAGAATCAAAACGAACTACCCTATGCAAAGAAGAGATGCGGTTAAAGCAATCGCCATCAGCACAGTAACGCCTAACCTACTGTTAACCCCATCAACCGGAATTACTAATTTTCGTAAACCTGTTCATGCCTCATCTGTTTTTGCAAGTACCTGGCAAAACTGGCCCGATGTGCTTTGGGCCGGACCGGAATTCTGGGGGAACCGCCTACAGGACTGGCAGATCCAAAATGGAAAAGTGGTGTGTAACATCAGCGATGTAAATCGTACCCTTCATGCACTCACCTGTCAGCTTTCGGAGCAACCAGAGGCTTTTGAAACCAGCGTAATTGTAGCGTTACAAAATCGGCAGGTTCCTGCATCACCACTGAATTACACAGGTTTCCGGGTGGGCGCCAAAGCTATAATTGCTGACTACAGTGCCGCCGCAGTTTTTGGAGAAGGATTAGATGCTGGCATTACCACCGTCGGCAATCTTTTTATTGGCGACCAGCAAAGCGAAAAGCAAATAGAATTACAGACACCCATATTGCTGCAATTGCAGGCTATACCAATTGCAGGCAATTACCAAATAAAATTAAGCGCGCTGAATGCCGCCAACCAGAAACCACTCGCGGAAATGGAAGTTTCAGACATTTCGCCCAAAGATTTAGAAGGCAATCTTGCGCTGGTAGCGCATTTTAAAGAAAATAATGATAAACCGGATGTGGCTTCCATCGCTTTTGACCAGTGGCATATTTCCGGCGCTAAAGTAACGCGGCAGCAGGAGCAAACTTTCGGACCGGTTTGCTTTGCGCAGTATACATTGCATCAGGGCACCCTGAAGCTTTCTGCCCAAATGGCGCCTGTTGAAGCCATACCCAATTACAAAGTATCTCTTCAGCTGAAGCCCGAAGCGCAATGGGAAACAGTGCAGGAAAGTAAAATTGACGACATGGGCCGATCGGCACAGTTCAGGCAGGAAAACTGGAATTATACAAAGCCGGTACCCTATCGGATACAGGTTATTTTACCTTTAAAAAGTGGCAATCAGGAATTTACCTACGAAGGCACTATTGCCCAAGAGCCTATAGATAGCAGTCAGCTAAAAGTAGCCGTATTCAGTTGTAATGGTGACTTCGGTTTTCCCGACAATGAAGTTTCCCTGCATGTAAATAAGCATAACCCTGATCTGGCTGTTTTTCTGGGCGATCAGTTTTACGAAAGTACCGGAGGTTTTGGCATTCAAACCTCCCCGATTGATAAAGCCAGTCTGGATTACCTGCGCAAATGGCTGATGTTTGGCTGGTCGTACCGGGAAATTTTCAGGCATATACCCTGTGCCTGTATTCCTGACGACCATGATGTGTATCATGGCAACGTATGGGGCGAAGGCGGGAAAAACGCGCCTACCGACCAGAGTTGGGGCTATGAAGCACAGGATCAGGGAGGTTATAAAATGCCGCCCGAATGGGTAAATATGGTGCAACGTACCCAAACCGGTCACCTGCCCGACGCCTATGATTCTACTCCTGTAAAACAGGGCATTGGGGTATATTACACGCATTGGAATTATGCAGGCATCAGCTTTGCTATTCTGGAAGACCGCAAATTTAAATCGGCCCCGAAAAACGTATTACCGGAAGAAGCCCAGGTAACCAATGGTTTTATACAGAACCGGGATTTTGACATCAAAAAGCACCGTGATGTAGAAGCTGATCTGCTGGGCGAACGGCAACTTTCCTTTCTTCGCGACTGGTCGGCCGATTGGAGCCATGGCATTCAAATGAAGGCCGTTTTTTCGCAAACCAATTTCTGCACGGTAGCCACCTTACCCGAAGGTAGTATTATCGATTCTATTGTACCCAAACTACCCATTCCCGAACCCGGTCAATATGTACCGGGCGATGCGCCTACTTCTGATATGGATTCTAATGGCTGGCCGCAAAATGGCCGGGATGATGCCCTGAGAATTATCAGAAAATGTTTTGCCCTGCACATTGCCGGCGACCAGCACCTTGCCAGCACCGTGCATTATGGGGTAGATGATTTTCAGGATGCCGGGTTTGCTTTTGCCGGTCCGGCCCTGAACAATATTTTCCCCCGACGATGGTGGCCGCCGGTAGATGCCAGCCATCAGCCACTTGCCGGAAAGCCCCAATATACCGGGAATTTCTACGACGGTTTCGGCAATCGCATGACGGTGCATGCTGTGGCCAATCCGCACCAAACCCATCGGGAACCGGCTATTGTGTACGACCGGGCAACCGGGTATGGCATGGTTACTTTTGATAAACAGGCACGCACCATGACAATTGAATGCTGGCCCCGGTATGCTGATCCGAAACGGAATCCGCAGGGGCAATACGAAGGGTGGCCCATTACCGTGTCGCAGCAGGATAATTACAGCCGAAAACCCGCTGCCTATCTGGATGAATTGCGGATAGAAGGAGCGACCAACCCGGTAGTGGAAGTTGTGAATGAACAAACAGAAGAAACAGTCTATATTATGCGGCTGAAAGGCAATCGTTTCCGTCCGCATGTATTTGAGGCTGGTCGTTACACAATACGAATTACTGAGCCCGATACAAATAAAGAAAAAACGCTGAAAGGTTTACAGGCAGTTTCCGACACTAAAAAGCCTAAAGTAACAAAGGTCAGGTTATAATTATATTTCAAGGATCGGTAATATTTTTTTATTTCTATTTAGTTTATATGGCTATGGTAGAGCAAGTCTTTCATCAAAATTAAAAGGAGTAACATTTATAAAATTTACCGCATTCATAGCCTGATGCAATGGATTAATAAGATAGTTATTACCTTGCAATACTACTGAAGGTACCTGCATAGCCAATGCTTTTTTCCTTAGTAAGAAACTGTCACCTGATTGGATTGTCCAGAGATGGAAGGGTGATTTTCGATTCCATTGGGCAGGCTTATCACCATACTCCTGCTCCAGAATAACAATGTCACCAGGAATCTCTATGGTGACTAAAACGAAATTTTTCGGAGCGCTCTTTTTAATATGTATGTAGGTTTCCCAGGCTGCCAGGGCTACACTTTCGGCGGTATATAAGCACCGTATGCCTGACGAATTCCACCTTCCCCCAAACCGATAGGCCCCTTCCCCTGTTAAATCTTTGGCAAATTTAGGTTTTGTAATCCGATATACAAGCATCAAACTTTACGCGAATATACCATGTTCAATCCGGCCTAGCTCAGTCATTACCTGGTGGATTCCCAGGGTGCTTTCAAGTAATAATATAGGCTTCTGGTCTTCAAGAGCCTCATTGGGTTCATTGAGCCATTGATAAAAAGTATCTTTATCTTCGAATACCTCTAACCCCTTTACCAGTAATGAAGCCAGGGACACTACTCTATCGGATACTTCCATGGGTAATGCAGTCTGTTCATCTTTCTTATACCGCTGGATGGTGCGGGCATCAATATGCAGCACGCGGGATAATTGTTTTTGATTAAACCCTATGGCATATTGAAAGTAAGAAACTGCTTTTTTTTTTAGATTTTTTTGAAAGTCTATCAAAGGACGAATAGCGATTGCATTAGCATCCGGATTATTATCTTTCATGATTGCTTCTACCTCTTCATCAGGATAATACTTCACATAAATTCCTTTCAGACTTTTATAATTTACTCCCAAAACCCTAGCAATTGGCAATAGACTCATAATAACAGAGTTTAATTAACTTTTTACAATATAGCGACAATTGTCGTATTTACATAATATCTCTAACGAGAACTAATACGCGAAGTGTATAAAATCCGTCTATTGAGTTATCAGCGTTTATTTCGGAATCAGGCGTTAACTTTTTCTTCATTCTATTTTTAATCACTGAAACTTATTTCGCCCTGCCAGGAATTGGAACAATTTCCCGGATTTGCATTGCCAGCCAGTCGGGTACTTCCAGTGGGAGCAAATGACCGACACCTTCTGTTACAATCAGGTTGGCTTCCATGAGTACCGGCAGCACTTCCTGCTGTATCATATCAAATGTAATGGCCGTATCGTCTTTGGAAGCGATAATGGTAATGGGCATATGCCATTGCTGATGGGCAATTGAATGCCCCATACCCTTCAGCAACCACCACCGCCAGGTACTGGCATCGATAATAAGCTGGGTCTCAATAGCCAGATTATGTTGCGCTTCGGTCAAAGAACGTATGGTTACGTTGGCTACTGTATTTTCAGCTTCTTCGCGATCAGGATGGCGCAGCATCCGCGCTTTCTCCTTTTCAGGCATATTTTCGATGGTGGGTGGCGAGGGAGCGATCAGGATCAATCGCTTCACTGATTTGGGAATATTGGCAGCTATCTGTAAAGCGATTTTACCACCCATAGAATGCCCCAGCAGCGTGAAAGAAGTGATTCCCATTTGTTCCAGCTCTTCTTCCACAAATTTGGCAAAAGCCTGAATAGAAGGTTCCTCAATTGCAGGATAATTTCCAAAGCCGGGAAAATTGAAGGCTATACAATGGTAATCATCGGAAAGTTGCTCTGATACCCATTGCCAGCTTAGGGCCGACCCACCAAAATAATGTAAAAACACCAGTACATGTTCGCCAATGCCCCATTGCTGTACCCGGTCTGTTACTGTTTTGCCCACTTTGTGTTGATATAAGGATCAATTACTTTAATAGTGCCATCGTCATTGTAAGCCAGTTCGGTAACTTTAACGTTTCGCAAATGGGTTTGCCCGCCTGATAATTCGGTATCGTGATAAAACAGATACCATTTGCCTTTGAATTCTATAATAGAATGGTGGTTGGTCCAGCCCTGCACAGGATTTAACACAATGCCTTTGTAGGTAAAAGGCCCATACGGGCTGTCGCCAATGGCATACGCGATATAGTGGGTATCGCCGGTAGAGTAGGAAAAATAATACTTACCCTTGTATTGATGTACCCAGGCGGCTTCGAAAAACCGGCGGTCGTTATCGCCAGCCAGCAAAGGATTGCTATTTTCATCCAGAATTTGTACATCTCTCACTTTTTCGTCGAAGCTAAGCATATCCGGACTTAGCTTTACTACCTTGGGGGTAAAGGCAGGTTCGTTGTCATCCGGATATTTGTCGTTCGGATTATAACCACCTTCGTTCCAGCGTTGCATTTGTCCGCCCCAGATGCCGCCAAAATACATATAATACGATCCGTCGGAATCTTTAAATACTGCCGGATCAATGCTGTAGCTATTCGGTATAGGTTTTTCCTCTGCCTCAAACGGTCCGGTAGGCGATTTGCTGGTAGCCACCCCGATGCGGAATACATCCTGATTATCTTTGGCCGGAAAATACAGGTAATAGGTACCATCTTTATAAGCAGCATCCGGTGCCCACAGCTGTCGGTTGGCCCACTTTACATCTTTGATATCCAGTGCCACACCATGGTCGGTAACTTTGCCACCCACACTGTCCATAGAAAACACATGGTAGTCTTTCATATCGAAATGACTTCCCAAATCGTCTTGCGGAATGCCCGACTCAATGTCGTGGGAAGGATAAATGTAGATTTTATTATTGAACACGTGTGCCGAAGGATCGGCTGTGTACATATCTGTCACCAGCGGCTTGGAAATGGCATTTAGTGTATCGGTGGTTCCTGCCTGAAGAGAATCGGCTTGCATAGCCCTGTTGTCTTCCTCATTATCCGAAGTTTTAGGCTGACAGGCATGTAACATAACGATCATTCCTGCTAACAGGAAAGTAGCATAAGTAAAGTAAAAAGATTTCATCATTTTTATTCAGTAGTTTCTGATTAAAAGCAGATTGCAGGTAAAATGTTTTTCTAACCTGCTATTATGGTGTTAAAGTTAATTATTTTCATGCACTACCTCCCAAATTCTGATTGTTTCAGTCTTTCCATCAAATAATTACCGGCAAGAATCAGGTTTTACAAATTACCAAATCCCAGATAGGGTACGCCCGCCGCCCCGTATAAGCTGGCCAGATCTTTTTTATATGAGGCTCTTAATTTAAATAATTTGGTTCGGGCTTCTATCAATTTATCCAGCTGTGCATTGATTTTGAACAGATCGCTTTCTCCATTTTCTAGGTTAAACCGCTCGGCAGCAACTATAAGTTCATAATTGGCTACCATATTCTGTTGCTGTATAATCATATTTCCCATCGTAGTTAGGGCTGCATACTGTGCATTTACCGCATTCACGATACTTCTTTCCATAAAAATTTTATCCAGTTCATTATCCTGTAGTTTTAATTTCATCATCGCGAGTTTGCCCCGTTCCTTTCGTAAGAACAAAGGTACCGACAGGTTTAATTCTATTTTATAATTATTTACCAAACTCAGTTCATTAGGCTTACCCTGGGTAACAAAAGGCTGGTTGAGTAACGCATAGTCCAGATTCACTTTTGGTTTAAGGTTTTCCCTGGCCAACTGCCGGTCAATATCAATAGTTTGGTTTTTCAGATCCAGCTTTAACAGCTCGGGATGCTGTGTACGGGCCTGCGCTATCAACCGGTTGATGGTAGAAATATCTATTTCGGATAGCAAAAAAGTATCGGGTCGGGCATTGTCCTGCAGTTCCAGCGGTAATCCGTCGGAGTTCCACAGATGATTAGAAAGGGTGAAGGCAGCACGAATGCGTTCCAGATTTGCCTGCAGAAAATCGGTAGTCCTTTTCTGTAATGAAATTAAAGCCTGTACCGTATCGATAGCGGCAACTTCTCCGAGCTCAAACCCTAACCGGGTTCTGTCAAAAATATCCTGCGCTATATCAATACTTTGTTGCATATACAAATAGCTGTTATAAGCATAATACCACTCCCAGTAATCTTTGGTGGCGGTAAGCAGTATTTTATTGATCAGTTTTACCTGTTCAGCCTCAGCCATATCCTGTAACAAACGAGCCTGCTGTACTGTGGCCCGACGCTGGTCAATAAATAACCCCTGTCCTAACGGAACCGAGATGCCCATATAGAGCATTTGGTTGTTATTTTTATCAGAAATGTAATTTTCCGGATTAAGGTAGGCGCCAGTATGCTTTTCAAAACCTACTTTGGGTTCTATGGGAAACCACAACGGCACTTTCAGCACAGCATCCAGCATATCATAATACCGGGTTGTCTGGTATTCTTTTGATTGCCACGATGCTTCTATTTTAGGATCAAAAGCACCGCGTGCCATACGAAATTCCTCGGATGCCTGCCGTAGAAGGAGGTTAGCCTGCCGCACCACCGGATGGTTTGCCACAACAAGATGGTAAAATTTATCGAAGCCAAACAGGTTGATGCTGTCTGCCACAGGTTGGGCCTGTGAGGCTTGCAAGGTATAACTTAATGCCAACACGATTCCCGAAATGTACAATCTCATTGCTTCGCTGTTTCTGCTTCCAAACTTTCTTTTTTCTCTTCCTGTGGTTTTTCGTACAGGCTGGGCGGAAAACCATTGAGTTGCCTCCACAACTCGTACCATAGCGGAACGGTATCCAGCATCACCCATCCTTTGGTGCCCGATCCCAGCCGAAGTTGCTCTGGCCAGGGTTCTTCCGCAGGATCAGGGGTAACCAGCAACCGGAATTCGCCCCCTGTGCTGTTGATGTAGTCTATCACTTTCACAATGCCCCCAAAAGTACCTACCGTTACACTGGGCCAACCTGAAAACTGAAGAGCAGGCCAACCGTCAAATTCAATTCGAACTTTCCTGCCTTTCGCAATCAGCGGTACGTCCATGGCCTTCACGTACATTTCAACTGCTATGTCTGTTGACTGGGGCAGAATGCGGGTTATCGCTTCTCCTTCTTTGATAGTAGCGCCGATGCCTTGCTTTAAAGCTTTGATCACATAACCGCTTTGTGGTGCTACCACCTGGTATTGCTGGTTTCGTATCTGCATGTTGGCAAACTCATTTCTCAGCTTCGAAAGGCCTGCCTCTGCCTCGTAAAGCTCTGATAAAGTGGCATTCAAATCAGACTCAGCTTTGCTGATTTTATCCAGGTATTCGGCTTCCACACCGGCCACTTCAACCCGGGCATTCAGCAATTCCGCTTTACTCTGTAAATATTTATTTTCTGATGATACTACCTTCATTTTTCCCTGCTGAAACTTCGATTCTACTTCCTGAAATTTAGTAAGCGCGATGTTGCCTACGGCATACAACTTTTTATTCCGTTCAAACTGGTTCTCCGCATTGGCAAACCTCACTTTCTCTGTTTCATAATCTACGCTGTCGCTGATCAGTTTAAAGGTGGTTTGGGCCAGTTTATTCTGTGTCTGCTGTATTTTTATCTGCACGGCATCCTTCAGTGCTGAAACCTGTTTTTCAAGCGCAGTAACTTTATTCCTTTTTGAAGAAATACTGTTTTCTTTGGCCGTGAGCTGTTCCTGAATCCGTAGCAACAGGTTCGGATCAAAGTATTTGTCTTTAATTTCAGTAAGGGTAAGCAGGGTATCGCCGGCCTGTACAAAAGTTCCCTCCTGTACATGCCACGCCGCAATTCGTCCGGCAATGGCGGTTTCCACGGTCTGGGGCCTGTTTTCAGGCGAAAATGCGCTCACCTCACCTTTTCCTGTAATGTTCTGTTGCCAGGGTAGAAACAGCAGTACAAGAAAAACGAGGAAAATTCCGATCAGCCATTGTGCCAGTACTTTTCCGGCATGTGGTGTCCTGAGCGATTTTAATGTATGCAATTCTATACTTTCTATTTCTTTTTTAACAGACATGGCAGTTGCTACTTAATTGATAAGTTCTACTAATACTCCTTTTTCCATTAGCATTTCAAAAGAGCCTGAATCTTTGATTATACCCTGTTCCATTAATACAACCCGGTCACAGGCCTCCATAATAATAGGGTCGTTTGACACCACAATGAGTGTCCAGAGATGGCTGGTATGGACAAGGTTATGGATTAGTTTGCGTCTTTCGGCTTTGGAAAAATCATGGAAATAATCGTTAATAATGAGCAAATAAGGTCTTTTGATCAGGCACCGGGCCAAAATAATTTTTTGTACCAGGTTTCCGGATAATCCCTTGCCACCGCTAATCATGGGCGTATGAAGGCCTTCCGGCAGTAGGTTAATGGCATCGCTGATGCCCACTTCGTTCAGGGCCCACATTACATCATTCAGATGACCCTGCGGTTTGGCCAGCATTAAATTCTCCAGGATAGTTCCTTCAAATATATCTTCACGCGACACATTTTTGCCAATTTTATCGCGCAGGTTGGTGAGGTCCAGGTCCCGGATGGAGAAACCATCTATCGTCAGTAATCCATCAAAGTCGGTATGTAAACCTGCTACCATGCTGGTGAGTAGCGTTTTGCCCGAACCTTCCGGGCCTGCAATGCACATGCGCTCTCCTTTTTCAATATTCAGGTTAATGTTATGCAAGGCCCGTTTTAGTTTTCCCGGAAATTGATAGTTTAAATCTCTTATGGTAATTTTTAGCCCATCCCGTGGGTTAAGCAGATTAAAGCCACCATTTTTTTCCAGAGGCAGATCGGTCACATGTGCAATTTTATCTACGGCTGTTAGCATATCGTATACCACATCCAGGTACATAATAATTTTTTCCACTGAACTGAGAATCAGGATAATAATTACCTCACTGGCCACAAACTGCCCCAGGGTTATTTCCCTTTGAACCACCAAAAGGGTACCCAGGCTGAGTAAGCCACCTGTTATGATGGCTTTGAATACCAGAAAAAAGGTATACTGATTAATAAGTACCCTAAAATGTGTCTTCCTGTATTTCAGATAGTTATTCACATTATAATTGGTTTTTTTAACCGGAAGGGGTGTGTTTCCCGAAATCTTGAAAGAATTGATGGTGCGGGCCAGTTCCTCCAGCCACGATACGACCTTATATTTATATTTTGATTCCTGAATAGAAGAGCTCAGTCCTTTAGGGCCAGTCAGATAAAAAATCAGGAACAGCAGACCGAGCAGCAATAACCCGAAGAAAACAAAAAACGGATGATAAAACGAGAGCAGGATTAGTCCAAATAATATTTGAATAGAACCAGCCGAAATATCTATCAGCAACTTGGGAAGCCCTTTCTGTAGCGTTAGTACATCGAAGAAGCGGTTTATCAGTTCTGGCGCATGGTAATTTCTCAAGGCCTCTTCCTTGATTCGCGGTACACGAAAGGCAAACTCGAACGCTACTTTGGTAAAAACTCTGCGTTGCAGGTATTCTACCAGGGTGATTTGCATAATCTGTAAACCACCGGCTGCCAGCACACCTACAATCACCAGCGTAATCAGTATGTAAATAGAACTAAAAAATACGCCTCCCGATACCAGGGAAATGGTGGCCTGAATACCAACAGGCAGGCTCAGGCTGATCAGCCCGATAAAAATGGCGTATATGTATATATAGGTGATGTCTTTCTTTTCTTCGGAAAGCAAACGCAGTAATCGTTGTACCGGAGTCAGCGGCTTTTGTTGTTCGTCCGAGTCAGGGTCTTTGCTTATCAGACTTTTATAGGAAAAGAAACCCAGGAAAATAACTTCGTGCCGGCTGTCCTGATAACATTCATCTACAAATTTTTCATCCAAGACAACTTCAACGTCAGCAGTGGTGGTTACAAGAATGCACCGCAGCTTTTTATGCTTTGTATACAGAATTACCGGCACATAATCCTGCTCCTCTTTTTTAAAAACCACAATGGGTATTTCCATTTCCTGCAGAAAATGATAAAAATCCTGCGCTGGCAAGCTGTGTTCCATATAAATAATCCGGACTCTATTACCAGCCTCTATCAAATCCCGTTGGAATTTCATCAATTCATCGCGACGGTAGGTGGAAGGAAGCAGATCGATATGGGACAAGGCCAGTCCATCATATTCCTGTCCCAACAAGGTGGCAGAAGCGCTGATGGTTTGTATAATTTGCCGGTTGTTCATATTATAGTAATGCTATTATTTATGATAGAAATACTTAATTTTCAGGTAAAAAATTTTAATTTTTACCAATACTCTTAAAAATCATGGTTTTCAGAAAGCGGGTATTCATCTGATTAATATCTTCTTTGGTTCCCGAAAGGTCAGTCAGCGAAGGCAAATGAGCCGCGAAAAACAGTTGCTGATGGGCTGCCTGCAGGGAAGTGCTTACCAAACAATGGGCAAACTCAAAATCGGGATTAATTTCCTCCACATATCCTGCTATTTTTTTGCACAACGATTTAAATCCTTTGAACAATCCTTCTTTGTTATCTTCATCTACCTGTTTGGTCAGGTAGGTTTTATCTGATTCCGCGATCACAATCTGGTGCAGGGCTTTTTCATTCACCCCGGGAAACAAAGGGTCTGTCTCTTTTTTCGAACCCAATATTTCAATGGCTATTTCCAGTTTTTGCCGGGGATCGCTAATGTTTTGGGTGCTGAAATCAATTTTGTATTCCAACCAGTTCCAGTACCAGGCAATCAAATATACCAGCAGCTTGTGTTTATTCTCAAAGTACCGGTAAATGGAAGCCTCGGTGGAATCTATTCGGTGGGCCAGCTTTTTAAAAGTAAAGCTCTCAAATCCCAGTTGATAAATCATTTCAATGCTTTCCTGAATAATTTTGCGCCCAAGTACAGTTTCCTGAGGATCCCGAACATATAACTTATTATTTAAAACAATCTGAAGTGCTGGCATGATTACATTACTTTTATAAAAGATAGTAATATTATTAAAAATAATAGTATTACTAACGGGAAGCCGGCAATATTTTTTAAAAAAGCGTGCGGGTCGAGTGAAAAAATTTAAACAAACATATTTTCATGCCTGTTTTTTGAAAAAAGAAAGGCGATTCCCGCCACATTTGCCAGAGTAACCACAGCGCACTCCCTTCAAATCCGACCCCTTCCAACACAGGAAATACAGGGATAATGGTATGGAACAACGCGGCCTGCGCCACCATATCCAATCAGAAATTCAGGCCCTCTCAGACCATCGGGAGAAAACCAGCCATAGCAGCATTTTTATTCTGGTAGTCCAGGATAAGGAGCTTATTTACTTTTTGAGAACAGCCAGGGAAACAGGGCAGGATCGGCATAAGCATTGTCCCAGCTATTGTGGTCTACGCCCGGATATTCCGTATATTTTACTTCCGCGCCCAGTGCTTCCAGCCTGCTTTTCATTGCCCTGGAGTTCTCTGCGGCTATTACCGAATCGGCTTCGCCATGGAAAAGCCAGAAAGGAACTTTGGCCTGTTTCTTTCCATAAGCTTCTGTATCAGCACCACCACAAACGGCCACGACAGCACCTGATCGTATGGTTCCAAAGTTAATTATTTTCATGTTCCGTTATTTTATATTCAGTCTCAGGAAACTAATTCCTACTACAATCAGCCAGAGTAACCACAACGTACTCCCGACAAACCCAGCCCAATCCCACACAGGAAATGCAGGGATAACGGTATGGAACAACTCTGCCTGCGCCAGCAGGTAAATTGCTGAGGCCGCATACCCCAATACAACAACCCAGTTGGCCAGTAAACCCAACCGGAGAAAAGCGGTGGCTACCATTACCGTCCATGCAATAGTAAATAACTGTCCCAGGTGTTCGCCCAACAGCACACCTGCGAACTGGTGCATGGTATGAAAGGTGATTTCAACAGATTCCCTAACTGCCTGATTATTGGTTGCCAGATAATTTTTTGCCAAAACAGGCACTACAAAAGTCCAACGTAGCAAACCAATGATCTGAACCAGCGCAGAGATCACACCGATGGTGGTGGCAATCCGTGCATAGAAAATTCTGCTTTCCAATGCCTGCCCTATTAAAATGTAGGCTCCCAGCAAAGGAAAACCTACCAGTGCGAATGCCCACCAGGTGATGATCAGTAACGAGCCCCCTTCCTGAAACCGGGTAAGGATCACGCCGGCATCTTCCCGCAATATCGCCGGATAATCAAAATTAATTGTAAGCAGCGTATACGGTATCAATATCATAACAGCACCTGAAATCAGCAACAGGCCAATTGCTTTCCTGGTCATCGGATGTATAGTTTCCATAAAAGATCAGTGTGCAGTTAAAAAGTAAAAGAATAACTAATTCCCGGTGTGGGATTGATTTTTACTGATTCCCCTTTGGTTACCAAAGCCACCATACCCAATCGAAGATTCAAGCCTTGCCAGACCATCCAGCGAAAACCCACTTCGCCCATGGCAGCATTTTTATTTTGGTAGTCCCGGGTGAGGCCCCTGGCATAAGAAGCAGATGCGTAAAATGAGGAAGGGTTTTCTTTTTTTCCAACCGGTAAAAACCAAATTGAAAAGCCGCTTCTGATAAACTCAGTGGTTACTCCCGACTCAAAATTAGTAAGATAATACCCTGCGTGAACCGAAACCTGTCGGTACCGGTATTCCAGTCCTATGGACGGATTTCTGAATCCGTTGATGCTTAATTCGTGTTGGGGATAGCGCTGTTGCGCCAGAGAGGCTGTGGAAAACAGGATAAAAACGGATAATATTGCTAACGTCTTCATATCGATTTAAATTTTATAATGAATGATACAAAGTTCGGTTAGCCGGAAAGCAAAATACCGGACAAATGTCTAAATCGAAATTTAGTGAATATTTTTTCGAATCCGACTCAGGTGACGGGGCGTAATGCCCAGCATGGTAGCCATGTATTGCAGCGGTATTTGCTGTAAAAGCTCAGGTTCTTCAGCGAGTAGTTTCTGGTAGCGTTCTTCAGCAGTTAAGGCAATCAGGTTAAAGCGGCTATCGTCGATACAGGTTATCTGATGTTCGAGCATGCCGATATAAAATGACTTGAAATTTTCATAGGTGTCAATCAGGTCATCCATCGCTTTTTTGGGAATTATCCATACTTCAGCTTCGGCGACAGCTTTGATATTTTCTTTGGAAGGTATTTGTTTCAGAAAACTGCTTAGCGATACGATGAAGTTATGAGCACCGGAAATGTAAGTAGTTTTTTCGTCGCCATGATGGTTGAAGTAAAACTGAAATACTCCTTTTGTAATATAGCCCAGATATTTATTCACCTTGCCTTCCTCCACAAAATGCTCATTTTTCAAAAATATTTTCCTTTTGAAACGCGACACTATATCCGCTGTTTCAGCTTCCGGAAACCCCTGTTGTTCAAAAAAAGATACCAGCTCTTGCATAATTTCATCATTTGATCTGAAGACGCCATACAGCATTTTACTGAAGTTGCCAGTATAAGGACGAACACCTTACCTGCTTTTTGAAAACAGCCAGGGAAACAAGGCTGGATCGGCATAAGCATTGTCCCAGCTATTGTGGTCTACGCCCGGATATTCCGTATATTTTACTTCCGCGCCCAGTTCCTTCAGTCTGGCGTTCATCGCTCTTGAATTCTCTACGGCTATCACCGAATCGGATTCGCCATGGAAAAGCCAGAAGGGAACTTTGGCCTGTTTCTTTCCATAAGCTTCCGCATCGGCACCACCACAAACGGCCACGGCAGCAGCGAATAGCTTTGGGAAACGATATACGGCTTCCAATGTGCCCATGCCTCCCATAGAAAGACCGGTAATATAAACCCGGTTCTTATCTACCGCTTCCTTTTTCATCACACTTTTAGTAAGCTCGATGACCAGTTTTAGTCCTTCGGTGATGTCATAATCATAATCGAAGTTCAGGTCTAACGGATAATTTGTGCGCTCAAACTTTACCGATGCCCAGTAGCTATCGGCCGGGCATTGCGGCACAATCACAATGCAGGGGAATTCTGATCGGTTTTCCGGCTCAAGGAAAGCTTTCACTCCGTTTACAAGCTGTTTTTCGTTATCATTACCCCGTTCTCCTCCGCCATGCAGGAAAAGTACCAGCGGATATTTTTCATCCGGATTGTAATTTTCAGGATACAGGATGCGGTAAGGCAATACCTGCCCGCCTTTGGCTGCAAATTCTTTTTTCTCGAACAAAGAAAAATCCTGGGCAAATGCCTGGCCTGAGATAATGGTAAAAGCTACCAGCATGAATCGTATCATTGTATTTATATTTTCGTCTAGAATAAAGGTATAAAATCAAATGTACAAAAGACGCGATTTATCCTGCTTCGTTTGCCTTTTCACAATTTCTCTGAATGCGAACGGGCTCGCATTAGCTGGTATACCATTCGGGATACTTCTTTCATTTTAGGGCGTACTTCTTCTTCTGTAATCATCGTGAACAGGGCAATGATGTATTTTACCGTGCCATCATCCACGATCCCCACATCATGGGTGTAGTAACTCCACCATCCGGTTTTATGAGCGAACATAGCTTGTGGCGGCAAACCGGCAGAGAGTTTGGTAGTATCCAGTTGCATGCCCAGCAATGATTGCATTTGCATGCTCACCCAGGGATTAATCAGTTCCTGCTGATAAACATTATACATAAAATCAGCAGCATGGAGGACACAGGTGGCAGTACTAACGATGGTGTCGTAGCCCGGATCTTCCAGCTTTCTGCTCAGGAATTTCCGGGTAACCTCACTGCCCTGCCAGCCATAGGAATGCATGGTTTGGTTGATGTTTTTCCGATTGGCGATGCCGATCATACAGTTGGCAGCGGAATTATCGCTGCGTGTAATCATCAGGTCCAGCAGGTAATGGATGGTTACGGTATCGCCATCACGCAAAAGCGGACGAGGATCATACGCGATTTCTTTGGTGTGATCCACATCGTTGGGCGACTGCACCACATAAGGTTGGAAAAGCGAATACTTATCTTCGTTTACCTGCTTCAGTACTTCCATGGCTACGTACATTTTATACACAGAAGCCGGGTAAATAAAATTAGTAAAAAAGATCGATTATCTTAATACTTCTTTAATTATTAGTTACCTTCTGATAAAAAGTTCACCGGGTAAGAGCAAAAATTTAGAAGATGACCAGGATGATGATGTTTTTCAGCAGCGAAAGCCCATTGGCTTCCTTCTGGGTCAGCAATACGCCGTCGGGGCTCATATAAATGACTTCCTCATAGCTCCGCTGCCCTTGCAGGTATGCCAGACAGCGGGCTACCGGTTCTATCATCAGCACCATTCCGCCGCCGCCGCCGTAAGCGTAATCATCTACCTGCCGATGCTTACCGGCGGCATAGTCGCGCAGATCGTGTACCGCTACGGTAACCAGCACTTTGTCCTGGGCACACTTCAAGGATAGAATAAGGGCTTTCCAGCAGGGAAGGCAGGCAGGTAATGATGTCCAGGCGCATAGGTTCAGGAAGGTAGTGAGTCAGCAATTAAAAAAATCTTGGGTAGATGCCGTGTATTTCCTTTGATAAATTTTTACATTTAAGAGCATATCAATGAGTTATTATGGGAAAAGCCAGTACCAAACCAAGTCTAAGCTATGCATCGCTATACCAAAACTGGTTATCCGGGAGCGATATGAAATCAGGAATATGCTCTTTTTTTACAGCTTTTTGGATTTGTTATCTTACATTAGCTCACCTGTCCGCACAGCCGGAAGAAATCATCTCCCGCAGCTATTTCATGAAAGATGGCCTCTCCAATGATCACGTAACCTGCTTATTACAGGATAACCAGGGTTTTCTATGGATAGGAACAGCATCAGGGCTTAATAAATTTGACGGGTATCAATTTACCACCTACCTTGAAAATCCCTTAGATTCCAACAGCCTGATCAATGATCATATTACTAGTTTGTGGGAAGATCAACAGCAAAGGCTATGGATTGGTACCACAACGGGGCTTGAATTATTTGATCTCAGGGCAAATAAATTTCTGCATCCGATAACAGACGCTTTGCATCCAGCTCGAGAGTTTCCTGTTGCTGTCAAAAAAATTCGTGAAAGAAAAGATGGAAAAATTTGGATCTGTACCAGCCAAGGGATTTTTCTGGCAGATCCTCAAACCCTTTCCATCACTCGGGCCTACCATTTCCCCCAGACAGCAGGAAGAACAAGCTCACGAAGGACGAACATCAATGGTAATATTTTCTGGGATATTGCCCCAGCCCCCAACGGTTCGTTATGGGCAGCAAGTGAAGATGGACTGGTTCATATTAATACGCATACTGGCCAAACGAAACGTTACAGGTATGATCAAGAGAACCCTCATAGCCTGGCGGATGATTTGACCTGGACAGTGTATGTAGATAGAAGGGATAGGATATGGGTAGGCACTGGACATGGCCTGGATTTATTTAATCCTGAAGATCAATCGTTTATACACTTTTTACCCGAACGATTACAAGCTGATCATGCGCCTGGTCACAGATTGTACGTGTATGCTATATTGGAACGACCTGACGGGAAATTCTGGATCGGATTTAGTGATGGCCTATATGCTTTCGATCCCAAGAACGGAAAGTTTGATCTGATAAGGAATCATTATATCTGGTCTATGCTTGAAGACGGGCAAGGAAACATTTGGTTAACGTCTGCCAATGGACTGTTTCAGACAGTGCCTCAAAATAAAAAATTCTCTGTGTATCGGCAGTTTGGAGAAGACAAAGTGTCTAGTATTACCAGCTTAGCAGAAGATGCGGACAGTAATATATGGATATCAGCCTACGACATAGCCAAAGCCGATTTCAGTCTTTTTAGATTTGACCCTACGTCCAGGCATTTCTTTCCTTATCCGCACGATCCATTGAATCCTCAAAGTTCTTTAGGAAATGGTATTAAGTGTATGATTGCTGACGATCATGGATGGCTTTGGGCAGCCTCTATAGGTAAATTAGAAAAATTCCATGTAGAACAACAAACTTATGCAAATATTACCCTCCCAATCAATCCAAAAGTTATGTTAAAAGATTCCAGAGGTGAAATTTGGCTAGGGGAATGGAATGGTGTTGGGAAGTATGATCCTAAGACGGAAACATATAAGCAATTAGAAGCTTTTCCTAATGCTAGTGTGCATACTTTTTTGGAAGATAAGGAGAATCTTTGGATCGGAACCACCGATGGCCTCATCAGGTATAGTCTGAAAACAGGCCAACTGGATATTTTCGAACATGATCCTTCTAATCTCCAGAGTTTATCCAATAATGAGGTGCACCACCTGATGATGGATCAGAAGGGTACTTTATGGATTGGCACCGCCGGTGGACTCAATCAAATGATTCCAGGCACAGAAAAAGCCCCTGAATTCAGGCATTGGCGAACCTTTCAATCGGATCTGCCGCATGATGATATCTATTATATGATTGATGGAGGCGATGCAACCCTTTGGATAAGCTGTGGCAACGGTATTTCTCATTTCTTTCCGC
>JBGTIS010000156.1:0-26834 GCA_041745535.1 Cyclobacteriaceae bacterium | reverse complement strand
GGATGTAAATGCTGTAAAACCTGAATATGTGAATGATCTGGAAGCTGGCTTTCGGCTGAGCCATGAAAAGTTAAGAGGACAGGCCAATGTTTTTTACATGCGGTTTGAAAATGAAATCGCCGACATCGGAAAATCTATTCCTGAAGGTTTTATTCAGTTAAGAAAAAATGTACCCAGCAGTTACCGAAGTGGTATTGAACTGGATTGGACCTATCAGGTTTTACCTGCTTTAACTTTTGGTGGAAATGCCACTTACATGCAAAGTATCATCAAAGAATATGCTCCGGAAGACGATGAAACGGTGTATCGCAATGTGCACCAGGTAATCAGCCCGAACTGGATCATCAACGGGGCATTGTCCTATACACTGTGGAACCTATTCACAATATCGTTAAATCCAAGATATGTTAGCGAATCGTTTCTGGAACCTACCAATCAGCCTGATTTAATTTTGCCCTCTTATTTTGTGCTGGATTCAAAAATGTCGATTACACTGTTTGAGCAACATGAGTTTAGTCTTCATTTGAATAATTTATTTAACAAACAATATTATGCCGCAGGGCAACCGGTAGACTATAACGGACAAGTGGTTCCCGGTTATTTTATACAGCCGCCTTTTCACTTTTATGCCATGTTAAATTTGAAATTCTGAAAACTTTTAAAACTATGGAACTAACCTTAGCACTCGATTGGACACCTAACGTAAACCACGCCGGATTGTATCTGGCACAAATCAAAGGTTATTATAAAGAATTGGGTATAGACCCCCGGTTTATTTCAACCGATATAGATGCCTATCGAAAAAAGCCTATTCAACGACTGGCCGATCATGAAGTGGATTTGGCGATTGGCCCATCAGAGCACCTTATTGAATATAGATTATTAAGAGAGGATCCTGTTCCGGTAGTTGCGATGGCAACGGTTAGTCAGCACGAAACCAGTGCGTTTGTCACTTTACAATCCAGTGGAATTACGCGCCCCGCCCAACTGGATGGTAAAACCTATGCGGGCTATAAAACCCTTCTGGAAACTAACCTGATTACTGAAATGATCAGAAATGATGGGGGTAAAGGCGATATTTCTTTGATTACTCCCCCACGTTTGAGTGTATTTGATGGTTTTTTACAGGGTGAAGCTGATACCTGCTGGGTGTTTGTGCCCTGGGAGGTGGCTATTGCCGAAAATCGTGGTATTCCGCTCTACACCTTTTACCTGAATGACTTTCAGGTTCCTTATGGATACTCCCCATTAATTATGTCGCGGGAGGAGATAGTGACGGAAAAAAAAGAAGCAATTCACAATTTCTTTAAAGCAACCGCAAAAGGCTACCGGGAAGCGGCAGCACAACCGGAAGCCACTGCCAGACTGCTTGTTGAGCATATCGATCATAGCAATTTTGAAGATATTGATTTTATTGAGTTGGCGATGCACAGCATAAGCGGCACTTTGTTAAACAATGCAGGGCAGTGGGGCGTTATGCGATACGAAAGATGGCGGCAGTATACCCATTGGCTTATTCAAAAGAAAATGCTGGCTTTTTCCGATAAACGTTTACTTACTGAAAAAGAGGCTGATGTAACTACTTTTTACTCGAACGATTTTTTGAACTAAACCATAGGAAAATGATTGAGTTAAAAGTGGCCGATTGGGTGCCGAACACCCTTCATGCCGGTTTTTATATAGCCCAGGCCAATGGATATTTTAAAGATGAAGGACTGGAAGTAGAATTTATCAGTCCTGAAGAAGATAATTATGCGGTTACTCCAGCTAAAAAATTATCGGAAAAACAGGTGCATTTGGCGGTTACTCCTTCTGAAAGTGTAATAAGTTACCACACACTTGACAATCCGGTGCCGCTGAAAGCCATCGCCGCGATTTTACAGCAGGATACCAGCGCTATTGTAACGCGGAAAGATAGTGGCATAGACCGTCCCGCCAAACTGGACGGAAAAGTATTTACGTCTTACAATGCTCGTTTTGAAGACAATATCATTCGGCAACTGGTAAAAAACGATGGTGGAAAAGGTAATATTATCATCAGAAATCCTGAAAAGGCAGATATGTGGCTTAACGTAGCCAATCAATCAGCCGATGCTACCTGGATATTTATGCCGTGGGAAGGTATACAGGCCAAGTTTGAGCGAGATATATCATTTAATGCTTTTCGGTTATCCGATTACCAGATTCCCTATGGCTATACCCCACTTATTGTCTCTCACGAAGATATTATCAGCGAAGAAAGCAATGCCATAGCGGCTTTTCTGCATGCCGTTGAAAAAGGTTTTCGCGATGTAGATGATGACCATGAAAAAGCTGCCGAAAAGCTGCATCGTTACATCGATCGTCCCGATTTCAGCAATGTTGATATGCTAAAAGCTTCGTTGTTAACCCTGAAATCTGCCATGTTCGATGACGAAGGAGGGTGGGGATATATGGCGGGTGTACGCTGGGTAGACTTTGTAGACTGGATGATTCAACACCAGGTTATGCTTGATCAAAGCGGTAAACCAATCACGCACGGCCAAATTGATACTTCGTTGCTATATACAAATGATTTTTTTAAGAAATAACTTTCCAGAAATCATCCTGAACCCAGGTACTGATGTAGTTTTGTATTGTTTTTGTAATGAATATTTTATTTTGCAAAAGCAATTCCATGTATTGGTATCAGGGCTTTATTTTTTCATGGGTGTGTATTTTTTATTTTATGTCTGTTTCCGAATCTAAAGCACAGGTTGCCTTTCACCAACTTATTTTAGATTGCTCCGAAAAAGAAGAAATAATTCTGCGTCAGTACGCTCGTAAAATACTTTTACCAGATAGTAATACTGCTGCTGAATTACTCGACCAAATTATTGGAATCTTTCAAAAAGAAGGCTACTTAACCGTAAAAAGTAGTGAAATCGTTCAAAGGGATAGTCTGTTTTATGCTGAATTACAACTGGGAGAAAGGTATCAGTGGGTAACTTTATCATCAGGAAATCTGCCAGTGCTTATGCAGGAGAAAACTGGCTACCGTGAAAAACTTTTCTTGGGCCAGCCTTTTCGTTATAACGAAGTGGCCCATTTACTTCAAAAAGTTTTGGAAGTGGCCGAAAATACGGGCTATCCATTTGCCTCCATCAGGTTAGCTGATATTATTATCGAAAATCATACAATCCGAGGCCGTTTAGATTATCATTCAGGGCCATTAATTACTTTCGGTCAGTTGGTGATGAATGATTCATCTCTGGTAAAGCCTAAGTTTTTCGCAGCATATCTGGATGTAAAATCCGAAACACCTTACAGTGAAAAAAAGGTAATACGTATTGCGAAATTGGTAGAACAACTTCCTTATCTGCGGCTAACGGCACCTGTTTCTGTCAGCTTTCAAAACGAAACAGCCGATCTGCATCTGGACATAGAAGCAAAGCGAAGCAATCAGTTAGACGGTATCCTTAGTTTTTTGCCAAATGAAGGAAAAAATAAGAAAGCATTAATCACCGGCGAATTAACTATGGGGTTGAACAACCTGTTTCATAGGGGAAAAAAACTTGCATTTGACTGGAAAAGACTGCAGCTACAATCGCAGCAGTTAACCGTACAGTACGATCATCCTAATGTTGCTCATACTTTTTTAGATGCCACATTAGGTTTCCATTTATTAAAGGAAGACACCCTATATATCAATCGTGATGCTCAAATAGATTTGTCGTACAAAGCTGGTGCTTTTGGCAGGATGAAAATATTTACGGGTATAAAATCGAGTCGCATCACGGCCACTAATTCAGAAAATTTATCGTTTCCTGATATACCATTGGGCAGTTTTGATCTAAATCAATATGGTGTTGGTTATGCATATAATAAATTAAATAATATTCAATTTCCGAAGCAAGGAACTAAATTTGCTGTTGAAGCTAGCCTAGGCAATAAAAAATTTAGAAATGTGCGTGAATTAAAGCCCGACAGCGTGGTATATGCTCCGTGGCAATATACATTTATTGCTTCATTATCTAATTATCGGCTTTTTTGGAAAAAATATGTGTTGTTCAACCGAGTTACTGGTGGTGCTTTAATTAATAATCACTTATTTTTGAATGATTTATACAGAATTGGAGGGTTTAATTCTTTAAGAGGATTTAATGAGAACTTCTTTTTTACTAATAGGTATCTGCTTTCAAATTTAGAAGTAAGATTACTTTTTGAGGAAAAAGAAGACACGCAATCTTATTTGTTTATTTTTTATGACCAGGCTTATTTAGGTCAGAAAACGCGCAATTATGTCAGTGCGATATATCCAGCGGGAATTGGGACAGGTGTTAGCTTAACTACTATGGCAGGAATTTTCAACATTGCGATAGCGGTAGGCAAATCTGAACATCAAGCCATGAATTTTAGCGCGGCCAAAATTCATTTCGGATATATTAGTCGCTTTTAATTTGTATTACATTATAGTGAGTATAAAAACTCTGGAAAATGTATTTGGTGGCATTAAATTTCTTAACCACAATTATTGAAAATCAGTTTTTCGGCGCGATGATAAAGTCTAGTTTTTTTATTTTTCTTTTTTTTAATTTATCGGGTCTGTATGCTCAATATGATACTACTATACAAACTAGAAGTTATACCGTCGTAAAAGATCTTAAAAAAGATTGGATGACCATTGACGAAAAAAACGAATATATTCCGTTTGTTGAAAATATAAAACAGAAGGCACCGGTAGTAAGTTTTCCGGTAAGTTTAATACAGTATCAGGGCTACTGGCTCGAATACTGTGTCCCTGAGAAAAGCACTGTATTAATTAATAAGAGCATTACTTCCTATTATCCTGAGCAGGCCTGTGTACGGTACCAAACAGATGTATTAAGAAAAACGTATCAGCAGGACACTATCTGGATTACTATTTATTTTCCAAATCATTCTTATGATGCTGTATCTACATCCATACTGGGCGAAGGGTTTCAGGCTGTACACAATAACATGCCGGTGATCAGGAAAAAAAATGGATTATCTGATTTTTTTGCTACAGGTTTTGTACTGCTACTTATTTCATATGCTTTATTATTAAATAATTTTCCAAAAGCCTTTAAAAATTTTCATAGTTCTCATAATATTTTTTCCCTTAATGTTAAAGAGGATACTTTTACAAAAGTAACGTTTGTTAACAGAAGTAATCTTATTTTCATCTTACATTATTGCTTTCTTATTGCTTACCTGTTTATTATTCTTAATTCCTCAGCTAACATAATAAAGGTCGAACTTCCTGGTTATCCTATCAAAAGCTTTGGAAGTTTCATTATAGTATGGCTAGAGCTTTCGGGCATAGCTTTACTGCTGGTAGCGATTAAATATATTTTGATAGTAGCAATAGGAGCGCTTTTTCGAATTACCAGGTTAGTACGCCTTCACTTGCTGGACTATTACAGGATGTCTGTAACCTATGGGAGTTATATTTTTATATTCCTAACCGGGACTTATCTGCTTCTTGGAAACAGCGAAACTTTTTATTATAATATTTTTGTTTATCTGGTAGTAATTTTTTCTATAGCAAGGGTATTCCTGCTTTATTACAGGCTTTTCGGTGCCGCGTCATTTAGAAATATTTATTTAATTTCATACATTTGCACCTCAGAAGTGTTACCCCTTTTCATAGGATTAAAGTTTTTTTTAATTAGTTAGTAGGTACGTGTATGTGATTAAGTTAATGAGCCTGCCACACAGTATTATTTATCCCTCCCAACATAGTTTGTTTTATTATCACATAAGCAATTTTTTTGCTTTTCAAGAGTGTTATTATATAAAGTCTAACGTTGAAATTTGTAACAATATGAGTGAAATTATGACAAAGATGCCTAAGGACAGAATGAAAAAAGTAGAAAGTATTCTAGTATCGCAACCCAAACCACAAACCGATAAATCCCCTTACTTTGACCTGGCAGAAAAATATAATCTACAAGTTGATTTCAGACCTTTTATTCAGGTAGAGCCGGTAAGTGCCAAAGATTTCAGAAAGCAGAAGATAGATATTTTAGATCATACTGCTGTTATTTTCACAAGCCGTAATGCTGTAGATCATTTTTTTAATATTTGTAAGGAATTAAAAATAGAGATGCCAGCCGACATGAAATATTTCTGTATATCTGATCAGACGGCTAATTATTTACAGAAGTACATTGTGATTCGTAAAAGAAAAATCTTTACAGGCTTACGTACTGCTACTGATTTAATAGAAATTTTAAAAAAGCACAAAAACGAAAAATACCTGTTTCCCTGCTCCAGTATCAGAAAAGAAGATATACCTGAATTTTTACAGCAAAACGATTATAAATTTACTGAGGCAGTTATGTATGAAACTGCAGCCGCTGACCTATCTGACCTGGAAGATGTGTATTATGATATCATTGCTTTTTTTAGTCCGTCCGGAATTAATTCACTGTTTGTTAATTTTCCTGACTTTAAACAAAATGATACCAGAATAGCTGTTTTCGGTCCAACAACGGCCAAAGCTGCCGAAGATGCCGGCCTGATTATTGATATCTTGGCTCCTATGCCCAATGCACCATCTATGACGGGTGCTATTGAAGTGTATATTAAGGAAGCTAACAAAAAGGATCTTAATTAACTATACATACAATTAGGTTGATATTTATACGTTGTATGAAAAAGTTTTAAAATGAAAAAAACTTTTTTGGTGAAACATCTACCTTTAGGCAAAGATTTATGATATATTGTATTGCATGAAAAAAGCATTACTATTTTTTTGTATTTGTCACTTGTATTCCCTGGTTGTGTATGGACAACAGGACGCGCAGTTTAGTCAGTATATGTTCAATACCCTGTATTATAATCCTGCTTATGCAGGTGTAGAAGGGCTCACAACTTTTAAAGTTTATCATAGAACACAATGGGCAGGTTATGCGCCCTCTACAGGCGATCCTTCTGGGGGACTTAACACACAGGTAGTAAGTTTGAATGCGCCATTATTAAAATTAAGAAGTGGTTTAGGCGTTCATGTAGTAAACGATAGATTGGGGCCACTAACTAATATGGAGGCGCAACTTTCATTCGCTTACCATCTGGGCATCGGAGATTCAAAATTGAGTTTAGGCGTACGATTTGGTGCATTTTCTCAAACTATTGATTATGACCAGTACCGATATATTGATAAAGATGATCAGCTTTTAGAAACCTATACTGGGAATCGTTCTCAAATAAGACCTGATATGTCAGTAGGTATTTTTTATAGAGCCCGGAAATATTATGCAGGTATAGGATTTAAACATTTAATGGAATCGGAATTTGATTTTGGTATTAATGCGCAGAAAAATCCATTAAAACGACATATGATTATAACAGGAGGATTCGATTACGAGCCTACTTATAAAATTACACTTACTCCCTCTTTTTTAGTGCAGTCTGATTTGAATTCTTATTCATTTGATATTGGAGCATTAGCGACATATGATAATACCATGTGGGGAGGAGTATCTTTCAGACAGGCAGAAGCAATTATTGTGATGGTAGGTTATAGTTTTCTGAAAGAAAAATCATTAAAACTAGGTTATTCCTTTGATTATATAATTAAAGCTCAGGACGCGAAAGAGCCAACTTCTCATGAAATTATGGTAAGCTATAGTTTACCTGTAATTTCAGCTAGTGAGAAGAAGATCATTCGCACACCACGCTTTAGACAATAAACAGGTGATATATAATTAAATTTATAACTTATTGTAATTTTTTATTAAAATATTACAATGCCACAATTTATCATAAGGTTTGTAGTTTTCTGAAAACTAAATGTATAAATTTTGCATTTGTATATTTGTGTGTATGTAAATTAAAATATTTGTGTTATGTCTCAAGTTTTATACTTCAGAAGTGCTGTTGCTTCTATTCTAGTGCTTCTAGCTTTACAGGGATGTGGGCTTTTTGGTGGAGGTAAAGATGAGGATTTTGGTCAGCTAGTTGGTGTTCAGGGAAGAACCTACACTGGCATGTCCACTCCGTACGGTATGGTAAGAATTCCAGCCGGAACCTTTCACATGGGCCAGACCGATGAGGACCCTGCCGCAACACAAATCAGTTTTAACCGTCAGGTAACTATTGGTGCTTTCTACATGGATGATACGGAAATTACCAATAATGAGTACCGGCAGTTTATTACTGAATTGCAGGAAGGTCAGGGTGAATACGATTTTATGGCCGGAAAAGGCGTTAATTTCGTAATGGATGAGCTTTATCCAGACACCACAGTGTGGCAAAGAAATTATACCCACCATATGGGAGATCCCCTGGTACAATATTATTACTCTCATCCTGCTTTCGATAATTATCCGGTTGTTGGTGTAGACTGGGAAGCTGCTTCTATCTTCTGTTTATGGAGAACAGCTTACTTAAATAATTACAGAGAAAGCAACGGTTTGGTGTCTATGCCAAACTTCAGGCTTCCTACCGAAGCTGAATGGGAATATGCCGCAAGAGGCGGGAGAGATTTGGCGAAGTATCCTTGGGGTGGACCTTATATCCGAAATTCAAAGGGATGTATGCTTGCCAATTTTAAACCGGGCCGAGGAAATTACTTCGATGATGGCTTTGCCTATTCAGCTCCCGTAGCATCTTATTTCGCCAACGACTTTGGCCTGTACGATATGTCTGGTAATGTATCAGAATGGTGTGAAGATGCTTATAACCCAGCAGCCTCAGCTATTGTGTGGGACTTAAACCCAAGATATAACGATCCTAGTGAACCTAAAAAAGTGGTAAGAGGAGGGTCTTGGAAAGACATTTCTTACTTCCTACAAACAGGAATTAAAACTTACGAAAATAAAGACTCGACCACTGCGTATATCGGCTTTCGTTGTGCCATGATATATATTGGTAGGTCTGCGGGTAATGAATTTAATTAACCTAACCGATTAATTGATCTATTACTAATCAAGTTTGTTAATTTAATCATCTCTAATTCAAAATTTACAGCAATGAGTAACAAGAAAGGTGGATTTTCCGAGTTATTGTACGGTACAATTATGCCCAAAATATATGGAATTGGGGCAGCTATTGTAATCATAGGTGCAATGTTTAAAATTCTGCACCTACCAGGTGCCGATATCATGTTAATGGTGGGTTTAACTACCGAAGCAATTATTTTTATGTTTAGTGCTTTTGAGCCTAAACATCAGGAACTTGACTGGTCGCTAGTTTATCCAGAACTGGCTGGCGATACTTCCCAGACTTCAAAAAAGCAGTTATCTAATGGTAATGGTGATTCAGTAAGTAAAAAATTAGATGCCATGCTGGAAAGCTCTAAAATTGGCCCGGAATTAATTGATAGTTTAGGAAAAGGTATGAAAAATCTTTCCGAATCTGTTTCTAAAATGGGTACATTGAGCAACGCTGCTTTGGCAACTGATGAGTATGCTAAAAACGTAAAGCAGGCTTCTCAGTCACTTGTAAGCTTAAATAAGTCTTATTCTACTACAGTAAGCGCAATGGCTGAAATGAGTGCTGCCAGTACCGACGCAAAACAATATCATAACCAGGTACAGCTTATTACTAAGAACTTGTCTTCTTTAAATGCTGTTTACGAAATGGAATTGCAAGATGCCAACAGTCATCTGAAGGCGTTAAATAAATTCTATTCTAACTTAGGACAGGCTATTGAGAATGTTACTGAAGCCAGTAAGAATACTGAAGAGTTCAAAACGCAATTCTCTTCATTAAATAATAATCTTGCTTCACTGAACAAGGTTTATGGTAATATGCTAAGTGCAATGAAAGCATAAGGAACTGAATCTGAATTTTTTAACTTAATTGAGCTAAAAAAATATTATGGCAGGCGGAAAAGAAACCCCCAGACAGAGGATGATCAGTATGATGTATCTTGTGCTTACTGCACTACTTGCCTTACAGGTGAGTAACACGGTACTTCAACGATTCATCTTTATTGATAGAAGTTTAGAACAGGCTGTAACTAATAATCAGCAAAAAAATGGTAACACAGTAGAGCGTATGCAAGCCACTGTGGAAGAAGCAGGGAAAAGAGCTGACGACATGTCGGTTTTAAATAAAGCCAAAGAAGTAAGGAAAAAAACCAGCGAGGTGCTTACCATGCTGGAAGGCTACAAAGAGCAGTTTGTAAACATGACCGGTGGTTTAGACGAAGATCAGAACTACAGAGGCATTAAAAATGAGGAAGAAATTGCTAATCTGATGGTGAGAGAGGGAAAAGGTAATCAATTGAAGGAAGATTTAAATAATTTTTCAAAATACTTGGAAAATATCACCAACAGCCAGTTTGACCCCATCGCTTACGATGGTAAAGATCATCCAACTTTTAAGAACGATCCGAATCAGAACAAGAAGAATTTTTCTGAACTGAATTTTCAAAGTACGCCAATGGTGGCCGCGTTAGCTACGCTAAGTCAGTTCAAAAATGAAGTGGTAGCACGTGAAACAAAAGCGTTGGACGAATTAGCACGTAAAGTAGGTGCTGCTGACCTGAAATTTGACCAGATTGTTCCTATGGTTAGACCTGAATCTAATGTAGTGGCTTCTGGTGCTAAATACAAGGCTGATTTGTTTATTGCCGCTTCTTCAAGTGCTATTAACCCAAAAATGACGGTTAATGGAAAAAGTATTCCGGTAGATGGTGGCATGGGTAAAGTGGAATTTGTAGCAAGTTCTCCTAAATTTGATGCCAACGGAAGAGCTGAAATGTCTTTTGATGCGGCTATTTCTATTAATCAGAATGGCAACGATACTACGTTTAAGCAAAAAATTACATACTTCGTAACCAAGCCGGTTATTCAGGTACAGTCAGCCTCTGTACAGGCGCTTTACTTTAATTGTGGCAACGAACTGATGGTAAACGTGCCTGCGTTAGGAACAGATTATAACCCTGCTTTTAATGTAAAAGGTGGTGATGCTATTAAAGGTAGCAAGCCTGGTGAAGTTACCGTTATTCCTTCCGCAGCCAATGTTGATTTAAGTGTAAGCAGCGGTGGGAACTTTATTGGGACAGAAAATTTTAAAGTAAGAAGAATTCCTAAGCCTGCGATTGAAGTATTTGGCCCTGGTAATAAACCTGTAGATTTGAAACAAGGTGAAGATATTTCCCGCTTAAGAAGTATTACTGTAAAGGCTATTCCGGATGAAAGTTTTTTACAATTTTTACCAAAAGACGCTCGTTATAGAGTAGCGGAGGCAGAAATTATTCTGGCAAGAGGTAGTCGGCCCATAAACAAAACCAGTTTAACCGGTGAATCGGCAAACTTGAATGCTTTTGTTTCTCAGGCTAAACCCGGCGACAGAATTATTGTAGACGTAAAGAAGGTACAGAGAATGAACTTTAGGAACCAGGTAGAAGAGGTAAATATTGGTTCTTCTGTACACACTATTCCTATAAAATAATGAACAACTAACAGGTGTTATGAATATTAGAAAACTCAAACCTACATTATGTGTTTTGCTTATTACCACTATGGTAATAGGCATTTCGCTTTCGTCGTATTCACAGGAGTCTGATCAGATTAATCCAAATTCGGTTAGGCCTATTCCTGAGTCAGACCAATTGTATAAAACCAGAGTTTGGCGTAGAATGGATTTGAAAGAAAAGCAGAATAAACCGTTCTTCTCTCAAAATCGCGAAATCACAAAAGTGATTATTGATGCGGTAATGGCAGGTACGCTGGCTCCTTACGCAAACGATTCTCTGAATGAACGCATGACAAAAGAGCAGTTTATTGAGAATATGTCTATTCCGCAATCAGGAGCTGGTTTATCAGAAGATGAAGTAGCTGCCGGCTTTGGCGCGGAAGATAGTGGCTGGGGCGATAGTGGCTGGGGCGATGATTCAAAAGAAAAAGAAACCGCGGAAGCCAAAGCTGAGCCTACAGAACCTGAATCTTACTTATTCCTCCCCAAAGATGTAACGGTACTTGAAATAATGGAGGATATTATTTTTGACAAAGAGCGAGGCAGACAATATTATGATATTCAGGCCATCACGATGATTTTACCTCCTGAAAAATTCCCGGAAACTGGTCTTTTAAAGGAAGTAGCCGCGTTTAAATTTAAAGATCTGATAGAAGTTTTTGAGCAAAATCCTAAGCAGGCTATCTGGGTAAATGCACGCAACGATGCGGGTAACATACCTTTACACGCTGCGTTTGATCTGCGGCTTCAAAGCGCCAAAATTGTTAAATACTCGAATCCTGACGACGAACGTATTATTGACATGGAAGGTGGTAATCGTCGGCAGGCATTGCTTGAATCTTTGGACTATGAATATAAGCTCCTGGTAAGAGAACACGAAGTTTGGGAATACTAATTCGGAACACTTTTAGAAAATATAAGGGGATATTAAGAAATATCCCTTTTTTTATTGGTAACGTATTCTTTAATTTTCTGAGCTTTGCTCAATCCAATCATGGCCGATAATTCCTCTAAATTCACTTCTTTGATCTTTTTTATTGATTTATACTTTTTGAGTAAAGGCATGGCTGTTTTTTTACCAATGCCCGGAATGCCCTCTAATTCACTTGTAAAAGCCATATTTGAACGCTTTTGCCTGTGAAAGGTGATGGCAAAACGGTGTGCCTCATCCCTAAGCCTCTGCAGTAATTTTAGTGATTCGGATTTTTTATCAATATGCAAGGGATAAGGATCTTTTGGTGTATATATCTCTTCCAGTTTTTTAGCGATACTAATGATAGGAACATCTCCATAAATCCCAAGGTCTTTTAGAGCGTTACAAGCCGCGTTTAATTGTCCTTTACCACCATCAATCACTATCAGGTCCGGAAGTTCCCGATCTTCGGTTATAATCCTTTTATAGCGCCGGCTGGTTACTTCATACATGGAAGCAAAATCATCAGGCCCTGTAACGGTTTTAATATTAAACTTTCTGTATTCTTTTTTGGCTGGTTTTCCATTAATAAAACAAACCATAGAAGCTACTGGGTTGGTTCCCTGGATATTGGAATTGTCAAAACACTCTATGCGCATGGGTAAACTTTTCATCTGTAAATCCTGCCGCAACTGTTTGAGCACTCTGTTTTCAGCTTGCTTACCTGCTTGTGCTCTATTGTATCTTTCTTTTTTGTAAAAAAGCGCATTTTTAAGAGACAGTTCCACTAATTTCCGTTTATCCCCAATTTTGGGAACAATTACATTCACAGCATCAATATCAACAGATAATGGAATGTTAGTCAGCATTTCTTTTGTGCTGCTCACGTACTGATTTCTCAGTTCAACGGCAATTAGCGAAAGAATTTCCTCATCGTCTTCATCTAATTTCTTTTTCACCTCAATGGTTTTAGTAAGTACTACCGACCCATTATTTGCTTTCATATAATTGACGAAAGCCGTTTTTTCGTCAGAAACAATAGTAAATACGTCAGTATCAGACATTTGAGAATTTACGATCAGCGATTTAGCCTGATATTTGGAAAGAAGTTCGTGCTTTTCTTTAAAAAACTGCGCTTTTTCAAACTCCATATTTTCAGCAGCTTGCTGCATTTTCTGTTTGAAAAAACTTCTTGCCGCACCTAAATTTCCTTTCAAAATGTGTGATGCCTGATCGATGTCGTGGTTATAATCTTCTTCTGATTGTAAGCTTTCACAGGGTCCTTTGCAATTTCCGATATGGTATTCCAGACATACCTTAAACTTTTGTTTTTCAATATTTTCCTGAGAGAGATTGTAATTGCAGGTGCGGAAAGTATAAAGGTTACGAATTAACTCCAGTACATTGTTCATTCCTTTTACACTTGCAAAAGGACCAAAATAAGTTCCTGTGCCTGGAATCATGCGGCGTGTTGGAAATATGCGGGGAAAGCGCTCGTTGGTTAAACAGATATACGGATAACTTTTATCATCTTTTAATAAAATATTATAACGCGGCTGATTCTGCTTAATTAAGCTGTTTTCCAGCAATAAGGCATCAAATTCAGAATTAACAATAGTAAACTCAACCCTTTCAATCTGAGTGACCATCTTTTTTGTTTTTCTTCCGGCAGATACTGATTTATTAAAATAACTGCTAACCCGCTTTTTAAGACTTTTTGCCTTTCCTACATAAATAAGTTGCCCTTCTCTGTTATAAAATTTATAAATGCCTGGTTGGTCAGGTAGTTTATGCACATCAGAAGGATGATAATGAGGTGCTTCCATAAATCAACTTTGTGTTATACGTTTCCCCAATGGATAATTCTACAAGAAATACTTTTATTTGGATAATATGTATACTTGCAGAATATTTTTCAATAGTATTGATATCTATAGTTTTGTAAAAAAGAAAGATAATGAATGTCAAGGAAAAAATAGAGGAGTTAAAAAATTTACTTACAGAAAAACAATGTAAGCTCATCGCGGTAAGTAAAACTAAACCTGTTTCCATGCTTATGGAAGTATATGAAACCGGCATACGACAGTTTGGTGAAAATAAAGCGCAGGAACTGACGGATAAATATAATGCATTACCCAAAGATATAGCGTGGCACATGATTGGCCATTTACAAAGAAACAAGGTAAAATACATTGTGCCTTTCATTCACCTGATACAGTCAGTTGATAGTATAAAATTGTTGAGAGAAATTGAGAAGCAAAGTGAAAAATGTAACAGAACTGTCAATTGTTTATTACAAATCCATATTGCAGAGGAAGAAACCAAATTTGGCCTGGACAAAGAAGAACTGCTGGAACTATTAGGTGGTCCGGAACTTCCTCAAATGCGGCATATTCAAATTAATGGATTAATGGGAATGGCTACTTTTACAGAGAATGAGAGTCAGGTAAGAAGGGAATTCAGAGCCTTAAGAAAATTGTTTGAAGCGGTTAAGTCAAAAGCAAATTTACCTGAAAATGTAGTTATGAAGGAACTTTCTATGGGAATGAGTGGCGATTACAAAATAGCCATAGAAGAAGGCAGTACCATGGTGCGGATAGGAACTGCTATTTTTGGTAAGAGAAATTAGTTTAAAACACACCCTTTTCGGGGTATTTCGCGGTAATAGGCCGATAAAAGTCCTTAATAGCTTCAATATCTGAGTCTATATCGCCAGTTGGATAAAAAATAGGACCTACTCCGGCACATTTGTTCTTATAATCCAGATAACACAAAACCAAGGGAACTTCAGCGCCGACTGCTACATAATAAAAACCTGTTTTCCATTTTTCAGCCCTGCCCCGAGTACCTTCAGGCGTAACCAATACTACCAGCTTTTTTCTTTGGTTAAATAACTTGATCATTTCCTGTACCATACTCACTTTTTTATCTTGTCCAGGTGTTCGATCAATGGTGATAGCTCCTAAAGTTTTTAGCAGAAGGCTTAAAGGGAACTTCATTATTTCTTTTTTTATAGTAAACCGTACGGGAATACCCAGAATAAATAAAGCGGCCCGTGCGTACAGAAAATCCCAGTTACTAGTATGAGGCGCAGCTACAACTACAAATTTTTTTAAACCTTCAGGATATTGGCCTACTACCTTCCAGCCAGCCAGTTTCATAATGAGGTATGATAATAACTTTAGCATTTAAACTGAACAAATAAAACTAAAAAATGAGAGATTGAAGCTGACCGGCCATATTCATGGTATACTGATAACCAATTTCAGCCATTTCCTTTGCCCGCGAAAGGCTGAGAGAACTTATCTTTTTAAGACCGGGAGGTTCTATAAACACATCGCAATGTCCCCGGCTAATGGGCGTATTCGAGTTAATAATCAGCAAAAAAGTTCGCTCAAATACCGAACGAAAACTTCTCATTTCAAAACAATTATCAATAGGGTTACAATGTGCGGCAATAATTTTATCACAACGTCCTACCAAAGGTTCTGTAGGCAAATTATTAAGAATACCCCCATCGATATAAGGTTTATTATCAATTATAACAGGATCGAAAACGATAGGAATGCAGGAGGAAGCCATAAGCACTTTAATCAGAGGACCTTCACTAAAATAAACTGTTTTCCCTTTACAAAGGTCGGTAGTAGCCACAATTAGCTTAATTTTAAGCGCGCTAAAATCATCTTCAGTAAGGTATTTACTAAATATTTTTTCAGTAGAATCCATTTTTAATAAACCAGTTCTACTGACAGCAGGTCTGATGAGCTTAAAAAATTTGGTAGTTAATATGATATCCAGAATTTCATCAGGGGGATAACCCTGGGCATAAAGCGCGCCAATTATCGCACCGGAACTTGTTCCTGAAATTATTGAAACGGGAATACCTATTTCATCAAGAGCTTTCAAAATACCAAGGTGTACGATGCCCCTGGAAGCTCCCCCTGATAACGTTACTCCAATTTTTGCCACTATTTAATAACCTTGATTCGCGATTTCTGTTCAGAAAAAGAAACAACGCATACCTGATATGAATTTAAAACTTATTGCTGGAAAACACCCATCTTACAAAACTTATCAATGCGGGATTCTAACAATTTTACCGTATCTTTTTTCTTTAGAATTCTGATGTTGTCAAGAATATACTTTTTCAGCGTGGAAGTCTGGGTTTTCAAATCAGTATGTGCACCGCCCAGGGGTTCTTCAATAATACCATCAATCAACTTTAGTTGAAGCATATCTTTAGCAGTAAGCCTTAGCGCTTCGGCGGCTTGTTCCTTATAATCCCAGCTTCGCCACAAAATAGAAGAACATGATTCCGGAGCAATAACAGAGTACCAGGTATTCTCCATCATAAAAATTTTATCCCCTACTCCAATACCCAAAGCGCCACCAGAAGCGCCTTCACCAATCACGATACAAATAATAGGAACTTTAATGGTGAACATTTCTTTCAGGTTACGGGCAATGGCCTCTCCCTGCCCTCTTTCTTCAGCTTCCATTCCCGGGTAAGCACCAGGAGTGTCAATAAAGGTTATAATTGGTTTTTTAAACTTTTCTGCAAGTCGCATCAATCGCAGCGCTTTCCGGTATCCTTCCGGATTGGCCATGCCAAAATTGCGATACTGCCTTTGTTTTGTGTTTCTTCCTTTTTGCTGCCCTATAAACATAACTGTTTGACCGTCAACCTGACCAAACCCACCAACAATAGCTTTATCATCTTTTACGTTCCGGTCGCCATGCAATTCAATAAAATCGCTACACATTTCATATATATAATCAAGTGTATAAGGACGGTCGGCATGGCGGGAAAGCTGAACTCTTTGCCAGCGGGTAAGATTGGCAAAAGTCTCTTGCTTTAAGTTTGTTAATCTCTCTTCTAACTCCCTAATTGCCGGGGTAATGTTTACCTTATTACCTTCGGCAAGCTGCTTCATATCAGCCAGTTTCTCTTCCAATTCTTTTATAGGTTTCTCAAATTCCAAGAGCATAAAGATTTAATATTTTGTTTGCAAAGCTAAAATATAATTAAGTAATATACTAGTTGGCATCTGCATAGTATAAGGCAGATACCATTCAAAACTTCGGATTTCTCAATTCCATATAGGGCAACTTTCTGGTAAACAGATGGTCTGTTAAGTTGACGATATCAAAATATTTTATATTACCGTTGTAAATATAAATGAATGGTTCTATGTTTGCAGTCTCAACTTCAAAAGAGAGGTTGTAATAAAAGGTCTGGTAGTTCAGTTGGTTAGAATGCCTGCCTGTCACGCAGGAGGTCGCGGGTTCGAGTCCCGTCCAGACCGCTTCTTTTTCCCGCAACTTATTGAAAATCAATAAGTTGCGGGTTTTTTATTTAAAATGGATGCCGGTTTTTAAATTTTTTATCTTCTTTTTAGTTTATCTAAAATTTTTCATTTTTCACTCTCTTTATCCACTGGCTCTTCCGGATAATACAACTTCTCATACAGAACTTGGGGAGTTGAATAAATAGTCTGATGAAAATTCATACGCATTTTCCTGCTAAATAATTATATCGCTTTCTCATGGTTTGATCTCATTCCAATGATCCGGATACACGCTGTATTGATCCTAGTAAATTATTTTCTTTCAAATATTACACATCATCGGGTTCTGTGATACCTTTCCAGTCGTCGGTACGGAAAGGAGAAGCAGGTAAGCCTTCTTCATTATACAGGTTTACCTCAGGATTACTGGCCCAGCCGTAACGAACGGCAGCAGGATTTTTCACTTTAGGGCTTGAAACCCTTATTTCATCTTCGCTGATAATTTCTGCTTCGGCCCATACAAACTGCTGGTCTTCTCCGGCAATGGCAAAGCCTTTTAGTTTTTCATCAGGTAATTTCATTAATCCGCTTCCTACATTATTGAATTTTATAATAATCTGGTTCCCTTCTTTTTTCATCGACTCATACATAGGTCCCGCATATACCAGGTCTTCGTCGTAAGCCACTTTTCTGGCAGCCAGGGCCAACCGTTTGCCTACGTCCTGTTTGTTTTTTGGGTGAATGTCTTCCGCTTCTCCAATATCAATGGCTACGGCCATACCGGTTTTAGGAAGTGATAATGCCATTACTTGCGCCTCCCGTAGTTCAGCCCAGTCATCATCGGCCGGTTCGGGTTTTTTTTCTTTAAAATTGGCCAGTTGTACAAACAGAAAAGGAAAATTGCCAATGCCCCAGTTTTTCCGCCAGTCTTCAATCATAGCCGGAAAAATAGACCGGTACTGATATGCCCGATCCGCATTGGATTCGCCCTGATACCAAATGGCTCCTTTGATGGTATATGGAATAAGGGGGGCAATCATGGCATTGTACAAAACAGAAGGCTGATTGGGAAACTGAGACGCTACTACCGGAAATTTGGGTTCCAGGGTTTCATTGTATTTCCAATCGCCGGTAAGTGATTTGGAGAACTTTTGGTCGGCACTGGCTACTTTCATTTCTTCACCCGGACCATATACACCGCCACCGCCCCCTGTATCTTCTACACGAATAATAATTTTGTTGGTACCGGCTTTTACCAGCTTACCGGGTACGGTGTAGTTTCGCAACTCACTATATATATTCGTTTCCCCTATTTTGGTGCCATTGAACCAGGTAATATCCTTATCATCAACTTTTCCTAAATGTAACGCCAGCGGTTTGCCCGCATAGTTGGCAGGTACCCGTACTTCCTTGCTGAACCATACAAATCCATCATAATCGCTCATACCTGCGCCTTGGGCACTTTCCCATAGTACAGGAATCGCCATGGTTTTCCACTGCGATTCGTCAAATTCAGGCTTAAAATCAGGTGCGTTAATTTTCGCGTTGGCATCGCTGGTGATTTTTTCCCGGGTAGTTTGGTTGTTTTTAGGCTTATTTTGGTTCTCTTCATAAGAAGCACTCATGGCATCCAGCTTTTCTACAGCCGGACGAAAATCTTCAAATGTTTTAATGGTGGCTTTGCTGGTCCAGGCTTCTGAAGGCGTACCTCCCCATGAGGTATGGATCAACCCAATAGGAATTTTTTCTTCCTGATACAAGTCGCGGCCGAAGAAGTACGCTACGGCTGAAAAATCTGGAACGGTTTGAGGGGTACATTCCGCCCAACTTCCTTCTTTAATATCTGGCCGTTCCATGGGGCTGGTGTCTTTGGTAACTGTAAAAAGGCGTATCTCCGGATAGTTCGCATTGGCAATTTCCTGTTGAAAATTATCTACCTGGGCTTTGAGTGACCATTCCATGTTCGACTGACCGGAGGCTACCCACACATCGCCGATCAGAATATTGGAAAAGGTGGTATCTTTAGCGCCCTTTACCGTCATTTCATAAGGACCACCCGCTTCCATGGCAGGTAGCGCCAGACTCCATTTTCCATCTTTATCCGATTCTGCCGTTTTTTCAGCATCCTGTAGCGTTACCTGTATAATGCCCCCAGGGTCGGCCGTTCCCCATACCGCGATAGCTGCGTTTCGCTGCAACACCATATTGCTGCCAAAAACTTTGGGTAATGTAATGTTCTCAGCGTTCGGGTGCTGACACCCAGAGAAAAATACGGAAATGGACAATAAAACAAATAAGGGGACGGAAGTAAACCGAACCCATTCAAAAAGAGTTTTTAGGGATTTCATAAATGTTTATTTGTTTTTGGTAATCTGGTCTATAGCAAGGCTTGTTTCAGTTACCGGTAAATTGCAAACCTTGTTCTGACACACATAAATATAAGTTTTATTTTTTACCAGTTTATTTTCCAGCAAAGCTAAGCTGCCTTCGTCTTCTCCACCTAATCGGATGGCATTGGGTAAAAATTCCTGTCCAATGGTTTTGTTTTTCTCCTGAAAATCATTTCCTACCACCGCTACTTCGTAAAAAGGATAGGTATAGTTCATTAATAACTGCATCCATCCGGTAAAATAGCGGGGTGAAGTCTTGAGTTTCGGCAGCACTCCACTTAGCAGGTGTCTCGACTGTTTCAATTTATCCTCATTATAAAAATATTGGCCCAGCAGGAAAAGGTTTTGCGCCATTACCGCATTGGAAGAAGGAATTACGTCATCGTACAATTCTGTTTTTCGGGCAATCAGTTCAGGATCAGTGTCAGAAGTATAATAGAAATATCCGGTACTTTTATCCTGAAAATGCTGGATGGCATATTCCATTAAATTCTCACCATAATGCAGCCACTTTTCATCAAAAGTTACCTGGTAAAGCGCTATAAAAGCCTGGATTGTAAAAGCATAATCGTCCAGAAAGGCATTTACCGCAAACTGATCTTTACGCCCGTTCCGGTTGAGGTGATTATCGGTATACAAAGTACTATCCAGCAGGAAATGTCCGGCTTGTAAAGCAGCTTCTAAAAAAGCAGCTTCATGAAATACGGAATAGGCATCGGCATACCCTTTGATCATTAGGGCATTCCAGGAGGTAAGCGTTTTATGGTCAAGCCCCGGGCGAACGCGCTTCGCTCTGGCTTGCAGTAGCGCTGCTTTAGCCTGTTTAAGCATGTTGCTTAAGGTATCGGCAGGAAGCTGGAATTGGTGAGCTGTTTTTTCTATAGGTTCGGATTGATACAGAATATTTTTTCTTTCTTCCCAGTTTCCTTTAGGGATAACGTTATAAAATTCTTTAAATGGTTTCGCCTTATTTGTCAGAATGTTGTCTATTTCAGCATCAGTCCACACGTAAAACCTGCCTTCTTCGCCTTCACTATCCGCGTCCAGCGAGGCATAAAAACCACCGGATTCGGCAATCATTTCACGGCGGACAAATTCCAGCGTTTGATACACTACCTGCTTGTAAAGCGGCTTCTTGGTGAGCGCGTAGGCCTGACTGTATACAGAAACTAATTGGGCATTATCGTACAGCATTTTTTCAAAATGGGGCACTTTCCAGGCTTCATCGGTAGCGTAGCGCGCAAAGCCTCCGCCAATCTGATCGTAAATGCCACCCATTGCCATCCGGTCTAATGTCAACGTTACCTGATCCAGGACTTCTTTATTTCTGGTATGGAAATAATAATTCATCAGGGTGGTTAATCCGCTGGGTACCGGAAATTTGGGGGCACCCTGGTATCCTCCGTGTTTTTTGTCAAAATCAGTACGCAGGTTCTGGTAAGCGGAATCCAGGGTAGCGTTATGAAAAGTAATTTCCTGATTGGTAAGTATTTTTAAATCAAGCCCAGGCGCGTTCACACCCTGGGTTACTTTTTTAGCGATTTCTTCCAGTTTGCCAGGGTTTTCCTGATAAAGCTTATTAATCTGCGACAGTACATCCAGCCAGGCATCCTGTGGAAAATAGGTGCCGCAGAAAAACGGCCGGCCATCGGGTAAAGTAATACAATTTAGTGGCCAGCCACCCTTTCCTGTCATCAGTTGAGCGGCTTCCATATAAATCTGATCAATGTCAGGCCGCTCTTCGCGATCTACCTTGATGCTTACAAAATACTGGTTCATAAGGCTGGCTACGCTATCGTCTTCAAACGACTCTTTTTCCATTACATGGCACCAGTGGCAAGCCGCATAACCAATGCTGACAATAATAGGTTTGTTTTCTTTTTGAGCTTTTCGCAGCGCGTCTTCTCCCCAAGGATACCAGTTTACCGGATTATGGGCATGTTGCAGGAGGTAAGGACTGGTTTGATTAATCAGTTGATTGGTAGGGGCCTGGCTATCTGCTTTTTGGCTGTTACAAGCATGCAGTACTACCATACTACCTAAAAAAATAAGGGGTGAAAGTTTGTGTAAAAATGAAAAAAACATGTTGTCAGCTTCTACTACAATTCTAATAAATAAACAATAGGTCAGAAAGTCGCGTGCGTAAATTGTAAATATCAATCTAATTTAAGAAAAGCTTTGCATTGAGGTTTTACTTTTTTCAGCATTTAATTGAATAAAATCTTTTTAAGCTTAAACTACATAAAAAGCTGAGGTTTTAACAGGGCTTTGCCTTAAGAATTGGATTAAACTTACTTTCATTACATATCAGGCGATTATAAGTATTACATTATGTAATATAAGAATGATGAATGTATAACCGTAATCCAAGACTTTCTATATCTATATTTTTTAAAGCCGCGAGAGGTATCAATCGGGCCGCTAAAAAAGTACTTTTTTCAGTATAAGCAGGGTGCCCCCAACCAACGTACGCCTGTAAGTGGGCAGCAAAATTTTGGTAACAGGTAAGATATCGGGGATAAATTCCTGATTATAAAGTTAATCTTATTGTTCTGTTTACCGGAATTCGGATTTTAAATATAATTCATCTATCCGTTTCGGAATAACTTACATTATCGAGCATTTCCTGCTGGCCCCTCTAACTTATTTATCTATCACGAATTAGTACTTTTATAATAATAATTAATCTTATATAACTATGATATTCATAATTATTATATTTCTGACTGGATATGTATTAATAACTTTAGAGCATTCTTTGCATATTAATAAAGCGGCTACTGCTTTGCTGGCTGGTGTGCTTTGCTGGACGGTTTACATCACCCAGGTGCCCGACACTGAAATGGTGGTTGAGCAACTTGCGCATCATATCGGCGAAATCGCGGGAATTTTGTTTTTTTTGCTGGGTGCCATGACTATTGTAGAAATTATTGATGCCCACGATGGATTTGAGGTAATAGTAAGTCGTATTAAAACAGACAATTCCAGAAAACTACTTTGGATATTGAGCATTCTGGCCTTTTGCTTGTCGGCTATTCTGGATAACCTTACTACCACCATTGTACTGGTTTCATTATTAAAAAAACTGGTTCCGAGAAGAAACCAAAGGTTGCTGTATGCCTGCGTGGTTGTAATCGCAGCCAATGCCGGTGGGGCTTTTACGCCAATAGGGGATGTTACTACTACCATGTTATGGATTGGCGGACAGGTAACTCCGGTTAACATTATGCGAAAACTGTTTTTGCCGAGCCTGATGTGTTTGCTTGTTCCATTGGTGTATCTTTCAAAGTTTTCCAGAGGAAAAATCGCGTTGTCTGGAACCCATAAAGAAAACGAGGTGCTGCATTCTACTCCATTTGAAAGAAAGCTTGTATTGGGTTTGGGAATACTAGTACTGGTGTTTGTTCCGGTTTTTAAACTATGGACTCACCTACCGCCGTATATGGGAATTTTGCTTGGATTGGGAGCTTTATGGATTGTTACTGAGGTTATTCATCACCGCAAAGATGAAGAGAAAAAAAACAAGTTTTCGGTAGTCAATGCCCTAAGAAAAGTAGATACTTCCACGGTACTGTTTTTCCTGGGAATATTATTAAGCATTGGTGCCCTGCAATCGGCTGGTCAGCTTACGCTTATGGCGAATTATCTGAATAGCAGTATTGGCAATTTTTATTGGGTAAATCTGTTGGTAGGAGTGATTTCCGCTGTAGTAGATAATGTGCCACTGGTAGCCGCTATGATGCGGATGTACCAGTTAGATTATCCGGCTGACCACACCTTTTGGGAATTTCTGGCCTATTGCGCTGGCACTGGGGGTAGCATTTTAATTATTGGTTCCGCGGCGGGCGTAGCCGCTATGGGCCTTGAAAAAATTAATTTTATGTGGTATGCTAAAAAAATAAGTTTGCTGGCTATTATGGGCTACATAGCTGGTGCGGTTACTTATGTGATACAGGAGGAAATTATAAATAATGGCTTTGAGCCTACTTATTATCTTACCAAACTTTCCTATGCCTTACAGTATATTATAAGTATTTTCTAATTCTAAGAAAAGTATTTTAATCAGGTTATTTAACAGCGCCTCCGGGCTATAAAACCTGATACGATTTCCATCTAAGCTGAAGAACTCTCTTCGGCTTTTTTTATACCAATTCTTTGAAATACAATAATGTACAAAGAGCTATTGACGCTTTATTTGGCTTGTGCTATAATTTCATTCTATTTTGTTCTTAGTATCGATTTTTATTCATGAAATATTATGTAATTTTTTATCAATAAAAAATAAAAAAAAATTAGAAATAACTGAATTTTTGTTAAATTTAAAGATTAATTAATTTAATAATTCGCAATATAAAACAGCGATTGCTTCTGCTTTTTAATATTAACTCATTATTCAGCCGGCTTTATTGTTATTATTAGAAAATAAATCAATTAAATTTATTGCAATCGTTTTTTTTAATTATTACGTAACTCTAAATGTAAGTTTAAACTAACCTATTCCATTATGAGAATTTCTACTTGTTTGAGGCACTTATGCGTGCTAATGTTAAACTTGTTTATCCTTTCAGGGTACGCTTTCGCGCAGCAGAAGACGGTATCAGGTAAGGTGACCGCAGAAGGCGAAGGCCCTTTACCCGGGGTAAACGTTCTGGTAAAAGGTACCACCACTGGTACAGTTACTGATGTGGAGGGCAATTACAGAATCAATGTTCCTAGTAGCGAAACCGTGTTGGTATTCTCCTCCATTGGTTACACTACGGAAGAAATTACTGTAGGAAATCAAAGCACAATCAACCTCAATATGCTACCTGATATTCAGTCGTTGAGTGAGATTGTAGTAACAGGGTATTCTACAGAAGAAAGACGCAATGTGTCAGGCGCTGTGGCGACTGTTAAAGCGGAAGAACTAAAGGCGGTGCCATCCGGTAACGTAGAGCAGCAGCTACAGGGCCGGGTATCCGGAGTAACTGTTATTACCAATGGTCAGCCCGGTACCAGCAGCGTGGTACGTGTACGTGGTTTTGGTGCTTTTGGTGGCAACGAGCCTTTGTATGTAGTAGATGGTGTGCCGGTAGAATCTACCGATTTTTTACAACCCGATGATATTGAGAGCACTACCGTACTGAAAGACGCTCCTTCAGCTTCCATTTATGGGGCCAGGGCAGCCAATGGTGTAATTGTATATACCACAAAAAAAGGTTCCCGCGAGGGCGGTAAAGTGCGCATCAGCTATGATGGCGTATACGGAGTTTCATTCCCTGGAAAGGTTGAAAATATTCTGAACCCACAGGAACAGGCCGACTGGACCTGGCAAGCCGTTCGCAATACGGCTTTCCAATTAGGAAATGATCCCGTATTTGACCATCCACAATATGGCAACGGCCCTAACCCAATTTTACCCGATTACATCAATGTAGGGGGTGCTGCCGGTGTTATTGGTAACCTTAATTTAAATGATTACCGTGACCTGTACAATGTAGACGCCAGTAAAGGGGCTATTTACCAGGTAGTAAGAGCAAATAAAGCCGGAACCAACTGGTACGATGAAATTACCAGGCTTGGCACACTGAACCGGCATACATTAGGTTTTGCGGGTGGAGGAGAAAATGGAGCATATTACCTGAGCTTAGGCATGCAGGATCAGGAAGGCGTATTGCTGAATCAGCGTTTACAACGATATTCTCTGCGTTTTAATTCAGAGCACACTTTTTTTAACCGCGTACGGGTTGGAGAAAATATCCAGATGACATATTACCAGGTACTGGGTTTATCAGGTGACAATGGTGGGCGAGGTGCCGCTGATGATGAAAACCAGTTCCTCTCAGCATTCCGTATGCCTGCTATCATTCCGGTATATGACGAATTCGGGGGATATGCTGGTACCGCTGCCAAAGCGTTCAATAATCCCCGAAATCCGGTAGCGGAACGGGATAGACTTAAAAATAACAGAGGATATGCTATTACCGGGTTTGGTAATGTATATGCTGAAGTAGATATTATTGAAGGACTTACTTTACGTAGCAGTATAGGCGGAAGACTAGGCAATTCTTATTATTATAGTTATAATTATCCGCAATACGAAAACTCAGAAAATAGTACTACTTTTTCTTACAGTGAAGGAGCAAGCACTTTTTCTAACTGGGTATTTACCAATACTTTGAGTTATGAAAAGACCTTTGACCGTCATTTCATTTCATTACTGGGCGGTATTGAAGCATTAAATACAGGGACTTTCAGGGGAATCAATGGTAATGGTCAGGAGCCCTTCTCCAGAGACATTAACTATGTAACACTAACCAATACCCAGGCTGCCACCCGACAGGTAAACAGTGGCTACGGACGGGGCGTTAACTTCTTCTCTATTTTCGGTAGTGCCAAATATATCTTCGATGACAAATACATCATTGGTGGGGTGTTACGACGCGATGGTTCTTCCCGCTTTGGAGCTGATAACCGTTATGGTGTATTTCCTGCCGTATCAGCCGCATGGCGTATTTCAGAAGAAGGTTTCATGGCCGGATTGCCCTTCATTAGCGACTTAAAAATAAGAGGGGGATGGGGTGAAATGGGTAACTCTAATAACGTAGACCCTTACAACCAATATAGTTTATTCGCATCCAGTTTATCAAGAGCCGCTTACGATATCAATGGCGCCAATAATTCAGTATCAGAAGGTTTCTACCGCAGCCGTATCGGCAACCCTAATGCCAAATGGGAAACTAGTTCAACTGCCAACGTGGGTATTGACGGATCTTTCTTCGATGGTCAGTTTGACGTAGTCCTCGATATCTGGAGAAAAGATACCAAAGATCTGCTGTATCAATTAGCTGT
>JBGTIS010000155.1:0-37680 GCA_041745535.1 Cyclobacteriaceae bacterium | reverse complement strand
AAAGTGGTACCAGATGACCACCATGCCCTATATGCGGCACTCCGAGCACAAGCAGGATGGCGTTATTATTACATTTACTGATATAACCCATCTGAAAAAAGCACAGGAAGACCTGGACAATCACCTTAAACAATTAATGCGTGTTAATGCGGATCTTGATAATTTTGTTTACGCGGCCGCTCATGACCTCACGGCTCCCATATCCACTATAGAGAGTTTGTGTAGTTTAATATTTGGAAAAACAGATACCAACGATCATGAAGTGCAGGAATACAAAGAGATGGCAGAAAACTCCTTTTCCAGGTTTAAAGCTATGATTAAAGAACTGGTTGATATAGGTAAAGTAGAAAATGAAATGCACTCGAAAATGGAGCCTGTCAACATTAGCCAATTATACGAAGATATCCGCTTAAGTATGCTCAATCAGATTACCGCTACCCAAGCATCCATTATAACTGATTTTCAGGTAAAAGAGATCAGGTTTTTAAAAAAGAATATAAGGAGCATCCTCTACAATCTGATCAGCAATGCCATTAAATATAAATCACCAGATCGTGATCCGGAAATTGTGATCAGTACCCAATCCGTACCCGGCTTTCTTTTACTGTCTGTTACAGACAATGGAATGGGTATAGAGGAAAAAAAAATAGACCAAATTTTTTCATTATATGGCCGTTTGGGTCAGCAGGTGGAAGGGCAGGGAATTGGCCTATACCTGGTGAAAAAGATTATCGATGCCACCGGTGGTAAAATAGAAGTAAGCAGCGAATTGGGCAAAGGCTCTACTTTTAATGTATTTTTTAAGGTTTAAATGCTGAGTATTACGAAAAAACTATACAGATTTAAACTATTACAGAGCTTTTTTATTACCTTCCTTTATTTATAACGCATCTGTAATATTATGAATGCTATTTTTTCATCTGAACCAGCCAATCGGGTACGCTTTTTCTTTCATGCCACCGATTCACTTGCCCATCGCAAGGCCATCTTTGAACGTTTCCAACAACAGGGCTTTGTCGTACAGCCTTATTTTTGGTCTGAAACTAGTAACGAACCTATTGAATGCGCGCTCAATGGTCCATTGGATGCGGCGCTGGAAAAGGCAAACGGCCTGTTTATAGATAATAAGTACTATGAAATAACACGGACCCGGACGTTTGAGTGTGGTACGGAACTGAGGTGAATAATGAACTTGTCGGCATTGAGGACCACCTTCATAAAAACTAAATATCGACATTTCTTGTTTCTAAAGAAGAAGCACGAACTAGTTAGAAAAATTGAAAATTTACATTAAATATATGGTGAGTATTCGCTGCAAAATGGTAGTGAAAACTGAACTCGAAAAACTAGACATACCCTACGGAACAGTAGAACTGGGTGAGGTAGAAATCAGAGATAATATTTCGAACACGCAACGTAGTCAGCTTAAGAAAGCATTGATGAAATCCGGCCTTGAACTAATGGCCGATAAGAAAGCTGTGCTGATTGAGAAGATAAAAAATGTAATCATAGAATTAATTCATTATTCCGACGAATTACCCAAAACAAACTTTTCTGATTTTTTGAGTGAGAAGCTTAATTACGATTATACCTATCTGGCTAATCTGTTCTCAGAGGTACAGGGTACTACCATTCAGAACTTTATTATTACCCATAAAATTGAAAAAGTAAAAGAATTGCTGGTATACAACGAGCTCAATCTTACTGAAATTGCTTATAAACTACATTACAGCAGTGTGGCCCACCTGTCCAACCAGTTTAAAAAGGTTACCGGCCTTACGCCCACGCACTTCAAACGGCTCCGGAAAAAACGACGCAAGATGCTGGAGAACCTGTGAATTATGTAATATATTTCTGACAGCATGTAACATAAAGCCGCGCAAAGATGCTCACCTTTGACCTCATCAATGTTAACCATAAAAAGTTATTGAGCAACGCAGCAATAAAAGAAACCAGATAACTAAAGTAGAAAACCTACAGCGAAATTATCAGTTTTACACCGATAGAGATATCATTTGTTGGAATTTAGGGAAAGAAAATCAGATTAGTAAAAACAATCTGTGACCACAGGACAAATAGATTAACGACACCGCGATGAAAGCAAGCAAGAAAGTAGGTGTTGCCCGGAAATTTATACATGATTTTTTTTCAGATTGCAATGGCGCGCTGATGCTTAAAAGCAGCCAGGACCATTTTTTTGAAATTTTACTGTTTTATAACCATATGAATTTCTATCACCAAAATGTATTTCAATATCATAGGTGGGAAATCAGCATTAAAATCTTCCATACTAGCAGTTGTTATAATCTTCTTCGGTCGAATGAATGTAGTTTAAAAATGGTAAAAGGGTTTTCTACCGGAACTATTATAAAAGATCACGATTACGAAATAGAAATTCTTCAGTTAGAAGCTCAGATAATTCTGGAAAATAATCAGGTTTATTAATCCAAAAATGAAAATAAAATCGAAAACAAAGCCTATTAACTTTAATGTAGAAGAAATTATCTTTTTGTTTAATTGTCTGTTGTCTGATGAATATCAGCTTTATACCAGACTTCTGAAGGCAGGTGAAAATATGGAAGGCCACAACTTTTCTGGTTTGCTGCATGCTTTTCAAGGTAAAACCCTCACAATGTTTTCTATTTTAACTGAGGTAAGCCATCAGGCGTTCGCGCTGGCCAATTTTGCTTTTGGCTATCGGGAAGATTTTATGAAAATTACAGTTTTTAAAGAAACAATTAATAACACTACTGATCATAAGAAAAAAATTCAGATACTATTGACCAGTTATGGGGATATCATAAATATGCTAAGAAAAAATATGATTAGCGTTACTGAAAGATATACCGCACCTGATACGAGCGGTTTTGTGCTGGATTTAATAGACAAGCACGAAAAAATGGCTGAGCTATTTAAAAAAGTCTACCCCAATATGGTTTTAGCTCAATAGATATTATTCTTTTTAGAACAAATACAATTAGGGCAGGTTCTCATAAAGAACCTGCTTTGTTTTACGTCATACACTATGAAAATTGCCTATATATCTACCTACCTACCACGAGAATGTGGTATCGCGACATTTAATAATAATCTGGAGAGGGCGATTCGCAAAAACTTTCCCGATCAGTCTTATTTAGAAAATGGGTTTGGTATCGCGGTAAACGATTCAGAAGATAGGCATACCTACGATTATCCTGAATATGTAAAATTCATTATCCGACAGAATTACCAGAAAGATTATATTCAGGCAGCAACCTTTATCAATACCAGCGACGTCCAGGCTGTTATTATGGAACATGAATTTGGTATATATGGCGGAGAAAGTGGTATTTATATTCTGCCCCTGCTTCATCGCCTGGAAAAACCATTGTTTTCTATTCTTCATACTATCCTGAAAGAGCCTTCTTACGCGCAAAAACTAATTATCCAGGAAATTGCCGCTCGCTCGGCCAAACTACTCGTCATGAGCCGTCGTGGCATAGATTTCCTGGTAACTATCTATGGAATAGATCCTGAAAAAATACAATATGTTGAGCATGGCGTACCAGATCTGGAACCACCAGAAGTAAATCCACTTAAAAAAGTTTCCCTCTTCCGTAAGCATCGTGTACTGCTTACGTTTGGTTTGCTTAGCCGAAACAAAGGATTAGAAACCGTAATTAAAGCATTGCCTAAAATTATTGAACAGCACCCTGATGTGATGTATGTGGTATTGGGAAATACACATCCGGGCATCGTGCGCACCTCAGGAGAAGAATACCGCGATTATTTAAAACGATTAGCTATCAATCTGAAAGTTGATAAACACCTCACTTTTATTAGTAAATTTGTTTCTGACGCGGAACTAATTAATTACCTCACCGCGGCGCATATTTATGTAACCCCCTACCTGAACGAAGCTCAGATTACCAGCGGCACTTTATCATATGCTGTAGGTGCGGGCGCGGCGGTAGTTTCTACACCTTACTGGCATGCGCTGGAATTACTGGAGGATGAACGGGGCTGCTTATTTAAATTTAAAGACGCGGATGGGCTGGCTGAAATGATTAATGAGTTGCTGAACGACCCAGGCAGGCTTAATATTTTAAAGCAAAATGCCTATGAGTATGGCTTGCATTTACGCTGGCCAGAAATAGGCGCTACTTATATCCGCACCATACAGGAATCAATTAACCAGGAATTATTTACCGATCCTGTACTCCAACAGATTGTAGACCCGGAAAGAATTCCAGAATTTAGTCTAACCCATGTGATCCGATTAACAGACGATACCGGCATTGTACAGCATGCCAAATATGGTATTCCTAACCTGAAAGAAGGGTATTGTCTGGATGACAATGCCCGTGCATTAATTATGGCCCTAATGGCTTATCAGCGTAATAAAAGTAACGAAGCTTTAGAACTGTTGCCCATTTATCTTAGTTTTATTCATTATATGCAGCGGGACGATGGTAACTTTCGTAACTTCCTTAGTTTTAAGCGTGAATACCTGGATGAGGTTGGATCAGAAGATTCTTTTGGACGTACGGTCTGGTCGTTGGGCTACATGATCGATTGCGCGCCGAATAGTTCCTATCGGGAGTTTGCCGGTGAATTGTTTTTTCGTTCCGTTCCTCATTTTAAAAAATTACGCCATTTACGAGGCATGGCCAATACCATTATTGGCATCTGTTTCTATCTGAAAGCGCATCCGGGCGAATTCCAACTCCTTCGTGAACTAATGAATCTGACTACACCATTAAAAAATGCCTATGAGCGGCAAAAAGGAGAAAACTGGCATTGGTTTGAAGAAAAACTCACGTATGATAATGCCATACTACCGCTGGCACTGTTGCATGCTTATGAAATAACCGGAGATGAAAAAATAAAACAGATAGCGATGGAATCGTTGGCCTTTTTAGATAAACTTACGCTGAATAATGGGTTTTTGTCGCCCATTGGCAACAATGAATGGTACCATCGGGGCGGGGAAGTTCCTGTATTTGACCAGCAGGCAATAGAAACCATGGCGATGGTTTTAATGTACCTTAAAGCTTATCAGATTACCCATCATCCGGTTTATATTGAAAAAATGTTTGTCAGCTACCAATGGTTTTTAGGAGAAAATATACTTCGGGTTCCCCTGTACGACCATGAAACTAAAGGCTGTTGTGATGGTTTACAGGAAACGGCTCTCAACCGCAATCAGGGTGCGGAAAGTACCCTCGCCTATTTAATTTCCCATCTTGCCGTATTGAAAGCATTAGAATTGGAATACGAATACGAACCCAGCACCCCGGACCTGGCCCCTGCGCACTAATGATGAAAGTAGCAGTTTTATCTCCCATAGCCTGGCGCACACCTCCCCGCCATTATGGCCCATGGGAACAGATGGCCTCCAACGTAACAGAAGGACTGGTAAAACTGGGGTTAGATGTTACTCTTTTTGCTACGAGCGACTCTTTAACAACAGGAAAGCTGGATGCTGTAGTACAGCAGGGATATGAGGAAGATCGCATGCAGGATGCCAAAGTAGTGGAATGCCTGCACATTAGTAATCTGATGGAAAAAGTAGCGCAATTTGATATCATCCATAATCATTTCGATTTCTTACCGCTTACGTACTCCAAACTAATTCAGACGCCCATGTTAACTACCATACATGGATTTTCATCGCCAAGAATTATACCGGTATATCAAAAGTATAATACCACCACTGGTTATGTATCCATCAGTAATGCCGATCGTCATCCGGATTTAAAATATATGGCCACCGTATATAACGGCATCAGGGTAGAAGACTTTACTTTTACCAAACAACCGGAAGATTATCTGTTGTTTTTTGGCCGAATACATCCCGATAAAGGCACAACTGAAGCCATTCAGATTGCCCGTCGTACGAAAAGGCAGTTAATTATAGCCGGTATTATTCAGGATCAGCAATACTTTGATAAAGCGGTAAAACCATTTTTAAACGACCAGGTTGTGTTTACGGGCCCTGCTGGTCCGGAAAAACGCAATGAGTTGCTAGGTAAAGCTTATGCCTTATTACATCCTATTCAATTTAATGAACCCTTTGGGCTTAGTGTAGCGGAAGCTATGATGTGTGGCACCCCGGTAATTGCCTTTAATAAAGGAGCCATGCCCGAGCTTGTACAACATGCGCAAACCGGCTTTCTTGTAAAAAATGTGAGTGGAGCCGTTCATGCTGTTCATCAATTGGGAAGCATTAACCGGCTACAATGCCGTGAATGGGCAATGGCTCGGTTTTCTCAGGAAAAAATGGTTGCCGACTACATATCCGTTTATAAACAGCTGTTACAGCATAGGAGTATGATTTCGTAGTTTATCCAGCAACGCGTTAAGATCTACCGAAGCAAAAGAAGAGCAGTAGTCAGATAATCCATAAGGAATAATGAGCTGGTTATTGTGAATGATAGCACCGCAGGTGTACAATACATTGGGTACGTATCCTTCTCTCTCATCTTTGTTGGGAATAAGTAATGGTTCATGCAAATGTCCGATTTCTACAGCCGGATTGTCTAATTGCAGCAAACTTACTCCTATACAATACCTTCTCATTGGACCCACTCCATGGGTAAGCAAAAGCCAGCCATACTCCGTTTCAATAGGAGACCCACAGTTACCCACCTGTATAAATTCCCAGGGGTATTTAGGTGCTTTTATCTTTACCGGATTGTCCCACAAATTGATATTGTCGGAATACATAATGTAATTGTTACAGCCATCATTACGCGATATCATGGTAAATTTGCCATTTATCTTTCTGGGAAAAAGCGCGAAATTCTTATTCTGTGCACCAGCACCATACAACGGCATGATACTGAATTTATAAAAATCGTGGGTTTTTAACAATTTAGGAACAATGGTTTCGCCATCATAAGCGGTATAAGTAGCAAAGTATACCATACTGCCATCATCTTCCGTAAAGCGCACAAAACGGGCATCTTCAATCCCTTTTCGCTCAAATTCGGATATTGGGAAAATTACACGATCGGAAATATCGGTATCCAGCGAAAAGGTAATTTCATAATAAGAATCGGCCAGCCACAATACTTTTTCGTATTCCAATTTCAGAGATTCTTCAGTCTGTAATTTCTTTTGGTTGATGATGACCTTTTTAAGAAAATTATAATCAAACTGATCTTCTAATTGCTCTTTCACCTGGTTTACCACGTGCTTATCAATCTGAGCACTGAAACCATTATCAAAAAACTCTTTTTTTGTATAAGAAGCACTATGGATAATATCGGCTTCATCTACATTGTTACCTGCCGGAATTACGGTAATATTATTATCCTTATCCAGTAAGGCTCTACGGAATACAATAGAAGAAATATGGCCTTCACCCACTGCCCTGAAACTCATTATTACCCGCTTTTGTCCCTTTTCCAGTTCAGTCTGGTCGGGATCTTCTATGATTGAAGGATTAAAAAACGCTGCGGATTCAATAGAATATTCATGGGTAAAAAAAGAACCAATCAGTAGCTTTTGGTAAGTAGAAAGCTGCTCAAAGTCGATACCCAAATCAGGAAATAGATATTTCAGGTGGTTACAGTGCCGGTACAACACTTTGGTGATATTACGATGTCTTTTGGAGTATTCCTGAAGTATAGGTGAAATGGTGCCGAAAACTTCCTCTTCACTCATCTTCAACACACGTTGAATAACCTGCTTCGCGCGCTCATCACCATAAAAGAAAAACCGGGCAATAACGCGCTTTGTATCCGGATATACTTTTACATTTTTTCGTTCAATAGAAAGTCTCATAGGGAAAAATAAAGAGATGTGTTTAAATGAAATATTTTCAGCAAGGTAGAGGAAGTACAGATCAGATTTATGTGAATATAATTTTTTACAACCAATATGTACCTTTATTATATAAAACGACTTTTTACCCTAAACTTTCTTTTGAATGCAATTAAATTTAACCATTACAAATCACCTGCTAACAGAATTACAGGAATCTTATTGCTGATGCTATCAGATACCCTGAAGCAGAACCGGGAAATATTTATTCAATTCAAAACTTTATTCTATTATAAGCATTACCTTTCCATTATTTCTTACCCTAACATAATTTCAAAAAAACCTCCTTCAATTTTAAATACCTTTCGCAATTGTTAAATGGTGGAAGACTAATGGGAGAATCAATAAAGAGGTACTGGCTTTGGATTGTCCATCATACAATCCCAATCTAAAGGTAGGGCTATCTATTATGCTTCCGATGTATATATGTTATTCGAAAGGTTGACGAATTCTCTCTCGCATAAAAGCAGTTACCGGCCTTAATTATGCGAAAAATACTCAAACGCACTGAGCGCAAAACTCTAAATGCAGGATAGGGATATGGCCTAAGCTTGCCCCTATTTCTTTCACAAATGTATTACTTGTTAGAATAGTTTCTCACCAGGATTAAGCTAGAGGCATCCCCTTTTAGAAATAAATAGAATTAGTCTGCAAATTAATTACTGTCCTATAATTTAAACGTGTGAAATTTAATATTATCCGTTTAAAAACAGGAAGCCAGTACCTACTGATGGTATATACTGAACCTGGATTTGGGGTCAGTCTCTACGTTTTTTTTCTTCGCGTTTAGCTGCTTTTGCCGCTCTTTTCTCTTTTAAGTTTTTTTGAGGTTCTTTTTTAACGTTTTTTTCTCTTCCCTCATTTGATTTAGACATGACCTTTTTCTTTTAAGTTTAAACAAAATACACGTAAAGTAACTATCCTTTCAGAATCTGAGGCATTGTTACTATAATGTCATTAATTCTCTCTCAAAATATACCAGTTCCTTTAGAGTAGGGTCTTTTTGAATGGTACAATAATAAATACGATCTACATAACGCCTTACTTTTAACTTTAGCGAAGGATTATCTTTGGCATATACCACAGATCCTTCCGGGAACTTATATTTCATGTAGAAAGATAATCATAATAAGCTAAATTAGTATTCAACTATAAAAATGTTTTTTTTACATATTAGATGCGGCTGTCATTTTCACTCATAACAATTATTACCGTAACGCATCAAAGCTATATTGGGCATCGGTTTTCAAAACCCGACTTTTTTTAGCTATCAGAAGTTTAATTTATGGCCTTACCGGCGTACCATCTCTTTTTCTGAGTTGGGTCCAGTTATAATCGTTTTTTTCGGGCAGCGGATATTTCAAGGCCAGTTGCTCGTTTACATCTACGCCCAGCCCGGGTACTTCATTAATGTGCATATAGCCGTTTTTCATTTGCGGGCAACCCGGAAATATTTCCTGTAACGTATCAGAAAAGGTTACTGCTTCCTGAATACCGAAATTCCAGACGGCAAGGTCGATGTGGGCATTGGCGGCATGCCCCACCGGTGATACATCGCCCGGACCGTGCCAGGCAGTACGCACATTAAACCATTCGCCCAGGCGGGCTACTTTCATGGCGGGCGTAATACCCCCGATTTGCGAAATATGAATGCGGATAAAATCAAATAACCGGTCTTGCATCAGGTTGACCCATTCGTGCGGATTGTTGTACAACTCGCCCATGGCCAAAGGTACGGCAGTTTGCTGGCGCAGCAGTTTAAAGTAATCGTTGTTTTCGGGCGAAAAAGGGTCTTCAATAAAAAAAGGACGGAACTCTTCCAGCGACTTTATCATATTGATGGCCTCGATGGGCTGCACCCTTTCGTGCATATCGTGCAAAAGCTCAACCTCTTCGCCACAGGCTTTGCGCACTGCCTCAAACAATTGAGGCACGCTTTTCACATACACGTGCGTGTTCATAAAATTATCGTCTGCCATACCAAATTTGGCTTTCTTAAAGTCAGGCGTGTTGTCTGTATCATTCCCATAGCCACCCAGCATTTGGGCAGCGCCGTACCCCCCCAGTTGGATGCGGACGTGCCGGTAACCTTCATCCATAAAGCGCTGTACATTTTCAACGGTTTCTTCGATGGTTTGCCCGCCACCATGCGCATAGCAATCTACAGCGAAACGGCACTTCCCCCCCAACAACTGATACACGGGCATACCAGCCCGTTTTCCTTTGATATCCCACAAAGCCTGATCGAGTCCGCTCAGGGCATTGTTCAGTACAGGGCCGTTGCGCCAGTATGAACTTACATAGGCCGTTTGCCAGATGTCCTCAATGTTATCCACATCTCTGCCCCTGCAAAAGTCGTCCAGGTACTGATTAATGGCGGCAACCACCGCATGTGCTCTTTGCCGGAAAGTTGCACATCCTACGCCATATAAACCCGGCTCGCTGGTTTCCACTTTCACCACAATCAGTTCCAGCCCATGCGGACAGGTAGGAATAGCCTTTACTTTGGTAATGGTTACAGGTTTGGTATCGCGGGTTGCAGCGGGGGGTGTCTGGGTAATTCCGGATGTGCCCAGCAAGCCAAAGGCACCTGCCAGAGCGCCTGATTTAAGTACTTCACGTCGGTTCATAGTAATTTTAGGGTTATGGTGGAAAGATGATTTAATTAATTCTGAAAATGGTGTTTATAAAATAGCTGAAGATTTACCTAAAATCAAAATGCACAGGCTTGGTTACAAAAATTTTGCTGCGGATTTGGGCTGTATTCCTCCTTTGCAATCGTAGCCTGTAATAGCCTGGCTACCTGATCTTCCTGTTTTTCAACACTGGAGAACAGGGTTTCTCTCCTGCTTTCAGCAAAATCAACAGAAGTGGTCATTTCTGCGGCTTATGATTCCTGTAAGGCACACACTAAAAATACCGCCAGCTTAAATAATGCGCCTGACTTTAAAAAATCATTATTTTTTGGTAAATTAATAGAAATTAAAAAGTGTAATCTTTTAGTTGGCAATTAAAAAAACCTGTTTTCATTAAGGCAGGTTTTTTTAGTTTGTTGTTCCAAAGAGCACATTCACTGATCATCTGGTAACCTTTTCATTGGTTTTTTCCTGCAATTAAATAAATCAGCCTCCTCATTACTGACTGTTTCTTTCCTGTAGGATTTCAATTCCTGCGTGCCGCTCTATTAATTTTATTATTTTATACAAACCCAAATGGGGCTGAAGTTGGGTAATGGGTGATACCTGTAAATATTCCTGTCGTATCAAATTTATGTCCGCTCCATTCACTTTTCTGTTGGTACGCAAAGCAAACGCAAAGGTAAGCATAGCGGTTTTCAATGTAATTGCCCGAACCCTAACCGTATGCGGCGCATACCGGGCCGGATGCAGGTGCACATATCGTTCTGTTTCCAAGCTCTGCCGTAATGTCCATTCAGAACCATCACTTAAGCTGATTACCTGATACTGTTTGGCTGACTGACTCAGCCATTGCCGGTAAGCATCATATTGAATTACATTTTTTTCGGAAAGTTTGTCAAATATTTCTTTACCTACTTCTTCAGGGCTGAGTGTGCCAAGGTAGAGATCCAGTTGGTTGTTTCCGAGTTGCTTTAAGGAATCTGCCAGCGTGGTTAAATCATTACCTTCTGTTTTTCTCGCTTGTTCCGCCAAAAAGCTCAAATGGTGTTTCCAAACATTAAATAGAAGTGGCACAGGAATATTTTTTATTATCTCCGCCATAGATTACCTTATTGTTTATCAGCGCCTTTTTCAATGCTTAATCATTTTTTGCTGCAATATCAACCTCAGGGTAACGTTACATCAATCTAAACTTTTGATTCCACAATTTTCTGTTTTCAACAAAATTGTATGAACAATCTGGAATTGATAACCGTATTATATTATTTTCCGGTATTAAAATGAACTTAACAAACGAAACGCTATGACACCAATCAGCGGGTCTGATTCTCATAAAAACACAGGCTCTATCAATACGATGAGCGATTTTTTTTGGTTTTGTTCCGGAGCTGATCCGGATGTTCTGGCGCGATGCCCCAAATCGGAAAAAATAAAACATGCGGCTATTGGCGCTACCGTTTTTTTTACCGGTTTATTGGCCATGATTTCAGGGGGATACGCGCTTTACTTTACTTTTAACAGTGTGTTTATTGCCATTGCGTTCGGCGTTTTCTGGGGCCTTTTAATTTTTAACCTCGATCGCCTGATTGTAGCTACCCTAAAAAAAGACAGCAACAAGTTTCGGGAATTTATGTATGTACTTCCCCGGTTAGGGCTTGCTCTTATTATCGCCATTGTTATTTCCAAGCCACTCGAGTTAAAACTCTTCGAAACGGAAATTAATGCGGAACTGGTAAAAATGAACCAGGAAAAAGTAAATGAAGCCAACCAACTGATCGGACAAAACCCACTTTACACACAAATGGAACTGATCAGAGGTGAAATAAGTGCGCTGCAAAATGCGCTGGCTGCCAAGCAGGAACAGCGCGACGAATTGTACCAGGAATATATCGGCGAAGCGGAAGGAAGCGCCGGTACAGGTTTGCGGGGAAAAGGACCCGTTTTTCGTGAAAAAGTTACCCAATACAACCGGATTGAAAAAGAGTTAAAAGATTTAAAAAGCGTGGTGGGTCCTCAGATTGCCGAAAGGCAGGGACAAATAGATGCGCTTTCTGCCAAGCTGGCTGAGGAAATTGACCAGAAGCAACCCATTATTCAGGCCAACACAGGGTTGTCGGCCCGGTTAACGGCTTTGGATCGCCTGCAATCGCCTGCCAGTTTGTTTATTATGCTGCTTTTTGTGGCATTGGAATGCGCCCCGGTACTCACCAAGTTTATCATTGGCAAAGGCCCGTACGATCATATTTTCAAAAACAATGAGCACCGTATTGAGGCCATCCATCAGGAGGAAATTCATAACCGTACGGAAGAGTTGAACAAGAAAACGGCGATCAACGATCAGGTAAACACTGCCACCACCGAACAGGAGATAAAAAGCCATACCACGATGATGGATTCCTTTTACAGTGCCCAAAAGGAAATTATGCAGGCATCTATCAACAACTGGTTACAAGCCGAAAGAGACCGGCTACACAAAGGTAATAACGGAAACCTGCCCAATAATACCAGAACGACTGGCACGAATACTCCTAAAAATGGTACCACCAACAGTTGGCAGCATCCCGTTCCCGGTAGTGATATTTCCTGATTATCTGGGAAAGTAGTAGCTTACCTGTTGATCAGATAAATATGCATGAATTGAAATATTGCCCGGCTTGTGGCAGTTCTTTGGCGGTAAAGGAAAGGTCAGGCCGGGAACGGTTAATCTGTTCCGATTCGCAATGTGACTTTACTTTCTGGCACAATCCCGTTCCGGTGGTAGGCGCCATACTTGAATATGAGGGCCAGGTTATTTTAACACGCAACACCTGGTGGCCCGAAGACTGGTTCGGCATTGTTACCGGGTTTCTGGAAAGTAATGAAAGTCCGGAAGAAGGTGTGTTGCGGGAAATTAAAGAAGAAACCGGGCTGGAAGGAGAAATTGTCAGTTTTATGGGCAATTTCTCCTTCCCTCGTAAAAATGAGCTGATCATTATTTTTCATGTGAAAGGTTTTGGTACCCTGAAAAAAGGCGAAGAACTGGCCGAAATAAAAGTGGTTTCCCCTTCAAAGCTCAGGCCCTGGGATTCGCCCACCGGAGAAGCGGTGCGAATTTGGCTGGCTCAACGAGGTATTGTGAATGATCTCATTACCCGACACCGTTAGGACGGCACCGTTGTGCTGATTATTTTACCGAAGCTTTTTTATCCAGGTCCAGCATTTCTTTAATTGCTGTCAGATCAGACCTGATGGCAACATTTTCATCAATCAGTTGCTGAATCAGCATGCTTTGCGACTCAATTAAGGTTTGTAATCTGTCGTGATCTTCCTTGCCTGCCACAGCCTCCTTTTGTAGCTTATCAATAACCTGCTGCTGCGTTTTAACTGATTCGATCAGGTAAGGGATTAATCCCATATAGTTAACGGCTTTATAGCCGTCGGCACGTTTGGAAATCAGCTCAGGAAACACTTTTTCTACTTCCTGGGCAATTACACCGGTTTGTTCTCCGGTGCCCATATCCTTATTTTTCCATTCGTAGTGGTAGCCATTGAGTTGCACAATACCACTTAAGGCATCAGCTACAGGACGAATATTTTCTTTAAGTTGCTCATCACTAGTACCGTCGGTTACGCTGGTTACGCGCCCCTGATTATCTATAGTAATTGCCTGAATGCCTCCAGTGAAATCAGTACCTCCTATTACGGTTTTTAAGGTTACTACTCCCTCTTCATCCATGGTGGCATCGCCCGACATGGGTTTTGGTTCTGCTACGCCCAAACTGTTTCCAATCCAGAAATAAGTGCTTTGTAATGATGAGTTTACAAAATTCGTTTTGTCTTCCAGTTGCGGATCGCCCGAACCATCGGTGGTATACACTTTATTGGCATCAGCAACACCATTGGTACCCAGCTTCGCCAGGGTTACACCATTATTGGCAATTTGTAGTTTTCCATCACCGGCAAAGTTCAGTCCGGCTCCATTATCCACCGCCACAGTTTTTCCACTAGTACCATCGTAACTGAAACTTACAATGCCATTCCCATTTTCAAGCAAGGGCAGCGGCAACACATCTGAAATCAGGTTATCCACATAACCTTTGGTGGTTAAGGTAGTATTGATGTCGCTTGCCACGGTGGTATTTGTGGTGGCTTTCCCAGTGGTAGTTATATTCTGATTGCCAAAATCCGGGGCGATTTTAGTTCCGGCTATAGCCGCGGCAGTATTAATATCATCATTGACAATGGTTTCATCTACTATTTTCTGAGAAGTAACGGCATCAGTAGCAAGTTTATCTGAAGTAACCCCTTCATCCGCGATTTTACTCGTAGTTACACTCCCATTATTCAGATCAGCCGTGGCAATGGTGCCATCGGCAATTTTAACCGAATTAATGGCATTGTTAGCAACAGTTACCTGACCACCTACATTGATGGTAACATCGCCGCTTACTACCTGACCCTGTGCCTCATTAGAGGCATTGCCAATGAATATCTGCCCGGCGTCTAAAGTATTGGTAGAAAAATTACTCCGATCCTCAGTAATTATCTGCCCATCTTCAGAGGTAACCAGCACCTTTTCATTACCTGGTTTGAGCCACTCTGCTGATCCGGAATTATTAATTAATACCGATTTTTCGTTGCCTGTTCCATCTATTTTGCTGATACCCACGCTACCTACCGCCAATTTTTCAGCCGTAACACTGCCATTGGCCAGGGCATCGGTGCTTACGGCACCTGAGATTATTTTTTGTGCGCTAATTACACTATCGCCAATTATAGGGTTCGGATAGTTACCGCTCAGGTCGCCCCCGGCAGCGCCACTGGGCGATACGGCAATGGCTACTTCTGTTACTCCTGTTATTCGTCCGGTTTCATCAATTACCAGCTGGGGCACTTTAGAAAGCGAACCGAAAGTGCCACTGGTTACCCCCGTATTGGTAAGTTGCAGAATATCATTACTAATTTCCAATCCGGTACTGGTGTTAATTTCCAGGCTACCGTCCGCGTTCTGGTTTAGGCCATTGCCAGCCACATTGGCCGCGATTTTTTCCCGGTCTACGGCATCATTGGCAATCTTCTGCCGGGTAACTACTCCTTCGGCTAAGGTGGGCCCGGGATAGGTACCGGTTAGGTCACCTTCGGCTACTGTTCCGTTGGTAATATCATCCGCGGCATTGGTGTCGCCGGTATTGATAATCTGATTGTTTTCACTAATTTCTATCCCAGTGCCTGCCTGTAGCAGAAGTCCTACATTTTCGGTTAAAATTGCTTCCCAATCGCTGGAATTCCAGTAATAAAATTTTTGGGTATCGGTATCATATACCAGCAGTCCGGTATCTGCCGCACCAAGTTTCCCTTTAAAATCAGGTGAATTTCTCTGGGCGCCTGTAACCGCGGGTACCAGCAAGCCTTGGTTGTTATTGGTAGATTTTAAATGCAGCACGGCATTGGGATTAGGTTTGGCGGTACCAATGCCCACACTATTTTGCGCCTGTAAAGCAAAAGGCAGTGTTACCCAAAACAATAATATAGCAGTAAGGTGAATATTTCTTTTCATTCTAGGTTGTGTATTACAGTTTTATTGCTAACGCTTATGAAATATTTATTATTGGTTACCCATACACGCTTAGTTGGTTTGATTGATAACGGGTTTTGTATCTTTATCGTCTACTTCCGCGAATATGCTCTTATCTATCAGATCAATATCTTTCCATACCCGCACCGGCGCATAAGCCTGTAAATTGGTAGCTTCAAAATTGTTAAGTTTTTCCAGATCTTCTGTACTCATTCCTGTATTTTTCGCAAGCGTTAACAAGCTAATGTCATGCTTCAGAAACAGCGTTACTACTTTTGGCTGATGGGTAATTCTCTGACCGATAATATCAAATTCTACCCGTCTGTTCATTTGTTTGCCAATCGGATTATCGTTAGAAGCCACCGGTGCTTCTTTACCTTTCGCGTTAATTACCAAAGCAGTACGATCCAATCCTTTATCAATCAGGTAGTTAAAAGCGGCATTACCCCGGTTCCCGCTAAGTTGCAGGTTGTACGCATCGCCTCCTTCGCCATCAGTATAGGCATTAATTTCAATTTGTATGGTTGGGTTTTGCCTGTAAAATGTTATCAAATCATCCAAAACCAGAATAGCTTCGTTTCTTAAAGCGTAACGTCCATTATCAAAGTAAATATTTTCAAATTTTACGGTACTGATTTCTCTGGCGTAGTTTACTACTTCCAAATCTTTGAGATAATATTTTTCATAAGAATCGTGCGTTTCCAAGGTATCCAGCATAATCTTGTATCGCGCATTAGGTTCTATGTTGGCAAACCGGAATACGCCCTGCTCATCGGTAGTAGTAACTTTCAGAATTTCACCGTTCATATCAGCTAATTGTATAATTTGCTTGGTTACCGGTTCTTCAGAATTAAAGTACATAAGTTTGCTATTGATTACAGCTTTTCGTGTGGTATCAATGTTAAAAGTACTTATGGTAGCCAGTGCTCCGGGGGGTTGGGGTATATTTACCGAATCTTTAAGGGTCAGCAGTAAATCTTTCCGTGATAAAATATTAATTTCAGGCAACAGATTCCGCATCTCCTTGTTTTCAAATTCGCTTTCCTCAACCGTGTTGGTTCCATTTTCAACATTCGAACTCAGAATAAACCGGGCTGCTCCGGTTCTAAGATTTTCCTGCCGCACCGGATACGACAACGAAAAATCAGTGATAGGCACCTCAATATGTGCCGCATTTACATTAATTAACCCGTTAAACTTTGAATGTTCACTACTGTTTACTACTACAACTTCTGCTTCATTTTCCCCTTTTCCTTCGTCGAAATAAGCGGTTAGCAACTGTGCGGAATCTTTCTGAAAAGTAAAAATATCAAAATCAGTTTTGGCATCATTGCGGTTAGAAGCCAGATAGCCTTTCTGGTTGCCAAAGGTAAAGTAGCAATCGTCGCGGCTGGTGTTAAAAGGCCAACCCAGATTTTCCGGATCGTTGTGTTTAAAATCACCTTTCACCATATAAACATCCAAGGCTCCAAAACCTTCAAGCCCATCGGATGAGAAAAATAAAATGTTCTGTTCCTGATAATAAAAAGGAGAAATTTCGCTAAAAGGAGTATTAATTTTATTACCCAGATTAATGGCAGGCCCCCAGTCGTCGGTTCCGGTAGCGGTACTCATCCAAATATCGTTCTGACCTTTGCCACCTGGACGATCAGTAACATAAAACAATGTATCGCCTGAGGCGGTAATAGCGGGTTGCTTGCTGTGGGCTTTCGGATAATTGACATTTTTATTTAACCGGACGGGTGTTTGCCATTTTCCCTTTTTAAGGTATGTTACATAAACGCTGCACCAACCGTTTTTGTCGTCGCAACTGGTATAGTAGTATTTACTTTTTTCTTTATTGAAACACCCCGATCCATCTGGCCATTTGGTATTGATAATTTCGAAATCATCTTCATTGTAGGCTTTTTTCCACCCATCCTCTTTTTTTTCAAACCTGAAATTATCATCAAAGCTTTCGCCAAACCGGTTGTCAATTTTACTGCGCGAGGTAATCCGGCTGGAAGTAATTACAATCAGGGAATCGTGTTGGTAAATAGCAGGCGCATAGTCGTTATAGGTAGAATTTACCGGTAAGGCTAAATGATTAAAATCGTAATTTTTAGTGCGTCTTGATAATTGAGTCAGCGCGAAATAGCATCCGTTTTTTTCAATTTCAGCCTGTTTTTCATAGGTTTGGTATTTTTCGATTCTGAAATTCTTTATGTGTTCCGGATAATTCAGAAACTGATCAAAATACGTAATGGCTTCTTTGAAATTTTCGTTGAACTTCAACATGAGCGCGTAATAATACACGGCCAGCGGGAACTGAAAGGCTGAATCTGCCTCGTACACTATTTTGTAATAGCGCATGGCATTTTTGTATTGAAATATACCCCGGTAGGAAGCCGCCAGTTGATACGCCGCATACAGGTTGGTACTGTCTGACTGGTAAGCCTGCTGATAAAGCTGAACTGCTTTGTAGAATTGTTCGTTGGCAAAGTAGCGGTCGGCAGGCAATTTCGATGCGGTTTCTTCCAGATTCTGGCCAAACCCCAACCCTGATATTCCTACCAACCCAACTATTCCCCATACCATATAGCTAAATCTTATCAACATAAATTCCACCCCAAGGTATTACTTTAACGGACTGCCTATTTGCTTCAGATTATTATCAGTTTGGATTCTATAGGACAAAAACAATTCTAATGAACTTTGGCCAGCAAAATTAGTTCTTTCCTGCATGGCATTGATGTCGTAGCTGATAGACGCATTGAAAATTTCGTTACCCGCGCCCAGCATCAGCACAAATGAATCCTGTAGCCGATACCAGGTTCCGAAACGCATATCAAGTCCGGTATCGTCCCACTGGCTATCTTCTTTAAACTTTGTATAACTTAACAACGCGCCAACATTATACTGCTGGTTCTGATGTTGCATCATTACCAAAAAATCGGGCGAAATACTCCATATATCGCTAAGGTCGAAATCGCCACGCCCATGAATTTTGTAGAACACCGGAAGTAGTTCGGTTTCGTTACCAATAAACGACTGGTCGGGTTCATTGATATTAGCTACTGAAAAGCCCAGGTTTAATTTGTAATTATCTCCGGCTGTTTTTTTTCTGTTATTTGAATTATACGACCAGATAACCCCGGCATTAAAAGCCATAAAACTTACCTGATCCCTGAAGGCATCGCCCGGGTTGGTAGTATGCGCAAACCCATTGTAAGCAATTTGAGAAGCCCAATCCAGCTTTCCATAATCAATACTTGTTTGTTTGTACTCGCCCTGCAAGCCAAAGCTCAACATCTGGCTGTTATACACATTAAGTTGTATATTATATGCGCCTGAAAAATTGGCCGACAGTTGTTTTACTTCATTAGCCTGACCCGACATGTCGCTTGTTACAGCAACACCTAATCCGCCTACATGTTTCTTCTCCTGCCCCTGCATATATATGGGTAAGATAGAAGTGAATTTCCCTGTTTTATAGGCCAGGCCGGAAAGTCGTTGTACACGGTAGTTCAGGCCAAAATATATGTCTTCTTCAATACCCGCATTAGCCGGATTTACGTACAGAGGGACGGCATAATATTGAGAAAACTGATGGCTTTGGGCTGTACCTGAAAAGGTATTTAACACGAAGATCAGAAAAAATCCCAAGCTTACAGATACATAATAACGGGGGGGCTGGTTATAAAAAAACACCCTTTTATCCTCTTTATTACACTGCTTTGATATTATATGTTTAATGTACTGATACATTCATTGAATTATTATTTAACGAATTAAAGTAATTGTACCTGTTTTTTGTTTTGTAGGGCCACCGGTAAATTTGTATCGTAACAAATAATTATAAATTCCGAACTGCGCCGGCTCGCCGGTTTTATGATTCATTCCATCCCAGCCTTGTGTAGAAGCTTCCTGAAAGGAATTAGTTTCATATACTATTTTATTCCAGCGATTAAATATTCTGAAAGAAAAATCCTGGCTATCTACCTCATTACCGTAAATTCTTAATTGCTGGTCATCGGGGTGTATGGCTCTGGGCGAAAAGGCAGAGGGCACCAGAATTTCGTTTTTCAAAGCAAAAAGAGCGGTAAGACCCAAAGCCAGAATGCCTCCTTTCGATTGTTTTTCGCTCACAACTGTGCCATTAGTTGGGTCTCCCGATTTAGCCGATTGGCCTAAAGTTCTGAAAATATTATCGGCCTCCAATGCCTCAGCTACTACGGCTCCGTCTAAATCTTCAAAACCTTCATCATCACCTACACTTAATTCAACCAGCGAGCTATCGTATTTTCCTGAAAGCACAGTAGTTTGCCAATAGCGGATTTCAGACACCGCACTCAGATCTTCGTGAATCTGGTCTGCGACCGGTGCGTTTTCTATTACTTCGATGCCAATTAAAGGATCAATTCCGGTTACATCCAATAGTGTAATGGGGCGATAATTTCCATTTTTTCCAATCGGGAAGAATTTATATCCGGTTCCCTGCCGCACCAACTGTCCGTTAATAAAAGAACTACCTGGGTCTCCCCGTATTTCAGTTTCGCCTTCCAAATGGAATAAATACTGATCAGGGGTAAGGTTACCATTAATTAAAATAAGGCTATCAGTAACAGTAAGGTCATTGGCCAGTAATTTTTCGCCACCGCCTTCCAGGATTAAGACATACACATCTTGTCCGTTATTATTAATGCGCTGGGTTTCAGCTCCATTTAACATTAACTTTCCTTTGGACGCGTTATAGATGCCTTTATTTTCCCAGTTGCCTGCTACCGCCAGCGTACCTTTATTGATAATGGTGCCTGTGTTGGCAGCATTGCCATGAATAGTGAGGGTTGTTAAGGTATCAATAAAAATTACCTGTTCGGCGGCATTGTAGAAGTACTGGGCAGATACGGGTAAGTAGCCCAGCCAACATAGTAATACTACATAAAATTTGAAATGCCCAAACATAGTAATTTTATTGTGGTTTTTTAATTACTCATTTGCTGCTATTTAGCGACTGATTTCAGCTTTTATCAGAATTCAACTTTGAATTTTAATATTTTCTAAATCAATATTTACCTGCGTTAGTCCTGAATTATACATTCAATTAAGCTATAAATTAAATATTTCTTGATAATATTTAAAATAAACCAAGCTGATTTTTCATTCAACAGGAAAAATTCAAATACACAACCCTGTTTTATATAAAGCATTCAACTTGTTTAAATACAAATTACTAGTTTAAAGCTTTTAGACAAACTATTTCGTATTATTTAATTTTTAATTTGATGGCCACCAAGAAACTCAGGTATTAGTAGGCTATACTTGTGCTTTAACACCATTTACACTACCAGCAAATACTCTCGTATGGACAGTTTTTGCATTTTTTAATATCGGTAGTTTGATCTAAAGGAATGTTACTATCAAAAATCTCTTCCAGCAATTGTACTAAATATTGCCTGAATTCCGGTAAATATTCATCCAAACTGAAAAGAGGTTTTTTATCTAGTTTTAAATAAAAATCGAAATCATTTTTAAAAAGTTCTTTGGCATTAAGCAGTCCGGGCGTAATGGTTTCCGCTGAATCAGGAAATTTTTCGCGATACAACAACCCATAAAAAATGGCCTGCATGCCGGCCTTATTTCGTTTCACATCAGCACGATCGAAAAGGGAGGCAATGTTTGGAATATGTTTTTCGTCTTTTCCGGTTTTATAATCCAATACCCTTACTTCATTCTCTTTTTTGTCGATCCGGTCGATAATACCTTTAAGCCCTACTACATGATTTTCCTGTTTGTTTACGCGAATACTAGCTTCCAGGTAATAGCCACGTTGCTCAAGCCCTACAATTTCGAACGGGGCATAGGTTTCATCCATATCCAGGATTTTAACCACCATTTTTTTCACAATCTCTCTCACAATCACATTCCGGCCTTCAAAATGAAAGCGATTACCCTCTTTAATTTTAAAGTATGCTTTAAATCCTTCTTCAATGGCCCAGTCCAGATATTTGCCCTTGAATTTGGTAAAATCTTCTGCCCTGATTATTCTGGTTTTGTTGCCTTTCAGGTGTTCCTGGTAAATGGTTTCCATTACCTTGTGGAGGATATTACCAAAAATCAGCGCATCTACTTCTTCCTTTACCTCATCGGTTTGCTCCAGCCCGGCAATGTACTGATAGTAAAACCGGAGTCGGCAATCCAGATAGGTATTCAAAGCGGATGGGGTTAACCGGTACTCAGAATTTCCATTTTTTACCAGATATTTTTCCAGCACCTGCATTACCTTCTCATCTTTTGGAATCGAAATAATTTTAGGAGTAAAGGAATGTACCGGATTGGCCAGCGTTTGGTGTACTACCCGGAAGGCTCCTTTTTTAGCCGGAAACCTCAATATCCCCTTATCTTTTACCTCCGATTCATAAATAAGCTGGTATAAAAACCGACTCATTTCACCACTTAAGTTCGGTGTATCTTCTGTATTATAAAATAAGTACGCATTTTTAGCCCGTTGCAGTAACCTGTAAAAAATGTTGGCATAAATGGCATCCTGCTGGTCAAATGACGGCAATCCGAAACCAAAGCGCAGGTTATGAGGAATAAAGGAATTCAGGTTATTCTGTGCCGGAAAAATGCCTTCGTTCATTGATAGAATAAATACATTTTCAAAATCCAGGTTTCTGGTTTCCAGCATACCCATAATTTGTAGTCCTCTGAGGGGTTCACCCGTAAAGGGTAATCGCAGCGACTGCATGATTTGCCGGAATAATCGCAAAAAAGTAGTTAGCGTAAGGTCAATGCTTTCTTTTTCCAGCACGGATTTTAGCCGGTTCAGGTGAATATAAAAATGGTAAATATATTCCTGCTCAAGCCAGGGATGCTCTTCTGTATTTTCCTGTTGAAATATATCCAGTTGATTTTCGGGCAAATCGTTCTGATCAGGCGTAACTTCCTGGTAATGCTTATTAATCAGTTTTAACAAATCGAGCAGATAGTCGAACATCTCTATGGCAGAAGATACCTGCCTGAATATGGCCGGATAAAAATAAGAGTCTTTTTCCAGTTCATCAGCTGCTATATAAACACGGTTTTCAGATTCTATTTTATGGGCATTCCGAATAGCCAGTTCGGTATTAAAATAAATTACATATGGGTGGCGCAATACCGACAAAACCGAACTGTAATGAAAACTGATGTGCCCATTTTGGTCAATGCGGGCGTTTTGCTGCAGGGTAAGCAGGTGTTCCAGCAAGCTGTAAAGTGAAGTGTCGCGCAACTGATACCCCATGGTAACATTTATTTTATTAATAGAAGCCGGCAATGCGTGCAATACCGGAAACAACATATGTTCCTGTGGCAGCACAATTACTGTTTTTTCAGGATTGAAGTTGTCTTGCTGGCAAAGGGTTTCTAAAATTTCGCCCAGTTTTTTAGCCTGACCTACCTCCAGCGTAACGCCTGTTAGTGTAATTGTCCTATCAGTTCCGGTAGTAAAATGTTCGGGATAAGGTGGTTTTAAGCTCTCAAAAAATGGTTTTTTCTGAATGTATTTTCGTAAAAATAAACCAGCTTCATGGTGGTTGTTATTCATGTATAACCCATCTACATCCCAGTAAATTTCTGCCTGTTGGTGGGTAATAAACCAGGAAATAATTTTTTCCTCAGCCGTTGCCAGGGCATTAAATCCGGCAAACACTATTTCGCGGTTTTTAATATCGAAGGTGGTAGTTCCGGTCTGTTCGCTCTCCAGCAGTTTCACCAGTTTACGGGTAATCATACCATCGTAGCCCAGTCCTTTACTTTCAAGTTTTATTTTAAACTGCCGGTATACCGGATACAGTATTTCCCAAAGTTTCAGAAATTTTAGTCTTGCCGTTCCCGTTTCTTCCCGCAGGAGCGCTTCCTGGTCCAGTTCAAAGCTTTTCCAGAATTTGGCGATGGCTGCCAATTGTTCGGTAGTGAGGTATGCGTAATTATCTTCAAGCTCCTTTAAATCTTTGATATTGGTAAAAATGTCTTCCGCATCTACCAGGTATTTATCTATTTCGTTGAAATCACTCAGCAGCAGTTCGCCCCAAAAGTAAAACCTATCAAAACTTTCTTTAAATGGACTTTCGGCTTTAAATATATCGAATAAAGTAAAAATCAGGGTAAGCGGATCGGCCAGTAATAAAGGAACCTGCTTATGTACAAAATCCTCGAAACTCATAATTTCAGGCGACCAAACCGGGTGTTGAATGTGTTTGGCCAGATATTGCCTGAAAAAAAAGCCTGCTCTTCTGTTAGGAAAAATAACCATTAAATCGGCCAGATGGTCGTGGTGCTTCGCATATATCGCTTCGCTTAATTCTTCTAAAAATGACTTCATCGTTCCTGGCGGCTCAGTTAAAAAGTAAATTTATCAACCCCTTCTCTACTATGCAAAATTTGATAATGATAACTTAATATTAGTGAGTACTTTTTAAAAATCACTTAAAAATATGCTTTTATTGATTTTTTTTCTTCAAAAAATACCTAATTATCAAGAATCATAATATTTATTATGGATTTATTTATATATTTGCAATTCTGTAAATACTGTACATACAACCAAACCGCTTATTAATGAATAAGGTTCGCAACCCGCAGGTAAAGCTTTTGCTTGAAAATAATTTCATAAAACAGATTCTTCGGTTCGTAATTACCGGCGCGCTGTCAGCAGGCTTAGAATTTCTTACCCTCATTATTTTAGTTGAACATTACCAGATCAATATTTTATCGGCCAATGTAGTAGCCTTTATCGTAGCCAATGTGCTTAATTATGCATTAAGCCGGTCGTGGGTATTTGAAAAAGGGAGGCACTCTACCAGTAAAGAGTTTATCGCGTTTGTTATTGTTGCCACTATCGGGCTGGGGCTTAACCAGCTTATTATGTGGATTATGGTAGATTATATGGCTGTTTATTATCAGATCGCTAAAATATTTGCCATCGGTGTGGTGGTAATCTGGAACTTTGTAGCTAAGAAAAAACTGGTTTTTCAGGGTTAAAATATTTTGTGATTTCTGTGAATAAGCAGACAACCTTTAATAGAGTTGCCTGCTTTTTTTATTTTTATTTGGCTGCTGAATAATTATAATATCTACTAGAATCTAACCTTCAAACCAGTATTCCAGGTACGGCCAAAGCCATAAAATACGCGGTTGGCAACGCTACCGTTAGTTCCGTATTCCATGCCTCCTTCGGTAGGGTCATACAAAACATTGGTATCTGATTCGGAAATATAGGTTTTATCCAATAAATTATTCACATTCAGGTTTACCGTACAGTTTAAGCCTGCCACATCGAAAGTGTAAGCCAATCCGACATCCAGTAAGCTGTAAGAAGGTAATTCCCATGCCTGATTACCGGCAGAATTAAAAGTATTGTCAGAAGCAATATCAAAATCAGCAAAAACTCTGTCGGCAAAATAATAGGTAGCAAACAGGTTTAGCCCATTAATTACTTCATAGGTAGCGCCCAGGCTCATGGTGGTTTGCGCGGCATCCGGAACTTTTACATCCTCCATATACAAAGTGGTCTCGCCAATCTGGTTCTGATCATCGTCAAATACCGTGGCTTTGAAATTTTTCGTATACCGCCAGTTTCCCAGCGAGAGCATACCATTCAAAGTCAATTGCCTTACAGGTTGATAGGCGAAGTCCATTTCAATTCCCTGGTGCAACTGGCCAATTCCTTTGAAATTAGCGGTGCCATCCAGGCCGTTCAGGGTAATGCTTCTGGTAATCTGACGATTGGTCCAGAGCGTATTGTACAGATTTAGATTTAACGTTAGGCCAGCCCCACGAAATCCATACCCGGCTTCTAAACCATAGATATTCTGATTTTCAATATCAGGGTCCACATTATTGCTGAAATCAATTACGTTATCGAAAATTGGCTGTTGCGAAAAATACCCTCCATTAATAAACACATTGTTGCGACTGTCGATATTATAGTTGGCGCCTGCTTTTACCGTTCCACCCAAAAAGTTCTGCCAGTCAGTTTCACGAGCAGGATCATTATCCGGAATAGCGAAGTATTCTATCCTTTTAAAGCCCTGGTTGGAGACCGAAACAGAGGCAAACACAGTTAAAGGATCCAGGTCATATTCCAGTTGACCAAATACGCCTAACCAGTTTACCAAACCATCGTTGTAATAATCTATTTTCTCATCGCTGTTACCTTCGGAGGTTACGTAATGCTCAGGATTATTCACGTTATCATCATCAAAATAAGCAGCCTGACCCAACAGATTTTCTACCCGGCGGTAGTGAATACCTTTGTAATAGCGTGCATCCAGCCCTCCCACCAGGGTTAACTCATCAGTAATTTCATGAGTTAAGTTAGAAAGAATACCAAACCAGTTGTGTTCGTTCATAGAAGACCTTCGGATAATACCCCCCTCGCTCAAGTCTTTATATCGGATTATCCGGCCATCCGCGTCTCTTTCAACATCATAACCTGAAGTACCAACAAACTGACCATCAAACCCTCCTCCATTTACCCAGGGCTGCTTGTTTCCTAACTCCTGTAATACATTCCCATCTTTATCAGTAACAGTTCCATTAAAATCAGGTACGCTGTTGCCCTGGTTCCATCGCTGAATATCGTCAAAGCGTAACGTTCCGTTTTCGGTTTTAAAAGCAGACCTGAAAATCGCGTTTCCATTGATACTACCCAGATCGCCGGTTCCTCCGCCTCGCCCAAATGAGGCATACACGGAAGTAGCTAATTCTGTTTTTTCGGATATGTCCCAGTAATGGTTCAGGTAAGCTATGGGTTTATGGTAAAAGTTTTTTCGGTTAGAAAATTCTTTACCGTCTTTATAGCCCCAGTCGCTGTTGTATTTTTCACCATATTTGATATAATCGGTAATAGGATTGGCATAGCTACGCTGATTGTGCCATTGTGGCGCGCCTAATACGGTTAAGTGCAATGAATGCTGGCTGTTAATTTCTTTGGCCAGTGAGGCAAAATACGACCAGCCTTTAAATTTGGTGCCATCCACATAACCATCTCCGAACGTATGAGTGCCCTGTACCGTAAAAGCCCAGCCATTCTCTCCCAAACCCGTTGATAACATCAGTCCATATTTCTGATAACCATCATTCCCGAACGAAGCGGAAACGGCTCCGCCTTTTGTCATTTCGGCGGCATTGGTAATAATGTTAATGGTACCCCCTACCGAAGAAACAGCCAGTTTGGAAGCGCTCAGGCCTCGTTGCTGCTGTATGCTGCTGGTTACGTCGCTCAAACCTGCCCAGTTCGACCAATACACCCAGCCATTTTCCATATCGTTTACCGGAACACCATTAATTAACACGGCCGTATTTCGCTGGTCAAACCCACGGATGTTAATGCGCGAATCGCCAAATCCGCCACCTTGCTTGGTTACATACACCGAAGGCGTAAATTTCAGTACTTCAGGAAACTCCTGGTTGCCCAGCTTTTGTTCAATTACTTCCCCTTTTATGGTAGATACCGCTACGGGAGTTTTGCGGTCGATGGCTACTGAAGCAATTACCTGGACTTCGTTTAATCCTACAGCACTTTGTGCTACATTAATTTCACCAATGTCTGTGGTTTGTTCGGAAATAACTTTTGCTGTAACTTCCTTAGCATCGAAGCCTACAAAAGAAATAATCAGGGTTTGTTGTCCTGCCGGCACCTCGCCCAACTGGAAACTTCCATCTACTTCAGTAATAGTTCCGTTGTAAGTGCCTTTAATTACCACATTAGCGCCTACCAAGGGTTCGTCGCTATCCTGATCAATAACAGTTCCCTTTACAGTTCCCGTTTGTGCCCATGTTGCCGCTATAAAAAACATAACGCAACATGTAGTTAGAAATAAAAATCTTTTCATAGTATAGTATTAAGTTTAGAAACAACCTATTACGCAAAATATAATTACATCATTTTTGCGTTTCTAGAAATAATTAACTGTAAAAATGTTTTTTCATAAGCAATCAGATTGGTTTTTATTTAGGCAGCAAAATTACGATGCAATCTGTATAATTGTGTTATGTTAATAGTTAAGATTTTGTTAATTCTTTCAGATCAGCAGGTCGCGAACAATGTCTCATGAAATTATCCGAGTAACTATTATCAGCAATTTTATTCACTCGTCAAATCATTGGCATTTTACTGTTAAATGATCATTCAAAAAAATTATTATAGTTAAAGACCCCAAGCAACCTTCATTATTTGTAAGTATCAGATCGTAATGGTGACCTTGAAAAACTAAGTCATATGCGTAGCAAATTGTTTACTTTTTAAAGAAAATTTTTTTGCTTCGATCCATGGCAGTGAATGACACAGAGGTTTCATTATTTTTCAGTAAAACGCTAACGGTTATATCAAAGGAATTGGCTGGAAACCAGTTACAGCGGAAAGCCTTGTTTGAAGAAGTTTTACAGCAATTCAAACTTAATTGATCAGCCCTTAGTTTGATATATAAAAACAAATTTTGATTTTTCAGTTGATGCTTCCGCACATTTATTTTCAATGAATTAACAATGAAAAATGACAGGGTTATTGTATGGTTTCGTAATGATTTAAGGGTGTGTGACCAGGAGGCGCTTTTCAGGGCAAGCCAAAAATATGCTGTTTTTCCAGTATATTGTTTTGACCCGCGGCATTTTGAAGAAGGTGCTCTGGGATTTTCTAAAACCGGTGCCCATCGGGCTAAGTTTCTTCTGGAAACTGTATCTGATTTGCGCGCTAATCTTCGCGAACTTGGTTCTGACCTGATTATCAGACGGGGTTTCCCTGAAGAAATTATACCGGAACTGGCTATTTCGTTATCTGCCACGGCCGTATATGCCAGTAAAGAAGTTACAGAAGAAGAAGTTCAGATAGAATTGGCTGTAGAAAAATTATTGCTCAGCAAAAAGATTGGGTTTGAGTTATTCTGGCAATCAACGCTGTTTCACATTCATGATATTCCCTGGCCTATTAGTAATCTGCCCGAATCTGCCCGATGTTTTTACCCAATTCCGTAAAGAAACTGAAGGTTCCACAGTTATCAGAAAAACATTTCCGGCTCCTGCCAAACTAAACCATATCGGTAATTTACCTGCTGGAGATTTGCCCAATTTACAAGTGCTGAATGTTCCCTTACCTGTTTCGGAGCCACGCGGTGTATTAAACTTTGAAGGGGGAGAAACAGCAGCCTGGCAAAGAATTCAGGCTTATTTCTGGGAAAAAAATTGCCTGAAAAATTATAAAGAAACCCGGAATGGATTACTGGGAGCTGATTATTCTTCAAAGCTTTCTCCCTGGCTGGCCAACGGATCGGTTTCGCCACGTTCTGTGTATGAGGAGGTTAAAAGATATGAGCAGGAAAATGTGAAAAATGAATCCACTTACTGGCTGGTATTCGAATTACTCTGGCGGGATTATTTCCGGTTTGTAGCGAAAAAACATGGTAATCAAATTTTCAGACCACAGGGTATTTCTCAAGTGGAAACAATTGAATACGAAGATAATGAGGCGGCTTTTGAAAAATGGAAAAAAGGGGAAACTGGCATTCCTTTTATCGATGCCAACCTGCGGGAAATCAATGCTACCGGCTACATGTCGAACCGGGGCAGGCAGAATGTAGCTAGCTTTCTAACCAAAGACCTGACAGTAAACTGGACCTGGGGCGCTTCTTATTTTGAATCTATACTAATTGATTACGACGTTTGTAGCAACTGGGGTAACTGGAATTATATTGCCGGCGTGGGCAATGATCCTCGAATCGTTATTTCAATATTCTGAGTCAGGCAACTCTTTATGATCCTCAGGGTAATTATGTGAAGTTCTGGATCCCTGAATTAGCTGGCATCCAAGGAAAAAAAGTACATTATCCTACCGAACTTACTGAAAAAGAACTCCGTGAAGCAAGGGTAAAAATAGGGAAGCACTATCCGGAACCTATGATTGATTTCGGTAAATGGATTTATTAAAATTGACGATAAGTTACTGATTCTTGCTTCCACATGCTAAATTTGTTTTTAGAATGGAACAAAATATATTAAAATTCTATAAGTATCAGGGAACCGGTAACGATTTTGTGATGATCGATAACCGGGAAAAGGTTTTTTCAGGTGAAGATCTTTCCCTGATAACTCGCCTGTGCGACCGCAAATTCGGCAGTGGGGCCGATGGGCTTATTTTGATCAATACCCATCCTGCATACGATTTTGAGATGGTATATTATAATGCCGATGGCACACAAAGCATGTGTGGCAATGGTAGCCGGTGCGCCGTGCACCTGGCCCGGTATTTAGGCATAATTGCTGAAACCACCACCTTCCTGGCTGCTGACGGAGCGCATGAAGCTTTTATAAAAAACAATCGTATACACGTAAAGATGGTGGATGTTCATACCATTGACTACCTAAGCGATGGCTATTTTTTAAACACCGGCACCCGACATTATGTCAGTGTCGTAGAAAATTTGTCTGAATTTGACGTTTTTAACAAGGGAAAAGCTATTCGGTACGACAATCGCTTTATGCCGGAAGGGACCAACGCTAATTTTATAGAGCCCGATACAAACCAGGTATATATGAGAATTTATGAGCGAGGTGTGGAAAACGAAACTTTATCTTCCGGTACCGGAGTAACCGCGGTAGCATTAGTGGCTTCCAGTGTATATGATTACACCAGCCCGGTTACTGTAAAAACCCTGGGTGGCGAAATTTTAGTTTCTTTTGAAAAGAAAAATAACCAGGAATTTAGTAATATTTACATGGCAGGTCCGGCCGTAATGGTTTTTGAAGGAAGCATTTTTATATAACTTTTTGTCAATTTTATATGAATACTGTCTTTTGGTTATTACCATAACAAAAAAATAATTTGAAAATAAATATAACATGATAGACATAATTACTAAGGGAATCGCAAAAATTTTCGGTACCAAATCGGAAAGAGACATCAAAGAAGTGCTTCCCTATGTGGATAAAATTAATGCTGAATACAACCAGCTGCAAAGCATCAGCGATGACAAGTTAAGAGCAAAGTCCGCAGAGGTTAAAAGCATAATTGACGAACAACTGAAGAGCATCGACGATCAGATTGCCGCATTACACCAACGGATAGAGGATGATCCTGATTTGGATATCCATGAAAAAGAGAATGTTTTTGCCCAGATTGATAACCTGGAAGAAAGCCGAAATACCGAGCTGGAAAAGGTGCTGATGGATGTATTACCGCTTGCTTTTGCCATTATGAAAGAAACTGCGCGCCGTTTTAAAGATAATGGCAAACTGGAAGTAACTGCTACTATGGCAGATAAGCAGATAGCCGCCAAGCACCAACATGTTACCATAGAAGGGGAAAAAGCTATCTGGCATAACAAATGGATTGCCGGCGGCAGCGAAATTACCTGGGATATGCTGCATTACGATGTGCAGTTGTTAGGAGGTGTGGTACTGCACCAGGGTAAAATCGCTGAGATGGCCACCGGTGAAGGTAAAACCCTGGTAGCTACCTTGCCTGCTTTTTTAAATGCCTTGGCAAAACGTGGGGTGCACATTGTAACTGTCAACGACTATCTGGCCAAAAGAGACTCGGAATGGATGGGCCCCTTGTATGAATTTCATGGCCTTACGGTTGATTGTATCGATAAGCACGAACCCAATTCTGAATCCCGCAGGAAAGCCTATGCGGCAGATATTACCTTTGGCACTAACAATGAATTTGGTTTTGATTATTTAAGAGACAACATGGCCCGGAGCCCGGAAGATATGGTGCAGCGTACGCACCATTATGCCATGATAGATGAGGTTGACTCTGTGCTTGTAGATGATGCCCGTACGCCGCTCATTATTTCAGGACCTGTACCCAAAGGAGATGAACATGAATTTTATGAGTTGAGACCCCGCATAGCCAAACTGCACGAAGTGCAGAAAAAGTTAGTGAGTGAATTGCTGATAAAAGCAAAAAAGCTTATTTCGGAAGATAATGTGAAAGAAGGAGGACTGGCACTTTTCAGAGCTTTTCGTGGCTTGCCTAAATATAAGCCATTGATTAAATATCTGAGTGAAACAGGCATGCGGGCAATCCTGCAAAAAACAGAAAACTACTATTTGCAGGACAACTCCCGGATGATGCCCGAAGCTGATGATGTGCTTTATTTCACTATCGACGAAAAAAACAATACCATTGATCTTACTGAAAAGGGAATTGATTTAATCACCAATGAGGGAGAAGACCCTAAATTCTTTATTCTTCCTGATGTAGGAGTTGAAATAGCCAATATTGAAAACAACTATGAACTGGAAAATGAAGAAAAAGTAAAACGGAAAGATGTGCTTATTCAGGATTATTCTGTGAAAGCCCAACGCATCCACACCGTAAACCAATTACTGAAAGCGTATACTTTATTTGAAAGAGATACTGAATATATCCTGGCAGATAGTAAAGTAAAAATTGTAGATGAACAAACCGGCCGGGTCATGGAAGGTCGCCGGTATTCTGATGGATTGCACCAGGCCATTGAGGCAAAAGAAAATGTAAAAGTAGAAGAAGCTACCCAGACGTACGCGACAATTACCTTACAGAATTATTTCCGGATGTATCATAAACTGGCGGGTATGACAGGTACTGCCGAAACGGAAGCCGGTGAACTTTTGGATATTTACAAACTGGATGTGGTAGTTATACCTACCAACCGGCCTATTGTGCGAGACGACCGCGAAGATCTGGTTTATAAAACCATGAAAGAAAAATTTAATGCTGTAGTAAAAGAAATACAGGACCTTACCGCAAAAGGCCGTCCTGTGTTAGTAGGTACTACTTCTGTAGAGATTTCTGAAGTGTTAAGCCGGATGCTAAACCTGAGAAATATCAAACACCAGGTATTGAACGCGAAGCAACACCAACGTGAAGCAGAAGTTGTGGCTGAAGCTGGAAAATCAGGCACGGTAACCATTGCTACGAACATGGCAGGGCGGGGTACTGATATTAAACTTGCCCCCCACTCTAAAGAAGCAGGAGGGTTGGCCATTATTGGCACCGAACGGCATGAATCACGAAGGGTCGACAGACAGTTAAGAGGTCGTTCCGGACGGCAGGGTGATGTGGGTTCATCGCAGTTTTTCGTGTCACTGGAAGACAACCTCATGCGCTTATTCGGCTCCGATCGCATTGCCCGGCTCATGGACCGCATGGGGCTGGAAGAAGGCGAAGTGATACAGCATTCTATGATTACCAAATCTATTGAAAGGGCACAGAAAAAGGTAGAGGAAAATAACTTTGCTATCAGAAAACGGCTTTTGGAATATGATGATGTTATGAATCAGCAGAGAGACGTAATTTATAAGCGGAGAAAGAACGCCCTTTTTGGAGAACGGCTGCAACTGGATATTATGAATATGCTTTACGATACCTCTGAAGATGTTGTAATGAATACCAAAGGGGTAAATAATTATGAAAGCTTTAAAATTACCGCCCTAAGCACACTAGGACTGGATTTTCCCATATCGCAGGAAGAATTTAATAAAATAGATGAAGCCTTGCTTACCGAAAAACTTTACGATGGCGCTTATCATCATTATAATGAAAAAAACATAGGAATTGCTAAGCAGGCATTTCCAATTATTAAGAATATTGCCGTTACCAAAGGCGCTACCATCAGAGATATTCTGGTTCCGTTTACCGATGGAAAGCGGCAGATCGGAGTGGCTGCCAATCTGGAAAAATGTATTACAACAGAAGGTCGGGAACTAATTAAAGTAATGGAAAAAACCATTACACTGGCCATTATCGACCAAAACTGGAAGGAGCATTTACGAGAAATGGACGATTTGAAACAATCGGTACAAAATGCGGTATATGAGCAAAAAGATCCTTTATTGATCTATAAATTTGAGGCATTTGAGCTTTTCAAACAGTTTATCGCTAAAGTAAATGAAGAAACAGTTTCCTTCCTGATGAAAGCCAGTATTCCTGTGCAGCAGCCCGAACAGGTTCAGGAAGCCCGGAAACCTCGCATTAATACACAGCAAAACTTAAAGGAATCGAAAGAAGAAACCGAATCCATTTTAAACCGCAGAACCAACGGTAGCCGGCCACCTGCTGAACCGGTTAAGCCTGGTAAATCATTGAAAGTGGCAGGCCGGAACGAACGTGTTAATGTCCAATACGCAGATGGCAGTATTAAGAAGAATGTAAAATTCAAAACTGTTGAGCAGGACATCATTAATAATAAATGTGTAATTGTGGATGAAAGTTAATTTCAATCTATAAAGTTACAATGACATAAAAAGCTTTTCTGACACGGGAAGGCTTTTTTTATGCGAGAATTTATTACCGGACGAAAAAACGTGTTTCAAGTTAAAATAATTATTATAATTTTTTTATATTAAATATACTTTTTTTAATATTTTTTGCTTTTATTTGTAATTAATTATTTTAATATAAATAAAATATTACCTATGTCATTTTATTTAATTGATTGAATTATGGATAACAGCAAAAAAATAAGAATAGCATTGAGAATAACCTTCTTACTAGGCATCTGGGCAATTATTTGTTTATTTTCCGAATCAAACCGCTGGTTCTTTAAAAAATCTATTGACAAAGGAATAGAGTGGGTTACTATCCGGAATAGTAATTACCTTTCATTTTTTGATGAATAAATCAAGCTTTAGCACAGATATTAATAAAAGCCTTGCTATTTCGGCAAACGATAAAGTAAAAAATTCTTTTTATTCAAAAAAAGCATATTTTTTGCCAAAAAAATTACCTGATATTAAGGCTGAATTTTGGGTTTAAAAACACAAAGGGCATAAAATTTCCTGAAAACATAGCATTATGTGACTTGATTTGCTATTAAAAAAGTAAACCGATAGCGTTAATAATAGGGGCTAACCCCTAAAAAATTAAAGGTAAACCACTATTTTAATATCAAAAAGCATATAATACCTTTGGAACATCCATAAAATCCAGTAAATTTTTATTTGATTGCTTTGAAAAACGATACTAATGATCGGTATCGTTTTTTTATTACAGACGAAAGAAATTTTAGTTTTAAAACTTTTTATAGTGCTCTTAAAGCTAAATATTTAACCAGCATTTTAAAGCCATATTTAAACAAACTTTACAAGAAATCGTATTCACACACTGACTATAATAAACGTAAACTATGGAAAAGAACATAACTCATCAACTGGCAACCAATGTGTTAGTTGACACAAAAAATAATATTGAAGAACAAAAGGTTTTATTATCGGAAATCAGAGAGCACAACCTTCAGGGGATGCAGGGCATTAGTAAATTTTGGCAGGGTATCTTCTGGGTTTGCATGATCAGCAAATATCATTAAAAGTATTTATGACACAAATTGTCGTAAACACTCCCTATTTTTAGTGGCAAATGAAATATAACAAAATTCATTATTTGCCCAAATACATTAATCAAAACGGTGAACTCATCGTTTACACAAAAGATCTTGCGGAATTAATTGGAATCCCCGAAAGAGAAATCGCCATTCTGGAAGCCCGTATTTTTTATAATCTCCATTTAAAAAATGGCAAGTATATTCAAATTTCTGAAACAATTCTTTTCGAATCTGCTATGGTAATTGCCGAGCATCTTTAATAGTTTATCTACTTTCTCCAGTTTTTTTCAACCTGATTTTTTATCCCACAATTTGCAAACATGCAAATCAAGATTCTCTGCGGAAATTCATATTTCTGTATCAATTACTCACTCAACAGGAAAGTAGGGTAGGGAATAAATTTATTAGGCTTATTTCGTTTCGCCTGGATAACTAACTTATAGGCCAGAGAAATATTATGCCCGTTACCAGACGCGGCAGCTAATTCAGATATCGTCGTATCGTAGCTATATCCAAATTCGAATTATTTATATTTTAATCCCAGCAGAAAAATCAGGGCATCCTGGTTTACTTTGTCGTTAAATTCTTTTCCCATGATGGGAATACCTCGGTACCAAAAACCTGCCATAATAGGATCGTAATGAAAGTTCATTACCAAGCTTAGCTGATCGGTAACTCCCTGCCTTTGGTATATAAATGAGGGCGCAATGCTGGGCGTTATTTTTTGCTGAAAAGGACCATCATGAAGTCTTATTCTCGCTCCTCCATGGATCGAGGTTTTCATAGATAGTTTATTTTCATTTCCAACCATAGCTAAGTTCGGCTGGTTAAGGTGGTACGTTGAATAGCCAAACCAGAATGTTTTATTGTATAAAAGAACTCCCGAACTTTCGTAGTCTATTACCGTCCGGCGAAAGAAATTCAACCAAGCAACATTTTTTCCGCGGCGGCCGCCACAACCCATCTGTTAGCTTCTACCACAAACCCCTTTTGTCCCTCAAAAGTGAGTTGCTTTTTTTTACTGCTTGACAAAAAGTACCCCGATAGGATTTATAGGTCATAATTTTCTGTAGCCTTGGCATAATCTGCTTGAGATTGTTTAGCAAACCAACTCCCCCAGAACTATCGTGGGTGTTAGCCGTCGGTACCCCGCCGCTCAATGATCCTGGGGGCCAACTTAATGCTTTGAGAATCAACAAGTCCCAGGCTTGGGGTAGCTACTCGATCGGCTTCTAATCGTTCCAACATATTCAAAGCCAGATTGATACGTTCTAGCGTACCATCCGCTGTCCACTATTCAAAATAGTAGTAAACCGCCGACCAATTTGGAAACTGGGTATCCAAGTTATGTCCCGGCGGGGAACCGCACTGCACCGCAGTTCTAGTGATCCACACAATAGCATCAACGACATCTCTCAAAATCAAAATCTCCTAACACGCTCTTAATTCCTAAATGGTTACCTATACGCCTGTAATATCTTCTGTCTGGTATACCGGTGCGCCAGACATGATTTCTTCACTGGCATGTGCTTCAAACTTTTTAAAGTTATTATTGAACATGTTGGCCAGTGCCTGCGCTTTCCTGTCATAAGCGGTTTTGTCCTGCCAGGTGCCACGAGGATTTAGTAGTTCGGTAGGTACACAGGGACATTCCCTGGGTACCTGTACGCCAAATACAGGATCTTCATCGCAAGCTACCTGTTCCAGTTTCCCTGTCAGGGCAGCGCTAATCATGGCGCGGGTATAGCGCAGTTTAATCCGCTGTCCTTCGCCATAAGGCCCCCCACTCCATCCTGTGTTGATCAACCATACGTTTACCTGCTGCTGTCGCATTTTTTCGCCCAGTATTTCAGCATACCGTGTAGGGTGCAAGGGCATAAAGGGCGAACCAAAACAGGCTGAGAATACGGCTTTCGGCTCTACAATACCTGCTTCGGTACCCGCGACTTTGGCGGTATATCCGGAAATAAAATGATACATGGCCTGCCCCACCGTAAGTTTAGCCAGGGGCGGCAGCACCCCATAGGCATCCAGGGTTAGAAAAAAGATGTTTTTCGGTGCTGGTCCTACCGAAGGCTGCCGGGCATCTTTGATATGGTACAGGGGATAGGAAACCCGAGTATTCTCCGTGATCTGTTTATTGGAATAATCTACCGTGCGGGTGCCGGGTATAAACTTTGTGTTTTCCAGAATAGCTCCAAACTTAATGGCATTCCATATTTCCGGCTCCGATTCTTCCGACAGGTCTATCACTTTGGCATAACACCCTCCTTCAAAATTAAACACCGAATCGCCAGTCCAGCCATGTTCGTCATCGCCAATCAGGTACCGGTCGGGGTCGGCCGATAGGGTT
>JBGTIS010000154.1:0-48226 GCA_041745535.1 Cyclobacteriaceae bacterium | reverse complement strand
GTTCTTTTCTGCATAAACTCTTCCAGTTGTGCCCTGCTCATGGGAACCTTATCGTAGGTTTCGTCCAGCCATTTCATAAAGGCATCTTTAATTGCGGGGGTCCACTCGCTATCGATTTGTCCGGGACTGTATTTGCCTGCTTTCAGCATGGCATGCCCGAACTGATCGCGCAAGCCGATAAACTCAGCGGTGGTTACTACTTTTTCTACCATATGTGCCGGAATAAAAATTACGCCTTCCGATTTGGCCAGTACCAGGTCGCCGGGCAATACAATGGCATCTCCGATGCGAATAGGGGTGTTCAATCCCATTAGTACCACATTTTTAAGGAACGTAGGATCCCAACCTTTTACAAACGCGTTAAAGCCTTCTATTTGTGATAGCCCACCCTTATCGCGTGAAGAGCCGTAGAATATCACCCCATTGCCTGATTTGGCATAAATAGAATTGCCCAAGTTATCGCCGATCAGGGTACCATCTTTTATTTTTCCGAAACCATCGGCTACATATACATCGCCCTGGGTAAGTTTATCTATGGGCCAGGAATTGGTATTGCCGATAAAGCCTTTGCTGGTCCCTCTTTCCTTTATATTTTTTTCCACGTCGGGCCGGCTGGGCATGTACATGGCCGTAAGGGCGCGGCCAACAATCACCTCATCCTCGTTTAGCACCTCCCAGTTACCCTCGAACTGGGCATGGTATCCTTCGTTTTCCAGGATCATCCAGGCTTCTTCAATGGCAATTTCTTTCGCCCGCTCAATCAGATCGTCCGGAATTTTAGGTCTTCCGTCTTCAAAACGCTCACCTTTCCATTCGGAAGTCAGGAAAACCATTTCATCGCGTGATAAAAACTGAGCATACACGGTGTTTTGACAAAAAAACAAGCCTAACACACAGAGTAGTAATAAATTTCTGTATTTCATCAATAAGTAATTTAGGGGTAGTTAAAATTCTGATTAAATGTTGTTTAATGTCCGGAATTGGTTGTACCTGCTTTTGTAGTCCACAAAGGGCGGGAAATACCGTTCAGGTCGTACACCACATCACCCGCGCGAATGGTGAGTTCACATTCCATTTTTTTGTTACCGTCCATGCGGAAGCCACCGGAATCGATAAAACCAAACTCTCCTTCTTTCAGGTTCAGAATGGCAATATCGGCCATGGCACCTTCCGACAAATGGCCCAGTTCCTCTCTTTGAATTACCTGAGCTGGTTTCCAGGTAGAAGCCCTGATCACTGCTGGCAAATCCATATTCAGATTAATAAATTTTGACATCACATTCAGCAGGTCTTTCATACCGGCATTCATGCTGCCTGTGTGAAGATCGGTGCTAATGGTATTCGGATAAAATCCGCTTTTAGTAGCAGGCACAGCCTGACGAAACAGGAAACTGCCCCCGCCATGCCCTACATCGAAGATCACCCCTTTCTGTTGGGCTTCTAATACATAAGGACGAACCTTTCCCTGTTCATCCACAATAGGAACTCTGCCATTAACATGGGCAAAGCAATGAGTAAATATGTCGCCCGGACGCAGGTGCTTCAGCAGCAGGTCTTCCAATGAAAGTGGCGGCTCCACACCACCAAAATCAATCATTACCGGAATTTTGGCAATATTGCCTGCTTCTACAGCACGGTCTACCGGATCCCATTCCGGACCAAAATAGTGGGCTACTTTGATCCCTACCACTTCGGGGTTCGCGGCAGCCACCATGGCCGTCATCTTGGCATTCATATCTTCCAGATCCTGCTCATAGGCGCCGCCACGCATGCCTTCGCCCACAATATTAAGCAATGACAATACCCTGGTTTTAGAGTTATCGATGATATTTTGCTTGAAAGTAGGAAAACTTTTCCAGCCGGCGCCGCCCGCATCCACCACAGTTGTGATGCCACAACGAAAAGTAAATCCGTCCGGAGAAAGTGCCACTACGCCATTCGACAAATAATGGTCGGGTTCGGTACCCTGAAAATTATGTGAATGGATATCAATGAGGCCGGGTGTTACGTATAATCCTTCGGCATTGATCACATTTTGGGCGTTTTCTGTAATATTTTTGGCTACCCGTACGATGGTATCGCCGGTAATAGCAATATCCATCACAGCATCAATGTTATTTTTTGGGTCAATTACATGCCCTCCCTTGATAAGCAGGGTATAAGTTTGTGCCTGAACTTGTGTACTGGCAAGCGTTAAGATAAAAATGATAAGATAGTATGCTTTTTTCATAGGTAGAATTTTTGCAGAAAAATAGCATGAACAAATAAGGTTGCCCATGCTATTAAATATACAACTGTTTGATAAATGTAATCAATTTTTACGATTTAGCCACTTTAGACAATGCCTGCTGCAACCGGCTGGCCACAATGCGTTCCTGTCCGGGTACCAGCATCCAGGTAGTGATACTGATAGAGTCGGGCCCACCGCCTGCCACTTCAATAGACGGATGGCCACTGCGCAGCACCTGCTTCAGGTCATCGCCGGAAATATTTACTTTTTTGGTATTCCACTTCACATTCAGCGTGGGAATGTGGTTGGCAATGGGAGGCACGTCAATGGTATATCCCACCCCTTTAATAGGTTTAATGGCCTCGGCAATATGGGCGATCTGATCTTCCCAAAGTTTCCATTCTTTCTCCTGATCGCCATTCAGATAGGTTTCCAGTGCGACGAGCATTCCCAGTACCTCTTCTTTGTTTACTTTCATGCCTCTTCCCACAGTATTGCCCCGGGGTGGTGCGCTAAGTCGGGCAGCAGCGATCAGGTCTTTTTTACCCAAAAGCAAGCCAGCGCTTTGCGGTCCCCGTAATCCTTTTCCCCCTGAGAAACAGACCAGGTCAAAACCCATTTCGGTATACTTCCACAGGTTTTCCGCGGGCGGCACATCGGCAGCGCAATCGTTCAGGGTAGGAATTTTATGCTTTTTGGCAGTTTCCACCCACTCTTCCAGGCTAATTTTACCATCGTTGGCGTAAGCATTGATGAAAAACATCATGGCCGTTTTGTCGTTGATGGCTTTCTTCAGTTCATCGCGGGTTTCGATGTAAATCACCTCCACACCACAATTTTTCACGGCATGGTCGTATCCTATTTTGTGGCCTTTTTGCATAATTACTTCTGATTTCAGACCATTTTCTTTCAGATAGGGTATCATGGCTACTTTTTCTTCGTCCAGCCCGGATAACACACCGGCAGTGGCCAGGGTAATGGCCGAAAAGGCGCCGGAAGTAACGGTAGCCGCCTCGCATTTAACCAGGGAAGCAATGCGTTCCCCAACCCGATCCTGCAATTCGTCCAGCATAACGTATTCGTTAGATGCATACAGGTAAGCGTCTTTTACTTCGTCGCGCAACAGAGAACCAGTCATGGCCGTGTAGGTACCAGCAGCGTTAATAAAGGTACGCACCCCCAGTTCGGCGAAATAATCGCGACTTGCCTTAGCGGCAGCGGTAGCAGCATTTAAAGGAATACCACCTGCTATCAAACCTCCTACAAACGGTAGTGCGGATAGTCGCTTTAGTAATTGTCTTCTTCCTAACATGGAATTATTTTATTTGTTGAAATGAAACATTAGTTACTCGATTGCGCATTTAATATATGCCAACTTTGGTTTATAAATAAAGGAGTAAAGCAACCTATAAAGTTCTCTATGTGCCAATTTAATACAAATCACAAAGAAATAACAGGTATTTCGGAAACCCTTTTGTCTATTTTATGCTAACCCTCATTGCTTTTACCTCTTCAGCACTAATCGCACTGGCTTGGTTACCAAAATTTTTCCGAATATAGGTAAGCACTTCCGACACCTGCTCATCGGTTAAAAAGCTATGCTGTGGCATAAGGCTGTTATAATCTTTTCCCTTCACCTTAATGGGACCTTCCAAACCTTTGAGTACCACTTCTATCAGTTTATTTTTATCGCCGGTTACCCATTCTGAGTCGGCCAGCGGCGGAAACCTTTGGGAATCGCCCAACCCGTTTCCCTGATGGCAGGCAGCGCAATACGTATAATACACCTTTTCTCCGGCTACCTTTTGGCCTTTTTCCAGGTTATCTTCTATTTCATCAGGGGTTTTGATGTGTGCCATTTGTTTATGGTTTTCCATGGCGGCCAGCTGTACTTCGCCAAAATTTGTATTATCGCCTTTGTACATAATGCGCCATACTTTTCCTTTTTCTGTTTCAGAAATATACAGTGAACCATCAGGCCCCATCGCAATCCCCATGGGGCGATACACCGCATCGCTTACGTTAACAATGGTATCCATGCCTGCAAAACCATCGGCAAATACTTCGAAATTGCCATTGGGCCTTCCATTTTCAAAAGGTACAAACGCGATAAAATACCCTGATTGCGAATAAGGCGCCCGGTTGGTGGAGCCATGAAAGGCTACAAAAGCTCCATTTTTGTATCTTTCAGGAAACTGATCGCCCTGGTAAAAAAACAAGTCGTTGGGTGCCCAGTGGCCGGGAAAGCCCATGACGGGTAATTCGAAGTCGGCACACCGGTCTATCATGTTACCATCGCCGCCGTATTCGGGTGCCAGCACTTTTTTGCCCTGCATCTGATCGTAATAGCAGTAAGGCCAGCCAAAATCAGCTCCTTCGGTTACCTTCAAAAATTCTTCGGAGGGCAGCATGGCAGATTGCCAGGGAGAAAATTTATTTGCCCATAAACGCAGCAGGTCATCACGGCCATGCATCACAATGTACAGGTTATCGTCCGGACTCCAGTCAATAGCCACCACACTGCGGATACCGGTAGCGAATTTCTCACCGTCGGCCTGCGTCAGATTGGTTTTACTGGCATCGAAACGCCAGATGCCGCCGTGGTCTTCTAACTGCGGACAGGGGTCCTGACCGGGCGCGCCGGGTGTTCTTTTAGGTTCCTGACAGGCATTGGAAGGTGCGCCGTAAGGCACATACATATATCCTTTATTGTCGAAGGCAATGGGTTTGGTAATGTGCTCATGCATGCCATGCGCATGGTCATCAGTCAACACCACTTCCATATCACTTTTCGGCATCAGGTCGCCTGGCGTTAATTTATACCGGCCTACTACCATTTCGGTACTGAAATACAGGTAACCATTATGGATTCTCATTTCCGTACCATAACCCCTTTCTTTCAGGTTTTCGCCAAACATTTCCATTTCATCTGCTTTGCCATCGCCATCTGTATCGCGAAGCGCCGTAATGGCTTTTCCATTGGCAGCGTACCGGTTTTTTACATACACATCACCATTTTCGCTCACGGCAAGGTGGCGGGCACGCCCAGGGAGGCTATCTACCACCACTACGGCTTCAAAATTATCGGGTAAAAAAAGTCCGCCATTATCTGCGCTGGCAAACGGTTGTTCGCTTTTTTCATGGCACTGAGTAAAGCCGGTAAGGAGTAAAATAATCAGGAGCTTTTTAAAATAGAAAGAAAAGGATTGGTTGTACATGTGAAGTAAAAAACTATTACGGGTTTGATCTATTCATAAGCATTTCTATCCGGAAAGTGCCTATGAAATTTACATTTTTTTATTTGCGGGGTTAATATAAACATTAAACAGCATTTTTTATTTTACCGCTAAAATATTATTAGCTTTTCCACACCTAAAACAGGCGATTCCTGGATTTTATATGAAGTTATCCCCAACAAAGCTCCTGAAGCCGCCAGGCATTTCGCACCGCGTTTCCCCCTCCATCGTTATTAAAATACACAAATACTTCCTTGCCAGCCGCACGCCATTCCCAGATCCGGTCGCGCCACCAGTACAGATCATTATCCGCATAAGAACCGCCATACAAATGATGGTGATCGGGCCCATGCATGCGTACATATACGAACGGTGCCGTGGTGCGCAAGATGCATGGCAGATACGCCCCACTCATAATGCAATAGGCTGTTTGGTACTGCTCCAGCAACTGAAAGATTTCTTCCCGATGCCAGCTTGGATGCCGAAATTCAATCGTTGTCCGCATCCACCAGGGTATTTTCGATAAAAAATAAGCCAGTCGTTCGTAATCGTAGCTAAAATTGGGCGACAGTTGTACCAGCAGTATGGCCCGTTTTTCCAATAATGCATGCCACCCTTTGCCGATGGTTTCCAGCCATTTTTCGGGTCCGTATAATCCGCGGGCATGGGTAAGCCAGGCCGGCGCCTTTACGCTCATGAGAAAACCCTCCGGTAAGCGGTGGCGCCAGCTTTTAAAGGAGCCTGGTTTTGGCCAGCGGTAGTAACTGCTATTCAGTTCTACGGTATGAAAATGGGGCACATAATGATATAGCCTTTCGTGGTTTGGGATACCATGCGGATATAACACTCCCTGCCAATGGTCGTAGCTCCATCCTGAAGTACCAACATGAATGCTCATACACGCTTATTATTCTGCTTTCTCTGATTGTTTTATGTTATTCAATTCTTAAAATTACCTGTTTTCCTTTCATTTTTCCGGATCACCCAGCCCATCTGTTACATACAACTTGTCTTCCGGCATTTTGATTTATTTATTTTATACCCACCCAATTTTCAGGCAACCTTTTGTATGACAATACTTGTATAGACCAGAAAAATAAATGTGCCTTTCAAACGCTGATATGACCTAATCTCCAGACAAGCATTCTATTAAAAAACTATAAACCCCAAACACCTATGAAAACCTTCTTTTACGCATTCAGATTTGGCCTGTTCGCCGCTTTAATTTTTATTGTCGCAAGTTGTAAAGATGATGACACCCCACCACCAACACCCGATGCTTCCGGAGATATAAAACTGGCAACTGCCGGCTCGCTGGGCGATATTATGGTAGATGGCAATGGGGTTACCCTCTACTATTTTACACGCGACGTAAGTGGCGAAAGTGCCTGTGCCGGTGGTTGCCTGAATGCCTGGCCGGTTTATTATTCTGAAAACCTGAGCGTAGGCACCGGCCTGAATCAGGCAGATTTTGCTACCATTACCCGGGCCGACGGAGCCAAGCAAACTACCTTTAAAGGCTGGCCGCTTTACTACTATTCTCCTTCTTCTGACGGAACCATCGAGGCAGCCGGTGCCGCGGCCGGTCAGGGCGTGAATAATGTGTGGTATGTATTAAAACCTACTTATTCGCTGCTGATTGCCGATGCCCAACTGGTGGGCCATGATGGAAAAAACTATAAAGGCGATTATACCGAAGGCGAGGAAGTTACCACCTATTTTACGGATGTGAATGGTCGGACCATCTACGGTTTTATCCGCGATTATAAAGACGTGAACAATTTCACCAGGCCTGATTTCAGCAACGATGCGGCATGGCCTATTTTTTATGTGGAAATTGAAGATTTACCGGGTAATCTGAATAAAGATGATTTTGGTGAGATCATGGTTTTCGGCAGGGAGCAGCTTACCTATAAAGGCTGGCCGCTGTATTATTTTGGACAAGATGTGGAACGGGGGGAAAATAAAGGGGTAAGCTTTCCTGCACCTGGGGTTTGGCCGGTGGTGAATACGGATATGCAGGAAGCCCCCCTTGCTCCTACTGTTAAAACAGTAAATAATGCTGATTTGGGTACGATCCTGACTGATACACAAGGCCGAACGCTGTACTACTTTACACGAGACCCTGATGGTACCAATCATTGCTCCGGAGGTTGTGCCGATGCCTGGCCTGTTTTCTATACGGAAGAACTGCGTTTGCCCGATGGCGGTACCCTGAATGCTGACGATTTTGGAGAAATTACCTTAACTGATGGCACCACCAAACAATCTACTTACCTGGGCTGGCCTTTGTACTACTTCTCACCAACCCGGGATGGCGTGGTTGAAAATCCGGGTGAAACCGCTGGTGAGGGAGTGAACGATGTGTGGTATGTGGTCAAACCCAGTTATTCTCTTATGATTGCCGATGCCCAACTGGTAGGCCACGATGGCAAAAATTATAAAAGCGATTATACCGAAGGGGATGAGGTTACCAAATATTTTACCGATATCAATGGTCGTACGCTTTATATTTTCAAAAATGATTTGAAAGATACCAATACCTTTACCAAGTCTGATTTTAGCAATGACGCGGCATGGCCTATTTTTTATGTGGAAATAGAGGAATTGCCCAGCGCCATGAACGCGGATGATTTTGGTGAAATCGACGTGTTTGGCAGACCACAGCTTACTTATAAAGGGTGGCCCCTTTACTATTTCGGACAAGATGAACAGCGGGGACAGAATAAAGGGGTGAGCTTCCCCGCACCGGCAGTATGGCCTATCGTTAATTTCGATACGCCTGTTGCCAGCGATCAATAAACCAATCATCTTGTTTTAATTCAGCAAATACCTCCTATGGGTATTTGCTGTTTTTTTTTCATTACGTCCATATTTTTTTCTCTTTGCTATTCTGAAAACAAAATCCTTTTGTTTTCCCTTATATTATTTTAATCTTAAACCTTCAATGTATGGAACCCTTGTATAAAAACTTTCTGTACACAAAAGCATGAAAGAAGGGTTTCATATGATGATAAAATTATAATCACATGAAATATAAAAGTTTAGGAAACACAGGCTTATTGGTTTCTGAATTGTGCATGGGTACCATGACGTTCGGTGGCAAGGGCTATTGGACTGCCATAGGTAAGCTGGACCAGGAACCGGTTGATCAGTTAATGAAAAAAGCCTTTGACGCGGGCATCAATTTTTTTGATACGGCCAATGTATATTCAGAAGGCCTTGCCGAAGAGATGACGGGGAAATCGATCCGGAACCTGGGGTTGAAGCGAGATGAACTGGTAATTGCTACCAAAGTGCGCGGACAAATGGGAGATGGTCCCAACCAAACCGGACTGAGCCGAAGTCATATTATGCACCAGGTAGATGAAAGTTTGCGCAGACTGAATACCGACTACATCGATTTGTATCAGATTCATGGTTTTGACCCAGTGGTACCGCTGGAAGAAACCATGCGGGCATTAGACGATATTGTACGATCGGGTAAGGTACGTTACATTGGTTGCAGCAATCTGGCAGCCTGGCATATTATGAAAGCTTTGTCGTATTCAGCATACAATGGACTGGCCAAATTTATATCGCTACAAGCTTATTATACCATTGCCGGTCGTGACCTGGAAAGAGAAATAGTGCCATTACTGCTGGATCAGAAAGTGGGTCTGATGGTATGGAGTCCTTTGGCAGGCGGACTGCTGAGTGGTAAGTACAGCCGCGACAAGGAAGGACCTGAAGGATCGCGCCGGGTTGAATTCGATTTCCCACCGGTAAATAAAGAGCGGGCCTTTGACGTGCTGGATGTAATGCAACCTATGGCTGAAGAAAAAGATATTTCTGTTGCCCGGCTGGCCCTGGCGTGGCTGTTGCATCAGCAAGCCGTTACATCGGTTATTATTGGTGCCAAGAAAATAGAACAGTTGAATGACAACCTCATGGCAGTGGACGTAAAACTTAGTGATGATGAGTTGCAAAAACTGGATGAGGTAAGCAAGCTGCCGGCAGAATACCCCGGCTGGATGTACGAGCGGCAGGGCAGAGACCGCAAAGCTCAGGAAGAAAAGAATAACGCTTAATAAAAATAATGGCTGCTCTTACAATTTGAGCAGCCATTTGTTTTTTTAATATTACAGAATCAGGAATCAGCCTTAGCACAACCGCTAGAAAGATTTAGCGATTTCCACAAAATCACGGGCTTTCAGCGAAGCGCCGCCAATTAATCCGCCATCTACATCAGCACCGGCAAAAATTTCTTTCGCATTAGAAGGTTTGCAGCTTCCGCCATATAAAATACAAATGCTGTCGGCAGTAGCCTGATCGTACTGTTTGACCAACAATTTTCTAATCACCGCATGCATTTCCTGCGCCTGTTCGGCCGAAGCGGTTTTCCCAGTACCAATTGCCCAGATAGGTTCGTAGGCAATTACAATTTTTTTGATATCATTGGCAGAAAGATGAAATAAGCTGGCTTTAATTTGTTTGCCCACATAATCGTTTTGCTGTTCGGCTTCCCGGATATTTAGTGGTTCACCACAACAGAAAATAGGGGTAAGTCCATTTTCCATAGCCAAATCCAGTTTTTTGGCCAGTAAAGCATCGTCCTCACCAAAATATTCACGCCTTTCGCTATGTCCCAGAATTACATAAGTTGCTCCTACCGATTTCAGCATAGAAACTGATATTTCACCGGTATAGGCGCCTGACTCATGTTCGCTACAGTTTTGTGCCGACAAGGCCACCTTGGTGCTTCTACCCAGCAAGGCAGAAACCGCATTCAGATGAATGTAGGGCGGAGCCAGAATTACCTGAACATCGTCAGTCAGTTCTGAATCTACCATATTCACCACCTCAGAAGCAAGCTTTTTACCTGCTTCCAGGTCCATATTCATTTTCCAGTTTCCGGCCACAATTTTTTTTCTCATTGATATAGTTTTTTCGTTTACAACAGGGCTGCCAAAGTTAGCAGAACTTTTACTGATTAAAAAGCACGACTGCCCGCTTAAAAAAAATGCCGATGCTTTGGATAAATGGGCTAATCAGTGGTTCGTGCTAATGCTTAATATCTTAACAAATCAACAGTTTTATCCTTTATTATGGTGAAGGCGTTATAATTTTACAGAAATAAAATTTTTGGTTATGCGTATCGATATTATCACCTGTTTGCCTTCACTACTGGAAAGTCCTTTTTCTGATTCCATATTAAAAAGAGCACAGCAGAAAAACCTGGTAGAAGTACACGTTCACGATCTTCGGAATTATGCCTCTGGCAAGCATAAGTCGGTAGATGATTATGCTTATGGAGGTGGCGCGGGCATGGTGCTGATGATAGAACCTATTGCTAAATGTATCAATGACCTGAAAAGCCAAAGAACTTATAACGAAATTATCTATATGAGTCCGGATGGGGTTGGGCTTACCCAAAATATGGCCAACGAGATGGCTTTAATGGAAAACATTCTCATTTTATGCGGGCATTATAAAGGAGTTGACGAACGGGTACGAGAGCATTTCATTACCCGCGAAGTCAGTATTGGCGATTATGTGATTTCCGGTGGGGAACTAGCTGCTGCCGTACTGGCCGATGCCGTGATCCGCTTAATTCCAGGGGTGCTTTCTGACGAAACTTCCGCGCTTACCGATTCATTTCAGGACCATTTGCTCGCTCCTCCGGTATATACCCGCCCTGCCGATTTCAAAGGAATGAAAGTACCTGCCATTTTACTCTCCGGCCACGATCGGGCTATTGACGATTGGCGCTACGAACAATCGCTGAAAAGAACCCGGGACCGGCGACCGGATTTGTTAGAACCGGAAAGTGAATAAAATCTGCTGGTTCATTTTATTCTAGCCCATTCATTTCTTCCTATTTCAGCATTAAACGCTTCCGGCACCGCAGGCCTGACCGCGTTGATGCCTGACCAAACACCAGGTTTTTAACCTTATCCTGTGGCATATCTTTTTCAATCGGATCGCCGAAGCGAATGGAGCCTAACGCGGCTTATTGTTAAAGTTCATCAATTTTCAATATTCAAGGCTCAATTCCATAAATACAGTTCGCGGTGTAATTGAGCATTGAACATTGAGTAAATATGACGTTATGATTTCATTACACAATAAATACCAGCGATAACCGCGTCTGTCTACAGGAAAGCATACAATAAAACAGCTATCCTAGAAAAATTATGAGACATGATAAGGGTTCTTAACTCGTAGTGAGCCCAAACGCTCTGCCTCTAAGCCAATAAAAATATTGTAAGGTTTTATTTAATTTTTAGATGTTTAAGCCTCGAAATAAAAACGTATGCCTGTAAAATGAAGAAAACAGATAAATATATAATTAAAAAGTACAATTAATTAAATATTTTATTATATTTATGAAATAATTACGAATGTAAGAAATATCGGAATTAAACTTTTTGTTTTGAAAGCCGTAAATCAACAGAGAATATAACATTTTAAGGTGAAGTAGAATATTTCCGAGGATGTGATAAAGTATAATTTCCGGAAGTTGTGTGTAAAGTTAAAATGTGAAATCAAAAAAACTTAGAGTTATGATCATTGATGGGAATAACAAGAACACAGATATTCATAAAAAAAGGTATTTTTTTACTCCAAATGGATTCTACCTTTTATTTAGCGTTCTTTTACTAGTACCTGTTTCCTGTAACTACGAAACAGCGGTCCGTAAAAGTCATACATCCAACGAAATTAAAGTTCCGCCTCCGGTATCTTTGGATTTGGACAGAATAAAAAAGCGTGGAAGTATTGTTGCCTTAATTGACAACAGCACTACCAGTTATTTTGTATACAAAGGGCGGCCGATGGGTTATGAATACGAACTCTTACGTTCATTGGCGCAAGAGCTTGATCTTAGGCTCGAACTTAAAATTGTTGCTCACATTGAAGATGCCTTTATCAAACTTAACAACGGCGAAGGTGATATTATTGCCCACAACCTTGTTGTTACCAATGAAAGAAAGCAATTTGTGGCCTTTACCGAATACCACAAACAGGTAAGCCAAGTACTGGTACAGCGCAAACCAGATAACTGGCAGCAACTTAAGCTTCACGAAATTGATAATCAGCTGATCAAAAATCCTATTCAGCTTGAAGGGAAAACGGTATATGTACCCCAAGGAAGCGTGTTTGCTAACCGATTACAAAATTTAAGCAACGAAATTGGGGGGCATATCCAAATCGAAGAAGTTGAAACGGAAGAAACCGAAAATCTGATTGCCAAAGTAGCCAATGGCGAAATAGACTATACTGTTGCCGACGAAAATGTAGCCAATGTAAATAGTTCTTACTATCCCAACATCGATGTAAACACTGCGATCAGTTTTCCGCAGAAAATTGCCTGGGCAGTTCGTAAAAATTCACCGGATTTACTGGAAGCGATTAATAGCTGGACGGTTGCCATGAAGAAAAATAGTGAATACTATTTTATTTACGATAAGTATTTCAAAAATCCCAAAGCTTCTATTCGCCATTTAACAAGTTCTTTTTCCAGCCTGAACAGCCGTAATATTTCACCTTACGATGAACTCATCAGAGAGGCTGCCGATCAGCTGGGATGGGACTGGCGCCTGCTGGCTGCCCAAATGTATCAGGAATCCAGATTTGATACGCAAGCGCAATCCATGGCCGGTGCTGTTGGCCTGATGCAGATTATGCCAGGTACTGCCGAAATTTATGGAGTAGACGACCGGCAGAATCCAAACCAGAGCATGCAGGCAGGAGTGGCTTATTTACTGTGGTTAAATAAACTTTGGAAAAAATATGTGCCTGATAATCAGGAAAGGGTAAAATTTGTGCTGGCTTCTTATAATGTGGGCCAGGGACATGTGCTGGATGCACGGCGATTGGCCCGTAAGTATGGAAGAAATCCCAATAAATGGGATAATAGTGTCGCTTTTTTTCTGGAACAAAAGTCTTTACCCGACTATTATAATGACCCGGTTGTGTTCTCAGGATACTGTAGAGGCAATGAGCCGGTTAATTATGTAACCGAAATCATTAATCGTTACCAGACTTACCGTCAGCTTATCAGCAGCATTTAAACATATTTTATGCGATGTTATCGGCTACAATTTTAGCCGATGACAGGCATAATGGAATACCCCCACCTGGATGCACACTTCCCCCACAAAAATACAAGCCTTTTATTTTTCCGCTAAAGTTAGCGTGCCGTAAAAAAGCCGCATATTTGTTATTGGAGCTATTTCCGTAAAGAGCGCCCAGTGAAGATGAAGTTTTACTTTCAATTAGCCGAGGATCTAAAATTTCTTCGCAGGCTATTAACTTTTCAATGTCGGTTTGCAGCATTCGGTTCAACTTTTCAATAATGTTTTTCCTGGCTGCCGCAATTAAAGAATCCCAATCCTGCCCTGTATTATTGGGCACATTAATCATTACAAACCAGTTTTCACAACCTTCAGGCGCATCGTCAGGCTTATATTTGGAGGTAATATTGACATAAACCGTAGGATCGTCATCAATGTCTTTTTTATTAAAAATACGATCAAATTCACGTTGGTAGTTGTTACTGAAAAAAATGTTATGCAGATCCAGTTGCGGAAACACCTGCTGAATGCCCCAATAAAAAATAAGCGCCGAACTGGATTTTGGCTGATTTAATAAACGATGGGGTTGTGGCTGACTGGTTAGCAGTTTTTTATAAGTACTTACTACATCCATATTGCTCACTACTTTGTCGAAAGAAAGTATGGCTGTAGGCAATTGAAGACCTTGTACTTTTTTTTTATTCACAACTATTTTCTCAACCGGAGTATTAAACTTGAAATTTACACCCAGTCGGCAGGCAAGTTCATATAAACTCGTAGTAATTGAATACATACCATTTGACGGGAAAAAGGCACCCACATTAAACTCAAGATGGGGAATCATATTCAACGTTGCCGGAGTCTGGTAAGGATCTGACCCATTATAAGTAGCATACCGATTGAACAATTGCACCAGCTTCGGGTCTTTAAACCGTGCCGCGTTCGCCACATGCATAGTTCGAAAAAAATCGAATTTGCCTAAGCTTAGATATGCTCTGAAAGCATCTTTTTGAAAAAAGGTTTTCCATCGGTGTAATGACCTTTGGGTAAACAAATCCCCAAGTAGATGATACAAACTGGCACTATGTGTTAATGCTGAAAGCACGGTGGAGGAACTGTCTTCGGTTTTTCGCGCCACTTCCTCAGCAAATTTTTCCTTTTCAGCATACGCGTGCAGAAGGGTTCCATCTTCATAAAAGTAATGGCAATTGACCTGTAATCGCTGGTACTGAAAATAATGGGAGGGATTTTCGCCTGAAAGGGTAAACAATTCATCCACATAATGTGGCATCGTAAATAAAGAAGGGCCCATGTCGAATCGGTACCCATTCACCGTAATTTCAGAGAGTTTGCCACCTGGATAAGCATTGGCTTCAAACACCGTAACTTTATATCCTTTGTTGGCTAATCGGATGGCACAGGCAATGCCTGCAATGCCGGCACCGATTATAGCTACAGTAGATAGTGGAGCGGTATGGTTGCGTTTAGGGTTTTCAGGCATTTTTTTGATTTCTGCCAGAAGAACTACATAAAGATGATTATAGTTTTAAGCTTTGGCTAATTTTCTTCCCCTAAAATACTCAAAAGTCATAACAGCCAGCCCCATCATCAAGCCAAGTCCTTCACGGGTTTCCTCTACATAAGGCCGGTCGTCTGACATAGCTTCAATACTGTCTCCTGACTGTATCCAGGTAATAATAGAAGGAAACCGAAAACCAATAAGAATCAGAAAAACGATGATGCCAGTTAACAGCATTATATTATTATATTTCCCTAAAAAAGCCATTATACACATGGCACTTACATAACCATAAAGTATCATCCATACATACCAGTCAGCATCATTGTATTGAACAAAAGCAAAAAGGGCAAAAACGACTGCCAGAATAGCATAAATAATTTTCATTTTAAATAGGGGTTAGTTTCTGACTGGAAATTTAATAAAAAAGAAAATTTAACGAAGGGCTAATGTAAATTAAAGTGAAGTATTATTTGCTACGGATGCTATACAGTATTTATTTAGCGTAAATTCATAACCCGCATCGCATTGAGAAAAGTACTGCTCAGCTTTCAACAAAAAATAGATGCCCTGAACGAAGCTATAGGAAAGGGAGTTGCCTGGCTCACTACCCTTTTGGTAGTACTAATTATGTATGATGTAGTTACCCGGTATTTGTTCAATACCACCTCTGTAGGAATTATTGAACTGGAGTGGCACTTATTTTCCTTCATATTTTTGCTGGGTGCCGCTTATGCACTTAAACACGACCGTCATGTGCGGGTTGATGTGTTTTACAGCAATTTCTCGGCAAAGCAACAGGCCTGGATCAATTTGCTGGGTACATTAATTTTTCTGATTCCTTTTTGTATTGTAATTATCATTACCGCTACTAAATTTGCTATTAATTCGTATGAAATTCAGGAGGGATCGCCTGATCCGGGTGGCTTGCCGGCACGGTATATTATAAAATCGGCCATTCCCATAGGCTTTATTTTACTCCTACTCCAGGCCATTTCCCTTACCATCAAATCAGTGCTTACCTTAACCGCCCCTCCCGAACATGGTTGAAGCGCTGCCCATTATTCTGTTTTTCACCATTTTTTTGCTCATCCTGTTGGGTTATCCGGTGGCTTTTACCCTCGGCGGCATTTCCATCATTTTTGGATTAATGGTATTTGACGTCAATTTCTTTTACCTGGTATCGTTGCGGATTTTTGGTACCATGAATAATTATGTGTTGCTGGCGGTACCCTTGTTTATTTATATGGGCATTATGCTGGAAAAGTCCGGTCTTGCCGAAAGTTTGCTGGAAACCATGGCTTTGCTTTTCGGAAAATTCAGAGGCGGACTGGCCATATCAGTGATTATTGTGGGGGCAATGCTGGCCGCTTCAACCGGCATTGTAGGCGCTACCGTAATTACAATGGGCCTGATCAGTTTGCCCACCATGCTGAAGCGGGGTTACAGTGCTGAACTGGCAACAGGCACCATTGCTTCTTCCGGCACATTAGGACAAATTATTCCCCCTTCGGTAGTGCTGGTGCTGTTGGGCTCTGTGCTCAACGTATCGGTGGGAAACCTGTTTGCGGCGGCCATTATTCCAGGTTTTGGATTGGTGGCGATGTACTTGCTGTATATCATCAGCATTGCCATTTTCCAACCTCAAAAAGCTCCGGCCATGCCCGCTGAAGAAATCGCGAAGTTTCGAAAAGGGAATGTGATCAGGAAAGTAATAAGTGCGTTTTTGTTACCTTTTCTGTTAATTTTGGCGGTACTGGGGTCTATTTTCGCGGGAATCGCTTCGCCTACCGAAGCCGCGGCCGTGGGAGCTTTCGGTGCGGTTGTGCTTACTGTTGTTCAGGGTAAATTCACGGTAAAAGTATTGAAAGACGTCATGGTTGAAACCACGCACCTTACCTGTATGGTTTTCATCATCCTGATCGGGGCCACAGTCTTCGCCTTGGTATTCCGAGGCATGGGTGGCGACCGGTATTTGACTGGTATCATTGAAGATGCTAACCTTTCGCCCATGGCTTTTCTGGCTATAGTGATGGTGGTGGTGTTCATCGCTGGTTTTTTCATCGATTTCATAGAAATCATCTTCATTATCGTGCCGGTAGTAGCCCCGATTTTTACCCGCATGGGTATTGACCTGATCTGGATTGGAATTTTACTGGCCATCAATCTGCAAACTTCCTTTCTTTCTCCACCATTTGGTTTCGCGTTATTTTACCTGAAAGGCGTAGCGCCACCGGAAGTAAAAACAAAACACCTGTACCGCGGCATCATTCCTTTTGTGCTAATTCAAATTCTTTTTCTAATACTGGTAATCCTTTTTCCTGAAATGGTAACCTGGTTAATCAAACAATAACGTGATTAGTTAATCCAAACCTTCTTCTTGTACCAATTGATTACTTTTACCAGATTATTACTATTTCTTAATTTTGAATTCAGATAAACCTATCATAATATAAAATTTTACCTAATTTGTTTTTCTCGTTGTGCAAATGTTAAAAAGTGTTATTTTTACACTTAACATATTGAACTAAAACTTATCTTTCTTAAATTTTCATTAACACGCATCATAATATAAAAAACTAACTCAATCTTATAACCGCACCTAAAAAACCAACCTAACTACTTATGAAAGGATTAGAAACACTGGACTGGATAGTGATTGGACTGTACTTCCTGGTTTTATTGGGTATTGCCCTTTGGGTAATCCTTCAAAAGCAAAAAGATACGGCAGACTATTTCCTGGCGGGTCGTGATGTAGGCTGGTTTGTGGTAGGTGCCTCCATTTTTGCTTCCAACATTGGTTCTGAACACGTGGTAGGTTTGGCCGGTACTGGTGCTTCCAATAAATTGCCTTTACTTATTTATGAGTTGCATGCCTGGATTGTACTGATGCTGGGTTGGGTATTCCTCCCTTTTTATGCCAGAAGCGGCGTATTTACCATGCCTGAATTTCTGGAAAAACGCTTTAGTTCTGATGCCCGCTGGTTTCTATCTATCTTTTCACTGATCGCGTATATCATGACCAAGATTTCAGTAACCATTTATGCCGGTGGTGTGGTGATATCCTCTTTGCTGAACATCGATTTCCTGACAGGTGCCCTGGCTACGGTAATATTAACCGGTTTGTATACCATATTGGGAGGAATGAAGGCCGTAGTGTATACGGAAACCCTGCAAACCATTATTCTTATTCTGGGTGCCGCTACCCTAACATTTATGGGCCTGGATGCGGTAGGGGGATGGGGTGAACTGAAAGCTACCGTGGGCGACGATTATTTTGATATGTGGCGCCCCGCTTCAGACCCGGAATTTCCCTGGCCCAGCCTGGTAATTACCAGCACTATCGTAGGAATCTGGTACTGGTGTACCGACCAGTATATTGTACAACGGGTATTATCGGCCAGAAACATCAAGGAAGGACGAAGGGGCACCATTTGGGGTGGTTTCCTGAAACTTTTACCGGTTTTCCTGTTTCTGATTCCCGGCGTAATTGCCCTGGCCTTGAAAGAAAAAGGACAACTGGAGTGGGAAACGGCCGATCAGGCTTTTCCGGTACTCATGAGTAATCTGCTTCCTGATGGTTTGCGCGGCCTGGTGGCAGCGGGGCTGTTGGCTGCGCTGATGAGTTCCCTGGCCTCTGTATTCAACTCCTGTTCCACCCTTTTCACCGTTGATATATATAAAAAACTAAAGCCCAATACCCCTGAACCACAACTGCTGCGAATTGGGAAAATCGCTACGGTTATTATGGTAATTCTGGGAATTGCCTGGATACCCGTAATGGCCAATATCTCAGGAACTTTGTATGAATATTTGCAATCGGTGCAATCTTATATAGCTCCTCCTATTACGGCGGTTTTTTTATTAGGCGTATTTTCTAAAAGAATTAACGCCAAAGGTGCTATGGCTACGCTGGTAACAGGTTTAGTAATCGCTACCGTTCGACTGGTACTGGAACTGAGCAAAGGCCACCTTGACCAGGATGGCGTTCTTTACCAGATTGGCAACATGAACTTCCTGACCTTTGCTGCCTGGCTTTTCCTGATTTCAGTAGTTGTAGCGGTGGTAGTAAGTCTAATTAATCCACCGCCCCCGTTAGAAAAACTGTCAGGTTTAACGTTCAGTACGATCACGCCAGAACAGCGGGCAGAAAATAAAGCCAGTTATAATATTTGGGACATTCTGGCTTCGCTGCTGGTGATAGGTATTGTAGTTTTTATCATGATTTCATTCAACGGATAATTATACTGACATGAAAATTTTACATTTACTGTTGCTTTGCTGGTTTGCGGGAAATCTGATTTCGTGCTCTAGTCCAACAGAAAAAAGCGAAGAAACTGCTACCGATACAAAAGTCGCCCAACCGGAACAGAAAACTCTATTTGACGGAAGTACTTTTCAGGGCTGGCGTGGCGATACCGCTAACTTCTTCCGCATTCAGGATGGTGCTATTGTAGGGGGAAATTTAAACGATAAAATTCCACATAATGCTTTCCTCACTACCGAACAGCCTTATGATAATTTTCTACTTTCACTGCAATTCAAGTTACTGGGCGAAGATCCAAACGCTGGCATACAGTTTCGTTCCGAAAGGATTCCAAACCACTACGAAATGATTGGTTATCAGGCCGATATGGGTCAGCAGTACTGGGGTTGCCTGTACGACGAATCGCGCCGAAAAACAACCCTGGCCTGCCCCGATGCCATGGCTATCGCCAATGTGCTAAAACCTAACGACTGGAATACGTACGAAATACGGGCAGAAGGAAACCATATTCAGCTTTCTATTAATGGGCTTAACACTGTAAATTATACAGAAAAACTGGATACCATTCCACAATCGGGCCTCATTGGGTTGCAAATCCATGCGGGTGAACCGAGTGAAGTCTGGTATAAGGACATTGTAATTCAGGAACTGCCTTAAAACATAATTAAAATATAGACAGATTTTTTGTTCGTTTGTGTGGTAATAAGAACAAATATTAAAGCGATTTGCGTTAATTGAGGCGTATTTTACAAAATTCATTTTCCTGACTATGTCTTTACGTCTCCCTAAAGAATTTCTGTTATTTTTTATAGCAATTTTTTGCCTGTCTTGTACCGCCCCAAAGGCGTTTGCCCCGGTTAAAGCTGACTTTATTCTTCAGGATGCGGTCGTTTACACGGTAGACGCCGCTCGTAGTTGGGCCGAAGCAGTGGCGATTAGCAAGGGGCGTATTGTATATGTGGGTACCAATCGGGGCGTAAAAGAGTGGACAGGACCTGAAACCAAAATATTATCGCTCAAAGGCAAAATGGTACTGCCTGGTTTCCACGATTCACATGTACATCCGATATCCGGAGGTATTGAGTTAGGTGAGTGTAACCTAAACGACGCGCCTTCTCAGGCAGCCATTTTAGATACCATTCGCCACTATGCCGCCACCCATCCCGATACAGAGTGGATTAGAGGTGGAGGCTGGGATTTGCCTGTTTTTCCCAATGCCAATCCGCATAAAAAACTGCTGGACGCAATTGTACCCGATCGGCCCGTGTTTCTAAGTGCCGCCGATGGTCATTCCGGGTGGGCCAATAGCCTGGCCCTTAATAAGGCTGGCATTACCCGTGCTACTCCTGATCCACCTCAAGGACGCATTGAACGGGACCCGACCTCTGGTGAGCCTACCGGTACCCTAAGAGAAGATGCTATGGCTTTGGTTACTGAGCATATGCCGCCGTATACCCAGGATGATTATGTAAAAGGGCTTCGTCGCGGTTTAGCGCTGGCAAACCGGTTTGGCATTACCTCGTTGCAGGAAGCCAGCGCCAATAAAGAAATGCTGGAAGCGTATCGTATGCTAGATCAACAGGGAGCACTTACCGCACGGGTAGTGGTTTCCATGAAAGTGAATCCTGCCCAATGGAGCGCTCAGATTCCCCAGTTTATCGAGTGGCGCAAAACTTATCGGGGAACGCATTTACGGGCACATACCGTGAAAATATTTGCCGACGGGGTAATTGAAGCCCGCACAGCTGCCTTATTGGAACCTTATCTGGACCAACCCGGCAGCCGGGGTAGTTCTAATATGGAACCTGCCGCATTGGACAGCCTTGTTACTGCCCTGGACAAAGAAGGTTTTCAGGTACATATTCACGCCATTGGCGACCGGGCTGTTAGGATGGGGCTGGACGCTTTTGAAACAGCACGCACCCACAATGGCATCCGCGACAGCCGCCACCATATGGCCCATATTCAGTTGATCGATCCGGCTGATCTTTCCCGTTTTCGTCAACTAGGCGTAATTGCCAACTTTCAGCCGCTTTGGGCCTATGCCGATACCTATATTACTGAGCTTACAGAACCTGCGCTGGGTCCGGAACGTTCCCGCTGGCTTTACCCCATCGAAAGCATTGTACAAACAGGAGCAGGGGTGGTGTTTGGCAGCGACTGGTCGGTTTCTTCCATGAATCCGCTGGATGGCATACAGGTAGGCGTCACACGGCGTGCCCTGGCCGACACCACCGCAAATTCCTGGATACCCCAGGAACGTGCCGATCTGTCTACCATGATTGCCGGCTACACCATTAAGGGCGCCTACTTAAATTTTCAGGAACACGAAACAGGTTCTATTGAAACAGGCAAAGCTGCTGACCTTGTTGTGCTGGATCGCAATATATTTGATATCCCGGCACAAAAGATCCATCTGGCAAAAGTACTGTTGACGCTGTTAGAGGGTCAGGTGGTGTATCAGGCTGAAGATTGGTAGTTAAAGCCATAGGAAGGCCTATAGGAAGAAACAGTATCCCTAAACTAACGCTATCAAACAAACGTATTAGATTTGAATAGTACAGGATAATACATTATTTTTAGACTATGACAACAACGGAAATACGTACGGACCTACATTCACGCATTAATCATCTGAGTGAGGCTCAACTTAAGGAGTTACACCATTTTGTTGATGAAAAATTTCCTAAACAAGAAAAAACTGGTAAAAAATTAAAAAAACGTCCTTTCGGTTTGCGCAAAGGCTCTTTGAAGTACATGGCTGATGATTTCGATGCCCCGTTAGAGGATTTTAAAGACTACATGCCTGAATGACCTTCCTTCTTGATACTAATGCTTTTATGGGGACGCCCAGTCGTGGTTTATAGATGGTGATGAAAAACTCTCAAAATCTGCATTACGCTCAATCGAGCCTTTCTTCTTTCTATAACCCATTTTTATACAAAGTAATTAGAAACACTGTCGAATATTCACAAACCCCTTTAATCGGATCATGATTGCCCAAGCTCTCGTTGAAGCTCTAATCGCATTACTGAACGGAAAATTAGTTAAGATACTGAGAAAAAAAGTAAAAAGTAGAATAGAGAAACATTCAATTGCATTTATAGAAAAAACCGCCATATATTACTTTTTTTTCTCGAGGTCAATTTGTGTTTCTACTAATAATCTTATTGTAGCACCAGTAATATAGAGCATATAATTTGCTAAACTATCTGGAACTGAGATTTTACTTATCCCTTTGCCATGGCCACCATTTTTATTTCTAATTGTAGGAATACTCCCTTCTAATAGCTGCTTAATTGCACTTAATTGGCTCTCATGGTAATTGGGGAGAAAATTATTTTTTAATAAAACATTAATTAAAAGTTTAGCAGTATAGTTCTCTTCATACTCAAATTTATTTTTGGAACTAATGATTTTCATTGTTGATTCAAAAGCTTTCAATCATTCGTTTAAGCATTCTGGATTTCTTTTATATCGATAATGTTCATTAGCTTTCAAAAATTCTTCATTAGCACTTTTATAATCAGGTTCAATTAGAAGTTTTAGTGTGGATTGGATTGTTTCTTTATGGAGAATTTTATTATCAATACGTAACCGTTACTATATTCATAACCTACACCATTTTCTCTAAATCGATAATTTAGCACTTGAATTGCTTGATTTGATGTATAGGAAAAATTCATGTACTTCTCCCTTTCGTGAAATCTTTGAAATCTTTCGATAGTGTCGAAAACAACATGAACGACATCCAGAATTTTGTCTGTATCGTTTAGTTCTTCAAAATATTGTTCAACTTGGTAAATTGGCGAATCTTGCGGATAGGCATATATATGTACAAGATTTTTTTTCCCTTCTTCTCTACAAAGAATGTCATACACTCTTTGAAATAATTCTTTTTTTGCGTCTTCCTCAAGATTATTGCCTTTAAAAAAATCATTCCAAATATGGAATATCTGATTTTTTAGTTTATCAGATATATTATCATAAATAAAAACATCAGGAAGTCCTTTCTTTTGCTTTGAGTATAAATTGTAAATTGTCATTGAATATTTTTTGCATTTAAAATCATATTAAATTATAAGAAAAAACACATTTTCTTAACACAATATGTAAGTTATGTATTTAGATTTATAGTTGGAATTTTCAACCGTAATCCAGTTAAATATTGGGGAAGGTAATTCATTTAGATGTATAACTAATTTTATTTTCTTTACCAGATCCTCTTCTTGTTTGACATACTATATATCATTATTTTTAATATGCCTAAAGCTGTAAAGCATTTAAACAAAGCAGTTTAAAACCAGCATTGTGATTTCAATAATGATCAAAACTTTTTTAATTGGTATTTTTCTGCTGACTGCCGCTATTGTTTTTGCCCGTACCATCAGCATCAGTTCACCCGATGGCACCATTACCGTTGAGGTGCAAAATGAGGGTAGGCTTACTTACCACATTTTCGCTGATCAGGATACGCTGTTGCTACACGCAGAAATTGATATAGCACTTTCTGGCGGAGAAAACCTGTCTGACAGGCTGGGCATAGCTTCCGTAAACCGACAGCAGGTACGTACCAGCATTGCTTCACCGGTGCCTGAAAAACGACGGGTAATTCCGGACCGGTACAATGAAGCCGAAATTCGTTTTCACCAACCTTACTCCCTTATTTTCCGGGTATACGACGATGGCGTGGCTTACCGGCTCAGTACCCGCTTTACCGATTCGGTAACCATTAAAAATGAAACGGCTGTATTTCGTTTTGCCCAAAATTATAAGGTTTGGTATCCGGAGGTGCAACCCCGGGCTGATGCCGATAGTTTTCATACTTCTTTTGAAGAAAATTATACGGTAAAGCCGCTGGACAGCATTACTGCTGCTAATCTGATGTTTACCCCGGTACTGATCGCAACCCGGTCAGAGAAAAAAATAGTACTCACAGAATCAGATCTGGAGGATTATCCGGGTATGTTTTTGCGCGGCACCTCTGCCGCCGCGCTTTCCGGTACGTTCGCGCCTTATCCTTTGGAAGAAACCATGACCGAGGGTGAATTTCCACAGGCTATAGTTACCCATCGTGCCGATTATATAGCCCGAACCGGGGGAGCCCGAAATTTGCCATGGCGGGTAATCGTAATAGCAGAAACCGATAAAGCGCTACCCGGCAACGACCTGATATACCGGTTAGCTTCTCCCAGCCGGGTTGAGGATACGTCGTGGATTAAACCTGGAAAAAGTACAGAGGAATGGATTATTGGCAGCAATATTTATAATGTCCCTTTTCTGGCAGGCATCAATACAGCCACTTACAAATACTATATTGATTTTGCCAAACGCTTTGGCTTAGAGCGCATTTTGTTAGATGCCGGCTGGTCCGATTACAAAGACTTATTTACAATCAGGCCTGAACTGGATATGGACTCGCTGGCGGCTTATGCGAAAAGCAAGGGGATTGGCCTGAGTTTATGGACTTTGGCCGCTACTCTGGATCGCCAATTGGAACCTGCGCTGGAGCAGTTTAACCGCTGGGGTGTAGATTACATCATGACCGATTTTTTAGACCGCGACGATCAGAAAACGGTAAACTTCCACCACCGCATCGCGGCAGCCTGTGCCCGCCACAAAATTATGCTGATGTTTCACGGCTCATTCAAGCCGGCGGGTTTTAACCGTACCTGGCCCCATGCCCTCACCCGGGAAGGTGTACTGGGTTCTGAATATAACATCTGGAGCACCCGCGCCACACCTCAGCACAATGTAACCTTACCCTTTATCAGGATGGTATCGGGTCCGCTGGACTATGAGCCAGGTTTGCTTCAGAATGCAACGCAGGAAACTTTTCGGCCTATCGGTAATTACGTAATGTCGCAGGGCACACGCTGCCATCAGTTGGCTATGTTTGTGGTGTACGACAGCCCCATGCAGTTTTTCTCCGGCAATCCTGCCACAGGTTTTCAGGAACCGGAATTTATGGAAATACTGGGTAACATTCCTACGGTATGGGACGAAACCACTATTCTGGATGGAAAAGTGGGAGAATTTATCATCACTTCAAGAAAAAAAGATAACGACTACTTTGTAGCTGGTATGACCAACTGGACCAGTCGCACAGAGGAAATCAAACTGGATTTTCTGGAGGAAGGTAACTATGCGCTTACTTTGGTAGCGGATGGAGTGAACGCTGAAAAGTATGCCGCTGACTATAGAATTTCCACCAAAATGGTTAAACAGACCGATACAATACGCGTTACTATGTCAGCAGGAGGAGGATTTCTGATCAGATTAAAAAAATTGTAAACATCATGACACCACGCCTAGAAATACAATATTGTACACAGTGCCACTGGTTGCTGAGGGCAGCCTGGATGGCACAGGAACTTCTTACTACTTTTGAGAGTGAAATGGGCGAAGTAGCGCTGATTCCCGGTACCGGCGGCATTTTTGAAGTGCGGCTGGATGGAGAAATAATTTTTTCCCGAAAAGAAGAAGGGCGTTTTCCAGAGTCCAAAGAATTAAAACAACTGGTGCGGGACCGCATTGCTCCTGATAAACCGCTGGGCCACAGCGATAAAAAAGAAACCACTTAATTATCCTTATTGTAATGTAACCCATAAAAAGCCCAATCATGTCAAAAATTCACCTCCTGTCCACATTGCTGCTAATTGGATGTTTCTTCCTTATTTCAACAGCCCGAGCCCAGTCTTATGCCGACACCGGTAAGTATTTTACTTCCTTTGACCAAACTAAAATTTATTATGAAGCGCTTTCCGGGAAAGACGTCCCTGAACTGCAGGATATGGTAGCCTCAGTAACTAAAAGAGGACTGGACAGACAGCCGCGCCCTTCAACAGCAGGCACAACCTTCTACATCGCCCAAAGCACTGGCCAAGGTTAAAGTACCGGTGCTGGTAATTTCAGGATCAGAAGATCAGGACAATGGCCATACCGAAGAATTGGCTAACCTTATCCCCAGTGCGGTTCAATCTGAAGTACCCGGAAACCATGGCAGTACTGTAAATTCCAAACCTTTTACGGAAGCGGTTATAAAATTTTTGAAAAAGAACTAATATTCGTTTCCAGGCGTTTTCCTTAATTTCATAACCCGCTCAATTTCAACAACTAACAATTTATTTTTTGCCAAATAAATTACTTATATTGGTGTAACAACTTCTGTAAATTCAATGGAAGATAATCAATTTAAGGCTATTGATGCCATCCGTGATTGGAGCAAGTGGCTCATCGGTATTAACTTTGCTGCCACCACAGGTTGCGTGGTGGTGCTGCAAGAAGGGGTAAAAGGCCCTCCCCGTCCTTTTCTTTTATTAGCCATCGCGGCTTTTACCATTTCCGTATTTTGCTCCATTCTTCTGGTACGGGCACTGGCTAAAACTGTTGAACACGTCCCGTTTAAAAACAAAGAGGGCGACCTGATCAGTATTTATAAATACCCGGCTTTCAAATTCCTTTCCATTAATACCCTTTCAGCTTTGCAGCTTATATTTTTCATGATGGGTATTGTTTGTTTTCTGTCGTGGGTAGCTCTAAAACCCGAGCCCAAAGACACACCTCCGCCCGGTGCTGTTATCTTAACACAGGAAGCGCCTGTATCAATGTGCTGAAAATTTCAACTTCTTCCCAGGGTTTGAACAATCAGGAAAGTAATCGAGTTAGTTTTTAAAACAACAACATTGCTATGATTAAAGACCTCTGGTACAAGAATACCATTTTTTACAGCCTCGATTTAGAAACTTTTATGGATGCCAATGGCGATGGTATTGGCGATTTTGAAGGCCTCATGCGGCGGCTGGATTACCTGCATTCTCTGGGTGTGGGTGCCATCTGGCTCGCTCCTTTCCAACCTACACCCAACCGTGATAACGGTTATGATATTTCCGATTATTATGGCGTAGATCCCCGGCATGGCTCCAGTGGCGATTTTGTAGAGTTTATGCATCAGGCCAAAAAACGGGGTATCAAGGTAATTATTGACCTGGTAGTGAATCACACTTCTAATGAGCATAATTGGTTTAAAGCGGCCAGAAAAGATGAAAATTCACCTTACCGCGACTGGTATATCTGGTCAAAAAAACGGCCTTCCGATTGGAACAAGGGCATGGTTTTTCCAGGTGTGCAGAAAGCCGTCTGGACACTCGACAAAGAAGTTGGCAAGTATTTTTATCATCGTTTTTACGATTTTCAGCCCGATCTGAATGTTGAAAATCCGGAGGTGCGGAATGAAATCATGCGCATTATTGGCTTTTGGCTGGAACTGGGAGTAGCGGGTTTTCGGGTAGATGCCGTGCCTTTTATCATAGAAACTTCAGCCCCCGGCAAGGAAAAGCCAAAAATGAAGTTTGAATATCTTGCTGATATTAAGAGATTCCTGCAATGGCGCCAGGGCGATGCTATTTTGCTGGGAGAAGCCAACGTAATGCCCAAAGAAACAGAAAAATATTTTGGCGATAATGGCGATGGCATTAATATGATGTTCAATTTTTATGTAAATCAACATCTTTTTTATGCGCTGGCTTCTGCCGATACCGCTCCGCTGGTGGCAGCCCTGAAAGCTACCAAAGATATTTTTCCTACTGCCCAATGGGCCAACTTCCTGCGCAATCACGACGAACTGGACCTGGGCCGGCTGAAAGATGATCAGCGACAAAAAGTATTTGAAAGGTTTGGACCAGAGAAAAATATGCAGCTATACGACCGAGGCATTCGCAGGCGCCTGGCGCCCATGCTGGGCAACCGGAAGCAGACCGAGCTGGCGTATAGCATGGTTTTTTCTCTTCCGGGCACCCCGGTATTGCGGTATGGCGATGAAATTGGCATGGGCGACGACCTGGAATTGAAAGAACGGGAAGCAGTTCGTACACCTATGCAATGGTCTGATGATTTTCAGGCGGGCTTTTCGGCGGCTAAAGAAACGGTGCATCCGGTAATTGATAAAGGCCCTTACACTTATAAAAAAGTAAATGTAGAAGCACAACGGCGTGAACCTGACTCGCTGCTGAACTGGACCACTACCATGATACGGCTGCGGAAGGAATGCCCGGAAATTGGATGGGGCGATTGGGAAATCATCAAAACCAAAACGCCTGAAGTACTGGTAATGTGTTATTACTGGCAGGAAAACTCGCTGATTGTGATTCATAATTTTGATGATAAACCACACGAAATTCAGTTCAAGCTAAAAGATAAATTGGGTAAACGGTTAATTAATTTACTTGAAAACGAGGAAAGCAGAGCTGTTAAAGGTGGATCTCATAATATTTTGCTTGAAGCTTACGATTATAAATGGTTCCGTGTAGGTGATTTAAGCCATTTACTGCGCCGTCCGAAATCCTGATTTTTTAAGATAATGATCTTTAAAAAGATGCTATTGTATTTGATAATTCTCTGTTCTTCTCATGTCATTTCCCAACCCCAAAGCCCTTATCATGTTTCATAATTATGCTGGAGCTGGAGGTTTTGTTTAATATTTTCCTATATTCAGACGATTCGCCAGAGCGGCATCGAACATCCGACCTACTGCGATGGAAAGCCTATATTTCATGTAGTTTTTACTTATATTAATATTCAATGATCAATGTTCAACTGAAGGAATACATACACATACAATTGGATATTGTGTTTTGAATATTGAGCGTTAATAAATGGGTTATAATAAATCTCGTTTTGAAAAAGTTATGAAACAGGATAAGCCCCAAAGCTTGTGTTCACATAAGCCTCAAACCAGAAACAAAAGGTTATTGTGTTATAATGGTTAGATAGTTTTTTAAAGAATTGAGTTGAAGTATAGCAGGCACAAGTAAGTAGGCTGACCTTTAGGTTAGCTTATTTAATATTAGCACATGTTAGTTGATTTTGAGTAAGTCGTTTTTTGTTAGCAAAACCACAACAACCAGTCTTGTCAAAATACAATTTTGAGTAGTTATGTATAAATAAGATATAAAAATACTCTTTCCAATTGTTTTAGGGACAGACTACTCCTATAACAAGCAGTTAATTGGTAGTAAATTTAAACGGCTTGCCCGACAAAGTCAGGCATCTGTTTTTGCCTTTTTTGTCGCTATTTTGCTATCAGGACAGCGTTAGCGGTCAATACGCCAAAATAAATCCAAACGCATTCATTGGCTTCATTGCGGGCTTTAACCTTGGCCAGCCCCTAATGGTTTTTATGGTTACCAAATCGGACTGCCGACACGGCTTCCTTCTAGCCGAGAAGCATGATCCCGATTGAGAGCCTCTTTGAGCCGGTGCTGGGCTTTGGTCCATGCGGTATCTTTACAATGGGCGACCTTTGGGAATAAAATTAGTAAAAATATATTTTTGGGTACAAAACTGACGATGCTCTTTGCCCCGTTTGATAGGATGCGCATATGGCTTATGCAGTGAGACAATACGTCTTTTCACCTGATTGCCAGGATGGTGATACAGATAATCTTGTTGTCGTAATACTTGTTTGATGTTGCGCGGATATTGACGGTTCGGCGCGATAGAAAGACGCGTTCAATTGAGCAATAAGCTGTCCAGTGTTTAATAGTACCTGTAAAGGCTTTTCGCAGTGGAATTATCATTTTAAATCCTCAAACGGGAAAGTTATTTTCTAACGTTACTAAAGACGTTTGATGCGAATATTTTTAAACCAAACCTGATCTCCATGATCTTGTAACGCGATATGTCCTTCTTTGAACCTGCCATAACCAGGCATATCCGCAAATTTGGTTTCTTTAACTTTATTCTCCCACTCAGGGGTCCAGAGGTCGTATTCAACTACCTTCACGCCATTGATGTAATGTTCTATATGGCCCTTATTGGCTACAATTCTACCAGTATTGAATGCCTCACCGACTTTTTTTGATGGATAACTGGAAGGTGCCTGCATCGCATAGTTAGCACCAGATTTTCGCGTACTATCGAGCTTTCGCGGATATCCCTCATCGTCAATAATCTGATATTCAGGACCTGTATAATAGGCTTCTTTGTAATCTTCTTCCGCTACATAATACATTACACCACTGTTCCCTGCTTTCGCGATTTTCCAGTCAAACTCAAGGTCAAACTCACGAAACTCTTCTTTAGAAATAAGGTCACCATGGCCGCCCGATGACGTTAACATACCATCTTTAACTTCCCAGTTAACAGGCTCGTTTTCACCTTTCCGATAACCCCTCCATTTTTCCATGCTATTCCCGTCAAATAACACTTCCCATTCGCCTGCGCTTTCCGTAGAATCGCTGCTGTCCGCTACAGCCGCTGCCTGCTGATTGGCGTCGGGAGTGCTGCTACTACCGCATGCGACCATTATGGCAATAGATACTATAATAACAAATACTGGTAGTTTTTTCATGGTTCCGCAATTTATTGGGCTATTAAATCTGAGTTACAATATTAGTAAATTCCTGAAATTTAAGGCAGTTATATAAAAAGCATAATCCATTTATTATCAATACCTTATGGATTTTAATAAGAAAATTTCTTAACTTAATTCATATTTATAAACCTTAATCCATACTACCATGAGTAACATTCATAAACTTGAACATTGGGCTGATACGCACCATCCGGCCTGGATAGATTTTTTGCGAGTTGTATTGGGGCTTTTTATTTTCTACAAAGGTGTTTCCTTTATTCAGGATACCGGCGCTATACTGGAAATGCTGAAAGGAAGTGCTTTTACGGCTTTTGCGAAATTGAGTGTGGTACACTACATCGCATTCGCGCATTTGGTGGGTGGCATTTTTATCGCCGCTGGGTTACTCACCCGCCTGGCCATTCTCATTCAAATTCCTATATTGCTGGGGGCTGTATTTTTCGTCAATTTTCCGCAAGGGCTAAGCCATAATATCGAACTTGAGCTATCTATTATTACCTTAGTGTTGTTATTGGTATTTCTTTTTTATGGTTCAGGCAAAATCTCATTAGATAACTACATGCGGCAACAATAAATTTTCAAGTGCTGCTATAATAATTATCCGGCAAAGTACTTTCCGAACAGGATGGTTAAAATTACTACATAAACCAGTGCTGGTAGCATATTGGTTATTTTGATATCTTTAATTTCCAGCAGGTTAATGCCTAAGCCTAATATAAGCACACCACCAGTAGCTGATATCTGATTGATTACAGGATCTGAAAGATATGGTTGTAACAAAGTTGCCGACAGCGTAATGAAAACCTGAAAAATAAAGAGCGGTACCGCTGAAAGCAAAACGCCCAGTCCGTACACCGACGATAAAATGATGGAAGCAAAACCATCGAGCATGGACTTGGTATATAAAAGGGTAGGATCGTTGCGTAAACCTTCTTCCAAAGCTCCCAAAATTGTTAGCGATCCTACACAAAAAAGTATAAAAGCTGTAATCAAACCTTCGGTAAACTTCTCGTTTTTAGACTTCAGTTTTCTTTTGATAAAATCGCCGAACCGCTCAAAATTTTTGTGCAATTGCAATGCTTCTCCGGTTATGCTACCGGTAAGTATGCTAAAGATTAAAATTAAAATATTATCTACTTTTAAGGCCATTTGAATACCAATTAGCAAAGTACAAAGGCCAATTCCCTGAAAACTAATGCGGCGGATATTTTCCGGAAACCTATTGTGTAAAAACAATCCTATCAAGCTGCCAGCAATTACCGCAAGCGCATTTACAATAGTTCCAATGGGCATCATTTAAAAATAAAATATGAAGTTTTTTAAGATGGTAATATAGCAAAACCTGCATATGCAGGACATGTAAATGAGGTTATTCAGTAAAATAAACCCGCTTTACCCGTTCGCCAATACCGGTTAATAATTCGTAGGGTATGGTTCCGATAGCATTGGCCAGCATAGTTACGGCCTGTTCCCTACCAAAAACAATTACTTCGTCTCCCTCCTGTGCTTCCGGTATTTGGGTAATATCTACCATACACATATCCATACAAATGTTTCCAATAGTAGGCGCTAATTTTCCCCGAATGATTACCTGGGCCACGCCATTACCAAATCTTCTGTCGAAACCATCAGCATACCCTATCGCGATGGTGGCAATGGTTGTATTTTTTGAAATCTTGCCCCTTCTACCGTATCCCACTGTGTCGCCTGCTTTAACTGATTTTATCTGAGAAATAACCGTACGCAGGGTTCCTACACTTTCCAGCGCATTTTGTTCCTGCTGACTTACTTCTACCCCATACAGGCCGATGCCCAGGCGTACCATTTCAAATTGATATTGTGGAAAGTGTATCATTCCGGCTGAATTTAAGATGTGGCGCATGGGCCTGTAACCTAAAGCAGCCGCGATACTAGTATAGCATTGATCGAAAATGACTACTTGTTGTAAGGTGAAAGCCTGATGGGTTGCCTCATCAGAAGCGGCCAGGTGACTAAAAACACTGCCTACCTGAAGGCATGGGTTTTGTTTTAGAAGCTGAATCAGTTCCGGTATTTCGTCAGGTGAAAAACCAAGCCGGTGCATGCCGGTATCAATTTTCAGATGAATCGGAGGCAAAGCAGCCAAATTACTACTATCTTCTGCTATTTTTATGTATTCGCGTAGTAAACGAGTGCTGTAAATTTCCGGTTCGAGCCGAAATTTTGCTGCTTTGTCGAAACTTTCCGGTGTCGGGTTCAGAATCAAAATGGGTAACTGAATACCATTTTCACGCAACATAATACCTTCGTCTGCATATGCCACCCCCAGGTAATCGACCCGGTGAAACTGAAGCAGATTAGCAATCTCAAAACTGGCACCACCATACGAAAACGCTTTTACCATCACCATAATTTTAGTAGATTCCTCTAATTTATTTCGATAGTAATTCAGGTTATGGGTAAGCGCATCCAGGTTGATTTCCAACGTTGTACCATGTGTTTTTTGCTGAAGTTGTTTTACAATATGCTCAAACCCAAATTGCCTGGCTCCTTTTACCAGAATTACCTCATTACTATAATCATCTGGTTTAAAAAGCTTTAAATATGCTTCAGTTGTTTTGTAAAACTGGCTGGTAAAAGTTCGCGTATTTTGAAAAACACCCTGGTGTTGGGTAATGGCTTTTCCAATACCAATCAGTCGGGTAATATTTTTTTGAGCGAGCAACCGGGCTACTTCGGTATAAAGTGTTGGAACTGACACGCCGGTTTGTAGCATATCGGAAAGTATAACAGTATACTGGTCAGATTTTTTTTGCTGTATCAGAAAATCCAAAGCAATTTGAAGTCCTGCCAGGTCATTGCTGTAACTGTCGTCTAATAGGTAACACTGGTTAATCCCCTGTTTCAGTTCCATGCGCATGGAAACCTTTCGCAGTTTCTCGATGCCTGACTGAATTACATCCTCATCAAAACCCTGATACAGCATGTACACAATACAATGCATACAGTTTTCAATAGAAGCATCATCGGTGAAAGGAATGGTAAATGATATTTTTCTGGATATATCAGGAGTTTGGCGACAATTGAGTTGAAGCGTTGTGTGAAATTTCACAGGATCTTTTTCAGCAGAAAGCAGGTTGACGAATCCATCTTCAGCATCCCATTTACTCCATACTATCAGTTTTTTTTCAGGGTCTAATTCCGTTTGCTGTTGCAGTATGTGGTGCACCTCAGGATAGTCGCGGCAATAAATAACTTCCGGACAATTTTTAAATAGCCGGGCTTTCTCGGCTGCTTTTTGCTGCCGGTTGGTAAACCCTTCGTCGTGCGCCGGACCAAGATTTGTAAAAACCCCAATAGTAGGCGCTATTACTTTTTCCAGGTTTTCCATTTCGCCCGGCTTTGATATACCTGCTTCAAAAATAGCCAAATCGTGCGCGCTGTTTAACTCCCAAACCGCCAGCGGAACCCCAACCTGCGAGTTATAACTTTTTGGACTTTTTACCACAAAAAAATGAGGGGAAAGCAATTGCCCCAGCCATTCTTTTACAATGGTTTTTCCGTTACTACCGGTAATCCCGATTACAGGTATGTGAAATTGTTGGCGATGAAACGCCGCGATTTGCTGTAAGGCAACCTTAGTATCGGCCACCCGCAAAATATTTGAGTGTTTCAGTCCTTCCCAATTTTCAGGTGGACAGGTTACTAAAAACTGGCTAATTCCATTTTGATAAAGCTGGTTAATGTACTGATGACCATCGTGTCGCTGGCCCTGAATAGCAATAAAAAGCACGTCGGAACTACCCAGAGCTTTTCGGCTATCCGTTACCAGATACCTGACCGGCCTTTCCCGATCAGCCATTTGCAGCACTTTACCTTGGGTTATGGTAGCTAAGTCAAAAAAATGGAGCATGCTCATATTCTTTCCATATTACAGCATCTAAATTACAATATGATCCTGTAAAAGAAATGAATACCTAGGAGAATCGTGATTCGAACATTATTTTTCTGCTTCCCAAAATAGCGGTTACTTTTCGATGAGTTGGAAAGCACGATTGATGTTAAAACCAAAATGAACGTCGCCTTTAAAAAAATCGCCTGTAGTTTCTGCTATAAATCCCCGTTCCACCATGGATTGGGCGTTGGTAAAATGCAGTTGAAATACATGGCCTCCGGTTTCAATATCAAAGCCAATAGCAATTACATCTTTATAATCTACAGGATTGTTCTCCTCGAAATGATAATAATATTCCGCATTAATTGAAACGCGCTTGGTAATTTTATAACGCCCTCCTATGCCCAAGGCAGCCGTGGTATTGCTTTGCGAGTTAGTAGTAACCAGGTTCCGATGAATAATGCTGGGCATAAGTTGCAATGATAAGTCGCTGCTGAATTTTCGAGCTATCAATACCTGGTATACATAAGAAAACCGCGATGAGGCCAGATTTTCACGGTTAGGATCTGCCCATTTCTGTCCGATTATGGCTGCGGTAGCCAGCCCGGTAAGGCTTACAGGGGCGCCTTTTCCTGAGCTTTGCTGCAGAATCCGGTATTTTACGAAACCATCATATGTTTTCTGAAAAGAACTCCGGCCGATGCCAATGGCGAGTTGGTTGGTAAGGGCATAATCAAGCCCCAGGCGAATGGTGGCATTGTCCAACCCAAAAAAATTATAAGCCCCTTCATTAACCCGGCCAAACCTGTGGGCAATGATAAAATCCATGGTACCTGCTTTTCTGGTTTCTACGGTGTGGCCATTAATTAAACGTGTGCCTTTAAAAGTTGCTGACACTTTTGTGGGTTGCTGGTCTTCGGTTTCCAACATTTTCATCAAATCGTTCTGGGAAAAGGCTATCGCCGGTAACAGCCATGCGAGCAACAGAAACAGGTGAAAGTATAATTTCATAGGAAGTTGTTTTATCGATAAGTGTGTAATGGTATAGCAGGAAAAAGGATTTATTGCGTGGTTTGAAAAGGTTTATAGGTAAATTCCGCTGATACTTCCACTTCTTCAGCAATGTTGTAAAAAACAATTTTTGGAATTTCTATTTCATAATCGGCCACTTTAAGGGGAAATTTGGAATCTATCACAATTTTATCTTCTTTCATATTAATCGTTCCCGCTATTTCTACTTCTTTTGAAACTCCATGAATGGTCATCGTTCCTTTGGCAGTGGCTTTTTGCTCTCCCGATTTTTTCTGAAAATTTATAATTTTACCTTCAAAAGTCGCATTCGGATACTTATCAGATTCCAGATAATTTTCGTTAAAATGCTCCTGCATCAGCGATTTGGCGAAAGTAAATCCTTTAATAGGTATAGAGAAAACAATGTTGCCATTATCCGCATCGAATATGCTTTTTGCTTCATTATTATGGGCTTCTATATTTTCCAGTGGTGCTTCAGAAAAAAAAGAAACCGCTCCTGATTCGGCTGTATATTTCTGGGCATACAGGTTAACCGATATAACCAATAGGATTAATGCTTTTATTATAATTTTCATAATAGTTTTATTTAGTTGTCTAATGCTCCCCTGCTCACCCACGCTTCAATCTGACGGATGGTGCATTCGGGAAGTTGGGCTGCGCTACGGGGCATGGGAGAAAATCCGGGAGCATGTTTAATAGCTCCCAGCAACCTGCCATTATCTACATACAACTTCAATTGCGCATAGCCTTCCAGTTTAATCCCACTGGCAAAAACGCTGGCATTTTCATCGTCGTGGCAGGTATAGCAGTTGGCTTCTAAAACAGGCACAATGGTACCTGAATAGGTTACATCTTCCGTATCACAGTTCTGGTTGTCATATAAATCTTCTTCATTATTAAAAGCACATGAAGCTGCCATTGAAAGCAGCAACATAAAAATAAAAGCGTTTTTCATAAATTAATTAATTATCAGCGGCACCATCATTTACCCAGCAATCAATAAGGGCAATTTCACTATCAGTTAAACTACGACCTGAACTGGGCGGCGGCATAGTTTTAGAGCCAGTGAGCGATCTGATGTTGCCCGCACGGGAAATAATATTGCTTTTAACCGTGAAATTGGGAATAGACTGGCTGCCATCGTGGCAATTGGAAACCGCGCAATTGGCATTGATAATGGGAATAATCGCGTTACTTAAACTTACTCCCGAAAGTATTTTCGCTTCCGCGGTTGCTGTTTTCCCTTCACCATCTTTGGCTGTTATCTCATAATCGCCTGGCGCCAGATTATTGAAAGTATTGCTGCTTTGGAAATTATTATTGTCAATACTATAGGTAAAGTTGCCATCTCCTCCGGTAGCGGAAACCACAATATTTCCATTGGAGCTATCGCATCCGTCGGCATCGGTAGTACTATCTATATTTATAGTTACAGCACTGGTGGGTTCGGGATCGTCTTTGCTACAGGAGAACACAAAACAGATTAAAGCAATCAAGGCAATTCTTATGGACTTCATAGTAACAGGTATTTGGTTAGTTTTAGTATTTCTCTCAGTACAAGCATTTGGCTAAGATGGTTTACAGAACAAATAAATTTTGTAGCGCAAGTTGACTTTAATACCAAAGTCGGGCTTTCAAATAACCAGGTCCGCAGATTTGTATTTTACTTTTTTTTAATATTAGCGGATTATGATAATTTTTTTAAACAATATTGAATAATTACCATTTATATATAATAAAATAGAAAGGATTAGGAATTAGCTCGAAAAATTTCTAATAATATGAGAATAAGTTATAAATTAGCAGTGTTAAAATTTAAAAAAATTGTCAGAACAACAACTTATTGAACGGTTAATCGCCAAAGATAAAACTGCTCTGGAGTATCTTTATGATCACTATTCAGGTGCGCTCAATGGAGTGATCCTTCGAATTGTGGGCAATGAGGATGTGGCAGAAGAAGTGTTGCAGGATGCTTTTTTTAAATTTTGGGAGCGGATAGAAATGTATGACAGAAAGAAAGGCACTTTATTTACCTGGATGCTTGCCATTTCAAGAAATTTAGCCCTGGACAAACTGAGGTCTAAAAATTTTAAGAAGAGCAAAAAAACCGATGATATCGAAAATAGCGTAAGTACATCCGACAGCAGACATTTTACCGAACAAAAAATAGAGAATATAGGTGTCAAGGATATACTAAAGGATCTGAACGAAGATCAGAAGTTTATTATCGAGATGTTGTATTTCCAAGGCTATACCCAGTCGGAACTGGCAGAGGAACATGGCATTCCTCTTGGTACGGTGAAGACCAGACTGCGAGCTGCCATTTTAAAACTTAGAAAACTTATAGTTTTATAGTGAATATAGAGAAATACATATCGTCCGGTATCCTTGAAGCTTATGTGCTGAATGATCTCGATCAGGATCAGAAAAGTGAAGTTGAAGCATTAGCGGATCAGCATATGGAGATACAAGAAGAAATTTTAAGAATTCAAACCACACTTGAGCAGTTGGCGCTTAAAACGGCCGTGCAACCTGGCGCGCACGTTAAAAAAGCTATTTTGGATAAAATTAACGGTTCGCCTGCCCTTGAGAAAAAAGTTATTGAAAGAGAAATAAAGTCAAAAGAACAATCGTGGATGAAATATCTGGTAGCCGCTTGTGTTACCTTATTGGTAGTAACTTCGGTTGCCGCCATTTATTTTTATACACAATGGAAAGATGCCGAAAATGAGCTTAATCAGGTAATTGCTCAAAATCAGGCCATCACGCAGCAGTATAATACGGTAAGCAGCAAGAATGACGAGCTTAGCCAGGTTTTGGCTATTACGGTTAATCCTTCATTCAACCGGGTGGATTTGAAAGGGCTGGATATTTCTCCGGATGCCGCTGCGGTTATTTACTGGAATCAAACCTCTAACGAAGTTTACCTGAATGCCTCAGGCATGCCCCAACCTGATGCCGCGAAACAGTATCAGCTTTGGGCCATTGTCGAGGGAAAACCTGTTGACGCGGGTGTGTTTGATATAGATTCGCCTGCTAACCTCACCAAAATGCGAAATATTACCAATGCTTCGGCTTTTGCCGTAACGCTTGAACCCAAAGGAGGCAGCAAAAGCCCTACATTGGATGCTATGTATGTAATGGGAGAAGTGTAACCCACTAAAATTGTCCAATTGTATACTTAGAATTTTCTTTATCAGCCCCGCAACAATGGTAGACAACTATTTGTACAAACAATTAGGGCCTGCTTTCTCCAAGATATATGCTCCCGGAATCAGCAGTTAAATGTACAGGAATGCCATGCGCGGAATATAGATTTACCGTATTATTAATATTTCTGATTATGATGTTACCGTAATCGTTTTCGGCGTGCAGTACCCCTTGAATATTTTTCGCGGAAATATTGCCACCAATGTGCGGTTTAGGTCGCAACGAAAAATTTAATGGCACTTCAATTTCCAGGTCTATAATCTTTTCTCTTGACTTACCGCTAATCGATACCTCATTGTTTTTTTCGTAAATAGCCAGGTCAAATAAATTTTTATCCGCCTCCTGCAAACCACTTTGCCGCGCCTTCAGGTTGGCAATTTCTTCTTTTTCACGCGGCGAAGCTTTTACCGCAATATTAGAAATATCCCGGCTTATTACCTGTATACTTCCCAGATGAATATTGACAGATAACCTACCTGAATCGGCCTGTTGGTTAACCGGAATAACCAACTGCTGACTTTTTTGGGCAACAACCAGATGCGCCATAAACAATAAAAAAATAAAGATGAATATGATGAGAAGATTTCGACCAGTCGGCATACAATAATTCTTAAAACACAATCTACCAATCGCGAAATATAAAAAACCCGGAAACCGAGCAGCCTCCGGGAAAAATGTTATTGCTATTACATATTAAGTGCGCGATTGCCTGTAGCTGCCAAAGCCGCTTCTTTTAATGCTTCGGTAAAAGTTGGATGTGCGTGAGAAATGCGTGCGATATCCTCAGCAGATGCCCGGTATTCCATCGCGATTACCGCTTCGGCAATCATATCAGCAGCCCGTGGACCAATAATATGCACGCCCAGCACTTCATCAGTTTCTTTGTCGGCCAATACTTTTACCAAACCGTCGGTGTCCATGCTGGCTCGGGCGCGCCCCAATGCTTTGAACGGAAAAGAACCACTTTTATAAGCTCTTCCTTCTTCTTTCAACTGTTCTTCGGTGTACCCCACGCTAGCTGCTTCAGGCCAGGTATAAATTACGCTCGGAATTAATAAATAATTGATATGAGGCTTTTGTCCAGCCAAAGTTTCTGCTACAAAAACGCCCTCTTCCTCTGCCTTGTGGGCCAACATAGGGCCTTTATCAATTACATCCCCAATGGCATAAATATTATCTACTTTGGTTTGAAGATGCTCGTTTACTTCAATTTTTCCCTGCTTATTTACCTCAATACCTATATTTTCCAAACCTAAGCTTTCGGTATACGCCTTTCTTCCTACCGAAACCAGACAAATATCTCCTTTAACCTCAACAGGATTACCTTTGCTATCCTCTGCTTTTACTATTACTTCCTTTCCCATATTTTCAACAGAAGTTACCTTATGGCTGAGTTTAAAATCAAAATTTAATCCTTTCAATACTTTGGTAAGCTCTTTCGACAGGGTAATGTCTACCAAAGGCGCGATACGTTCCATGTATTCAAGTACTGTAACCTTAGCGCCCAAGCGGGCATATACTGACCCCAGTTCTAACCCGATATAGCCGCCCCCGATCACAATAAAGTGTTTGGGCACTTTTTTCAGTTCAAGTGCCTCAGTGCTGGTAATTACCCTTTCTTTATCTATTTTGGCAAAAGGCGGTACAGCAGGCTTGGAACCGGTCGCGATAATAGTGGTTTTAGAAGAAAATTCCTGTTTTTTACCTTGTTCATCAGTTACAACAATGGTGTTTTTATCTTTGAAAGCACCCATACCCGTGTAAACTTTAATTTTATTTTTCCTCATCAGATACCCTACCCCATCAGAAGTTTGCTGTACTACGCCTGCTTTCCGTTGGATCATTCGCGTGAAATCAACTTTCGCGCTGGTCAGGTTGATGCCATGTTCTTTAAAATGCGTTTTCGCGTTATAAAAATGTTCTGAAGAATCCAGCAATGCTTTTGATGGAATACAACCTACATTCAGGCAGGTTCCTCCCAATGCTTTATATTTTTCTACAATAGCAGTTTTCATACCCAGTTGCGCGCAGCGTATTGCCGCTATATAACCACCAGGGCCTGAACCTATTACTGTTACATCGTAATCCATAAAGTCGTTAGTTTCTGATTGATTTTACAATATTAATTAAATAAAAAAGACTTAACCCCAGGAAAAATTAACCTTAGGATTAAGCCCTTTGATTCTTAGTTTTTAAATGCGAATAATGATGGAAAAATCCTTATCATCAATTAATAGAATAGCTGCTATGGGCTATTGATTTATAAAAAATTATTAAATGCCCAAAAGTAATCTGGCGGGATCTTCCAGTAATTGTTTTACCCTTACTAAAAAACTAACCGATTCGCGACCATCGATAATGCGGTGATCGTAGGAAAGGGCCACATACATCACTGGCCTGATTTCTACCTGCCCATTAATGGCTACCGGCCGCTCTACTATGTTGTGCATGCCTAAAATAGCCGATTGTGGCGCATTGATGATAGGAGTAGAAAGCATAGAGCCAAACACGCCACCATTGGTGATGGTGAAAGTGCCGCCTCGCATTTCATCAATGCTGAGTTTATTGTCGCGGGCTTTGGTAGCCAGCGCGATGATTTCTTTTTCTATCTGATCAAAGCCCATCCACTCAGCATTTCTGATAACCGGAACTACCAGCCCCCGTGGGGTAGAAACAGCAATGGATACATCACAATAATCATTATAAATAATTTCGTCACCATCGATCATGGCATTTACGGCAGGAAACTCCTGAAGAGCCATACAGCAGGCTTTTGTAAAAAACGACATAAAGCCCAGATTAACCTCATATTTTTCTTTAAAAGCTTCTTTGTATTTTTTACGTAAATCCATTACGGGTTTCATGTCTACCTCATTAAAGGTAGTAAGCATGGCCGTTTCATTTTTAACTGATACCAATCGTTTCGAAATGGTTTTTCGCAGATTGGTCATTTTTTCTCTACGCTGCTGTCGCTGTCCGTCGCCGGTAGTTTCGGTGGGTACCGATTTGGCAACCGGTTCGGCCTTCTTCTGTTCAGTGGGCTGAGGTCGCTCGGCAGTTTTAGCAGGTTCGGCCTTTTTCCGCGCATTTTCCGCGTCTTCCTTGGTAATTCGGCCATCAATGCCGGTACCGTTCACCTCTTTGGGAGAAATGCCCTTTTCTGACAGAATTTTAGCTGCTGCCGGAGAAGCATGCCCAGTAGCATAGGTGCTTTGTGTTTCCTTTGAAGGAGCCGCGGCCTTTTCTTCTTTTTCTGAAGTTTTTTCAGCAGATGCTCCCTGGCTACCGGCTTCTCCTTCCTGTTCTGTAACTTCAATTTTGCAGGCTACCGCACCAATTTCAAGGGTTTCGCCAGCCTGTGCCACAATGCGTAATATGCCATTCGCTTCGGCGGTGAGCTCAAAAGTTGCCTTGTCCGATTCAATTTCCGCAATTACCTCGTCCAGTTCAACCTCGTCGCCATCTGCTTTGAGCCAGGAAGCGATCGTAACTTCATTGATAGATTCGCCCACCGTAGGAATTTTCATTTCAATAACCTCACCACTTGATTTAGGCTTTTGCTTGGTGGATTCTTTTTTATTATCTGCTGTATCGGCACTTTTTTCAGTTTTTTCTTCTTTATCCTGGCCATTTTCAGAGCTGTCTACATCAATTTCACAAATAACGGCACCCACTTCAAGTGTTTCGCCTTCCTTTGCCTTTAAATGTAGTGTACCCGCTTTTTCCGCATTGAGTTCAAATGTAGCTTTATCCGATTCTAACTCGGCGATTATTTCATCCATCTCTACATGATCCCCATCCTTTTTTACCCATTGCGCAATTGTAACTTCTGTAATAGATTCGCCAACTGCTGGTACTTTAATTTCTAATTTCATGATTTGTTTCGTTTACCTTCAATAGTAAGGGGCGGTCCCCATGTGAAACCTATTTGGTTTTATAATAACGAATAGTGAATAAATTTATCCTTTTATGTAATTATCTTAAACCAATCTGGTTTGTTTGAATACACCTATAAAAATAGGTCAAAATTATTAGCATGGCATTTACGTTTTTTGCCACGAAAATGTTTGACTTCATTCTGAAAATAAATTTTTGTTAAATAAGTCTTTACAACTGTTTAAGACGAAATACAATTTATTTTGTTTAAATGATAGCAATATCCAATGTCAGGCAAATGCTTTATCGATGATCTCAGCCTGTTCTTTCTGGTGCATTTTTCCATAACCAATGGCTGGAGAAGCTGCCGCTTTTCTTGAAATAAGTTTAACATTCAGTTCCGGGTAGGTTCTGAGCAGGTAAGCCCATGACCCCATGTTTTCCGGTTCTTCCTGCACCCAGTATACTTCACAATCTTTATAAGTTTTCAACAATTTGCTAATCTGGTTTTTGGGAAATGGATGCAATTGTTCCACTCTTGTAATAGCAACGTCTTTTCTTTTGCTTTTCTGCTGTTCTTCCAACAAATCATAATATATTTTTCCTGTACAGAGTAGCACCCGCTTTACTGCCTTCGCTGTAGCATATTTATCAGGAATTATTTCCTTAAAGCTGCCTTTTATAAATTCTTCCATAGGCGATACCACCTGAGGATGACGCAGCAAAGATTTGGGCGACATCACAATCAGGGGTTTGCGGAATGGCCAGGTAAGTTGCCGCCTCAGTATATGGAAAAAGTTAGCAGGCTCAGTAATATTGGCAACAATAATATTATAATCAGCAGAAAGCTGCAGAAAGCGTTCCGGCCGTGCATTTGAGTGTTCCGGGCCTTGTCCCTCATATCCGTGTGGTAACAAAAGCACCATCCCGTTCATACGCTGCCATTTTGTTTCTGATGCGGAAATAAACTGGTCGATAATAACCTGTGCGCCGTTGGCAAAATCGCCAAACTGCGCTTCCCATATCACCAGTGCATTCGGATTGGCCATAGCGTATCCAAACTCAAATCCCAGTGCTCCATATTCAGAAAGAAATGAGTTGTAAATTTTGAAAGAAGCCTGGCTTTTATCTATATGGTTCAAATTCACATACGGCTCGTCGGTAACCGCGTCGTGCAATACGGCATGCCGGTGCGAAAAAGTGCCTCGCTGTGAATCCTGACCCGCTAATCGTACTATTCTTCCATCTAGTAAAATAGAGCCATAAGCAAGCAATTCGGCAGCTGCCCAGTTGAGTTGTTTGCTTTTAAAGAAAATTTCTTTGCGCTGTTTAAACTGCTTTTCTATTTGCCTAATGGGTTTGAAGCCCTGCGGCAAAGTGGTAAGCGATTTTGCCACTTTGTTAAACATTTCTTCTGAAATGCTGGTATCAGGCGACTTCTCAAAGTCCTCCGGCTTGGATTTCTTAAGTTCTTTCCATTCTTCTTCCAGCGGTTGGTAATAGTAAGGCAAACGCTCTTGTTTTACCATGTTCAGCCGGTCCTGTAACAACGAACGGAATTCAGAATCCATACTTTCTGCCAGTTCAGCATCTACCTCTCCGCGTTCTATCAGTTCTTTATTATATACTTCCCTTGGATTGGGGTGTTTGCTAATTACATTATACAGAGAAGGCTGGGTAAATTTTGGTTCATCACTTTCGTTATGGCCATGCCTGCGGTAGCAAACCATATCAATATAAATATCCCGATGAAATTTTTGCCTGAACTCAACCGCTATCTTCACACAGTAAATTACCGCTTCCGGATCATCGCCATTGACGTGCAGTACAGGGGAATCTACTACTTTTGCCACATCAGAGGAATATACGCTGGACCGGGCATCGCTAAAATTGGTAGTAAAACCAATCTGATTATTAATAATAAAATGAATGGTTCCGCCCGTAAAATAACCTTCCAGTTTCGACATCTGGGCTATTTCATACACAATACCCTGTCCGGCCAGCGCGGCATCGCCATGGATCAGGATAGGCAGAATCCGGTCATAATTTTCTTCGTACATTCTATCGGCCTTGGCACGGACAAAACCCTCTACTACCGGATTAACCGCTTCCAGGTGAGAAGGATTGGGCGAAAGCTTCAGGTTCACTTTTTTTCCGGAAGGCGTGATGATTTCACTGGAATACCCCAGGTGATATTTTACGTCGCCGTCGCCATGTGCCAGGTCGGGTTCGGCTTTGCCTTCAAATTCATTAAAAATTTGTTCATAGGTTTTGCCCATAATGTTGGCCAGCACATTTAAACGCCCGCGGTGTGCCATACCAATAACTACTTCCTCTACTCCTAAATCAGCCGAATTATTAATAATGGCATCGAGCGCGGGAATGGTTGTTTCTCCCCCTTCCAGCGAGAAGCGTTTTTGCCCTAAATATTTAGTATGCAGAAAATTTTCAAAAACTACGGCTTCATTAAGTTTAGTAAGAATGCGTCGTTTTTCCTCATGGCTCGGGTCATAGGTTAAAAATTCCTTCTCCGCCTTTTGCTTTACCCATTGCATCAGCGCGCGTTCACGGATGTAGGTAAACTCAAAGCCTATGGGACCTGTATAAATTGCCCGAAGTGTATCTATAATTCTTCTTAATGATACCCTACCAATACCAATTTCCCTTCCGGCTTCAAATTCAGTATCCAGATCGGCTTCGGTAAGTTCAAAATATTCAATTCCCAGTTCGGCATGTCGGTTTTTCCTTTCCCGCACCGGATTGGTTTTGGATTCCAAATGTCCTCTGCGCCGGTAGTTCCGGATCAGCCTCAGCACGTTAATTTCTTTAAGCGATATTTCTTCGCTGGAAATGGGCGTAATGCCTTCTGAAACTTCGGCAGTATGGCCGTTAAATTTTTCCAGTGAAAAATTATACCCTTCGAAAAACTTTTGCCAGCTGCTGTCTACTGAGTTGGGGTCTTGCTGATATGCTTTATAGAGTTCATCAATATAACTCACATGGGCATTCGAGATATAGGAATATTGATCCATGATTTTAAGAAATTCTTTAATAATTACGCAAAGATAGATTATGCGAATATATATGTGAAACTTAATATTCGCATAAGCAAATATATTTGGTTTTCAACTAATTAACCGGGTCAATATTAGTAATGTTTATATAATTTTTAAATGAATAATTATGCTTATTTTGCTAAGACTGGTGTAAAAAATCACGTTGCTTAACAAAAAACCAATCAAAATCTTCTCTTTTTTTAAAACGGTTTAAAAAAGTTTATAAACCATAAATTAGTTACAAGGAGTTTATTTGCTTAAAATCGCGAAAGAATTTTTAAAAAATAGTTTATATAAATATTTGCCGTAAAACTTGGATAGTTTCTTTAACGATAAGAAATTAACTAATATTTATTGCAAGAGTTAAGGTAAAAATTTACTTTCATGTTTATGCTTCCGGTTAATTTTGATCAAAAAACTTAATAAGTAGCTTAAAACTCACTTCTGTTGAAACAATAAAGGACAACAAGGGTTTTATTAGGTAATGTTTTAGAGAATAATTAGGAAAATTTATTATAAATATTATTTTACAGAACTGGAATAAAAATATCTAAAGTAAAGCTCGAATTCTGTAAACCAGAAACAAAACCTGAGTTTAACCGTATATCAACAATTTGTTAACATAAGCTGAACTATATAATAAAGCAATAGCTGAATTATATAATAAAGCAATTAAGAAAAGAAGTATCAGTCAAGTCAGTTTGTTCAAATATGACCGAAAACAAAAAATTATCTCAAGTGAAAAGATTACTACATCACAAAAAATTTATTATAATATCCATTCCAGTTTTACTAATCGTTTTCTTCGTATTAACGTGGTTAGCCGGCCTAAATGAACCTACCGTAAATTTCAACGACGAACAATACCCGCTCACTTTAATTGAGACAAAAGTTTTAACGCCACCCACCCCTGTTCAGCAACGTTTTGGTATACCTTTAAAAGCCATGCGTGTGGTTGAAGACAGAATTCAGCCCAGTCAGGCATTATCCAATATCCTTACAAAATATAATGTTCCGGCCGGGCTAATAGGAAATATGGCACAACAAGCCAGAAGCCAGGGTATTTTCGACGTGCGTAAAATCAGGGTAAATAGCAAGTATACCTTATTGTGTAGCCAGGAAGAGGAATCCGGGACAGAATCGTCGGAACTCACAGCCCGGTACTTTATTTATGAGCCTTCGCCACTCGATTATGTGGTTTTCGATTTTGCCGACTCAGTTTCTTACGCAGGCCGGCACAAAATAGATACCGTACAACAAAGCTTTGCTGGTGTGATTGATTATTCAGTTTATCAGACCTTATCTGATGGAAACGTACCTACCGACCTGGTATATAAACTGGCCGATGTGTATGCCTGGCAGGTAGACCCTTTTAAAGTGCAGAAAGGCGACCGTTTTAAAGTAATTTACGAAGAGTTGCAGGTGAATGGGGAAAGAATTGGATTGGGAAAAATTTTATCAGCCTACTTCGAACACGAAGGTATGGGTTATTATGGTTTCTACTTCAACCAGAATAGCGATGTAGATTATTTTGATGAATTTGGTAACAGCCTGAGAAAAGCTTTCCTGAAAACACCTTTACGGTATTCCAGAATCAGTTCCAGATTTTCTAAGCAAAGATTTCATCCGGTACTGAAAGTTGTAAGACCGCATTACGGTACCGATTACGCGGCTGCCTATGGAACTCCTATTCACGCTGTTGGCGACGGCGTTATCGTATTCGCAGGCTATACCCGTGGTTCAGGCCACATGGTCAAAATCAAACACAACGGTATTTATTCTACCGGGTACCTGCATATGTCCAAATATGGAGAGAACATACGGGTAGGAACCCGCATCAAACAAGGTGACGTAATTGGTTATGTGGGTAGTACCGGATTAGCCACAGGCCCGCACCTTTGCTTCAGGTTCTGGAAAAATGGGCAGCCCTCTGATCCGCTATCAGTAGAAATTCCCCCATCAACGCCTATTGATGCGGAAAATAAAGACACTTTCCAGGAAGTAGCCCAACAATGGAAAGATCAGCTAGACAAAATGGAGTACGTAATTCCTGAGAATAAGAACGCCATTTATGCCAGCATGGAGGAAGAATCACAGCAGAACCAGCCACATTGATAACACTAATACCAAATAAAGTATACCAATCAATTAATTTGCTATAATGGCTGCTCTTTTGGCTGTGAATTTACTCTGTACTGATTTATTTTGACTTGTTACCGTGCTTGGTGTTTTTCGAAGCAGTGCTTTTACTGCCTTTTCTGGGCCTTCTTACGCCAAATGAACCATTTGAAATTTTGCCTTTTTTTGTTTTTTTATCTCCTTTTCCCATAATAAATTTTTTATAAAAATTTTTTGTTTTATATTAATACTTAAAAAAACAAAGCTAATAAATATATTGACAACTTTATAAGTTGCGTATTTCAGGCATGCGGATAATGGTTAACTTTTAACACGAAAACTATGGCAAAGCCCAATCCTGAATTAATTAACGCGAT
>JBGTIS010000153.1:0-6019 GCA_041745535.1 Cyclobacteriaceae bacterium | reverse complement strand
TATATGTACGACCGCGATTACCTCTCACACATGACAGAAGAAACCCCCATCCGACCCACTTCTAAGAAAGGGGAGGTGCGTGCCCAACTGGTGCATATGTTGATGAAAGCTGTTGACAAAAAAGAAATAGAAGCGCTCATTGCCCGTGGCGCAGATTTCTACGGACCCAAAGTACAAAGCAGTGTGCTACAGGAAATGGTTTATAAAAACTACCGGAAGGGTAAATCCGCCAACTGGTTTGCCGATACCGGCAAGGTACATAACTTTACCTATACGCCCGATGCGGCGAAAGCTACGGCCATGCTGGGCAATACGCCGGATGCTTATAACCAGGTGTGGCATTTGCCTACCGACCATTCCAAAATTACCGGGAAACAATGGGCGGAATTGTTTGGCAGCGCAATGAACGTAAAACCAAAAATCAGCGCCTTACCCATCTGGCTGTTGGGTATCATCGGTATTTTTGTGCCTGTGATGAAAGAACTGCAGGAAATGGCCTATCAGTACGATCGCGATTATTATTTCGACAGCACCAAATTTGAAAAGCAATTTAATTTTGTGCCGACCCAACCTGCTGATGGCGTAAAGGCTGTGGTGGCCGCTGACCGATAAACCCATCCTTACTTCTTATTGCTGTGGTCAGGGAGCCACTGCCACCTCGGGTAGCAATGGATTCTATGAAAAATAAATTCCTTTCCGTGGTCATAGACATACTCATGCTATAGCCAGTGGCACACTGACCACCCTTAGGCACTGAAATCCGAAAAATAAATTCAAAAAAAATTAATTTCCATAAAATTTATTGATTGCCCGATCGTCTACCTCATTATTGCGGGTAAATTTTATCCTTAACCCCATATGGAACAATACAATAGAAGAAATAATTAAAAGAAACTGTTCCGATTTATTATAAATAAACGAATGTTCATTTATATTTGTAATAATGAGGATAAGAGATAATAACAAAATACTGGGCATCAAGCAGAAAGCCATGAAAATGATTGTGAAAGAAGGATTTGATGGCTTAAGCATGCACAAGCTGGCGAAAGCTGCTGAAGTTTCTCCCGCTACAATTTATATCTATTTTAAAGACCGTGACGACCTGATCTTACAAATGTGTATAGAAGAAGCCAGTAAAATGACAGCAGCTACCCTGGAGAATTTTGATCCTGACATGCGTTTCGACGAAGGATTGAAATTACAGTGGCTCAACCGGGCTAACTATTGTATGAAAAATCCGGTAAGCATGCATTTTATGGAACAGATTCGGTTTTCGCCGTTTCATGATAAAGCTTTTAAAATGATAGATACCACCTTTTTTTCGGCCATGCACCAGTTTGTTACCACGGCCATTAAAAGGAAGGAATTAGTATCAGTACCGCTGGAGGTATATTGGTCTGTAGCTTTTGCCCCGCTGTACCAGCTGGTAAAAATGCACATGACTGGAAAGAGTTTTCCGGGCAGAAAGAAATTTGTTTTAGATGAAGCTACTATGAATCTGACACTGGAACTGGTACTAAAAGCATTGAAACCTTAATTTAAAAACCGTGAAAAATCAGCAAACTATAATGGTCATGACCGACATACTTGTTTTTAAAACCAACATCAGCCGTAAAAACGATCTGGAAAAGGTGGCCGACCGATTTTATGAAGACCACCGCATTAAGCAATGGAATGTAGACCGTGAAGACATCGATAAAGTACTCCGCATCGAAGCGCGGCATTTGCCTGCCATTGAAGTCATTCAACTGGTGAATGAAGCAGGCTATTCCTGCGAAGAACTTCCCGATTGAGTCTTTTATTAAATTTCCATGACAAAAGATAAAAACGAGACGCGATCTGTATTCAACAGATATCAGATATTTATTATCGCGATTCTGGCTATACTCCAGTTTTCCATTATCCTTGATTTTATGGTGCTGTCTCCGTTGGGAGCGCAGCTTATTGAAGAGCTGGACATTACCACTTCCCAATTCGGTTGGGTAGTTTCCGGTTATGCGTTTAGCGCGGGCATTGCCGGATTACTCACGGCCGGTTTCGCCGATAAGTTTGACCGTAAAAAGCTACTGCTATTCTTTTATGCAGGGTTTATCATCGGTACGGCATTGTGTGGTATCGCGCCCGACTATCATTTTCTGCTAATGGCCCGGATTGTTACCGGTTTGTTTGGTGGGGTTATCAGTTCCATCAGTTTTGCTATAATTACCGATTTGTTTGCTTTGCAGGTGCGCGGGCGGGTAATGGGCTTTGTACAAATGGCATTCTCCGTAAGTCAGGTCATGGGCATTCCTGTAGGGCTGTACCTGGCTAACCATTGGGGATGGCATTTTCCTTTTATTATGATTACTGCCATCAGTATACTGGTTGGCGTTGCCATTGTGGTGTACATGAAACCCATTGATGGGCACCTGGCTGCGCAAACCGGTCAGAATGCTTTGGTGCACCTGAGAAAAACCTTATCCCGGAACGATTATCTGAGGGGTTTTGCGGCCACTACTTTACTGGCCACCGGTGGCTTTATGCTGATGCCTTTTGCCAGTGCCTTCAGCGTATACAATCTGGGAATTACGCTGGAACAACTGCCCATGGTGTATATGATTACCGGCCTCTTTTCTATGGTAGCTGGTCCGCTGGCAGGAAAACTTAGCGATTCAATCGGCAAATATAAATTATTCTGGTGGGGAACCATTCTAACTATCATCATTGTACTGGTGTATACCAACCTCGGCATCACACCCCTGTGGCTGGTTATAGGCTTGAATGTGCTGATGTTTATGGGAGTTACCTCCCGCATGATTGCTTCATCGGCACTCATGACTGCCGTACCCGATGCCAAAGACCGAGGCGCGTTTATGAGCATCAATTCCTCCGTACAACAAATATCGGGCGGTATTGCATCGGCCGTAGCCGGGCTTATTGTGGTGCAAACCAGTACTGGCGTACTGGAACGTTATGACATACTGGGGCTGGTGGTAGTGGGGGCCATGCTCATTACCATTGCCATGATGTATATGATTAATCAGCAGGTAAAGAAAAAGCAGTTGGTAGAAACAACTTCACCAGAATCTCCTGCTCCTATGCCCGGTGCCCAGCCATCCCAGGTGGGCAAACGGGTGGCCTGATGGAATAGGGTTGGGGGACTGGTATTCCTCTGGTTGCGTATTGAATTTCCGGAGGTAATATTCCGGGTATTGACTGGCAATTTACAAAGCCTGCAACGAAAACCACGGCGATGGTATGAAAACCTACCTGGCCGACAACATGGTGTTCGAAGGCCCCGTGCTTTTTCTTAGTGGAAAAGAGAAATATGTGGAAACCGTAAAACCGCTCTGTAGATACCATAAAAGCTGGCACCTCCACAAATAGGTGGTAAATAATGAACATATAAAAGATCGGATAGAAAGGGTATTCCATGAAAAAGGGGTGCTGACGGAAGGGAGGAAATTTATGGGTGGTTATTGTTTTTTTGTGGATGATAAAATGTGTGTAGGTTTGAATATCGACAAAAGCAAAAAGTTATCCAGGCCGTGATGGCTACACCCTTTGCCCCAGTGCCACCATAAGTGCGGGCTCATCTTTCATCACAAACCGGGCAACATACAGGAAATCACGTACCCAACTATGCAGGGCCCGCAAGGCCGCCCGCTGTTGACGGGTAGCGTGATGCTTTTGGCTTTTACAGTGCAATTGCCGCGCCTGCAAACTGCCAATGGCCGCTACCATAGCCTTGCCCTGGGCAATTTCGGCTGCGGTAATGCCATATCGCTCCATAAGGTCCTGTACACGGTCAACATTTTTATAAAAAGCCATTAACCTGTACAAGCCATCCGGTCATATCTTTTTTACGATTACCTTGAAGCCTGAGTACATCAGCATGACCAGAGGATTCGCCCAGTGCGATGCGGGCAATGGCTAGGTGAGTTATGTACAATTTATGCAAATCGCTGCGGGCCTGCACCAACTTACGGGTAGCTTCCTTTTGCAGACCACATTCTTCATTTTGCCTGGAAATAATCATTTCTGCTTTTCTAAGCAACACTTTACCTTCCTGTAACACCCGCCGGTTGTATCCACAAGGAAGCCCTGCCGCGGTACTGAGCAATAGTGATTTGTTATCCGGAACCCCCTGTTAAGTAGTTTAGCAATAGTGACCAGTGGCAGGGTAGGGCTTCCGCAGTACTGAGAAATAGTGATCACTCTTTGGGAAACACTGCCCAGCTACTGAGTAATGGTAATCTGGGTTCGTCTACATAAAGGGGCGGAAATATCAATAGGAACCTTCTATATTATTGATTTTCAATGCGTAATTTTCTCCCGGATATGTTGATAGACCCGAGTGTATACATCCTAGTTATTTTTTTACTTTCATTAATCACTTAATCATGGAAAGGAAGTACAACCAAATTAAAGAAAATGCATTCATCGCTCATATGGGAGGAATTTTTTTTGGAACGCCCTCAAAACCTCTTCGTACATAACCATGTCGTGATTACAAATCGGAGAATGCAACAAGTAGGACCGCCCCTTGCTCACAATCTTCTGGACCCTACATTGTCAAGCTTGAGTGGCTTTTTTTAATTTAATCACATTTTGTATGTATAATACAACCATTTTACATACATTTACGCAATTAACATCGGAGATGAAGGGTACAAACATCGGAGAATTCGAAGAACTGGTGCTGCTCACCGTCGCTGCGTTGATGGAAGAAGCATACAGCGTAGCGATATGTGACGAACTCTCGGGTCACACGGGCCGTTCAGTGAAGCTTGGCGTGGTGCATGCGGTGCTCAACCGCCTTGAAGTGAAAGGACTTGTGAAAAGTCAGCTGGGTGAAGCAACGAGGACGCGTGGTGGTAAACGCAAAAGATTCTATCAACTTACGATACCGGGAAAGGCGGCATTGGTCCGCGCCAAGTCGATGCGCGACCAGCTGTGGGACAGAATACCGTCGCTCGTCTGGAAAAAAGTGTAACATGAAAGAGCAACAGCAACACCATCCGCCCTCCTGGGCACAGCGATTTGTAGAATGGTATTGTAAACCGGGGCTCGCGGAGGACCTTACCGGGGACCTTAATGAATACTTCGAGCGGAATGTACGATCCGTCGGACCACGGCGCGCGAAGCTGATCTACATTATCGATGCCTTCAAGTTCTTCAGAAGTTATACGGTACGAACACCAACATTTGTCAACCTTTTTATCAACTGGATTATGATCGGAAGCTACTTCAAAACATCGGCACGCAACTTAATGCGCAACAAGCTATTCTCGTCCATCAATATCGTTGGCCTTGCCATCAGCATGTCCGTCGGGTTACTGCTGATCGCGTTTGTGCTCGACCTGCATTCGTACGACAGGTTCAACGAGAATGGTGAGAGGATCTATCGCATCACCAACGTAGCGACTTTCACTGGTGAACAAGGCGGCAAGTTTGCATCCACATCAATAAAGACCGGAAAGCTTATCCGGGAGCAAGTGACTGGCATTGAAGAAGTGGCTATTATGCGCGACGACTTTTCGGAGGATGCGGAGGTTGGCGACAATATTCTCCCTATCAAGGGCTTCTGGGCGGAGCCATCGCTGTTCAGTATCCTTACATTTCCGATGCTGGAAGGCAATCCCGACACGGCACTGAAAGATCCTTACTCGATCGTTCTCACGGAGGCGGCAGCGAAGAAGCTATTCGGCAACGAATCCGCGCTCGGCAAGGCAATCAAATTCGATACACTCGATTACCAGGTGACCGGTGTAATGAAGGACGTTCCCTTCTTTTCGCATATCAACTTCGAAGCCCTGGTATCGTTCTCCACAGTTGAACAAAGAAGTAAAGTCGATAAAAGTTTTGAGGCATGGACAAGCATGTGGTCGAACTACGTGTACCTCCTGTTGCGGGAAAATGCCGATATGGCATCCATCCGGTCGCAGCTCGACGCAATTGCAAAGGAGGAAAATCTCGCCGAAGAAAACACTAAGATCCAACTCGAGCTTCTTCCTTTATATAAGATCGTAGTCGGAGA
>JBGTIS010000152.1:0-12581 GCA_041745535.1 Cyclobacteriaceae bacterium | reverse complement strand
TTAGCTCGACTTTAGCATTATGAAAAGCATCAATTGCCACTCAGATGAAATAAGGCATATTTCTACATTTAATTTTTAACATCCTGTTGAAATGGGGAGGTTAAAAATTTAAAAAAAACCTCCTGTGAGTTGTTTTGAAGGTTTTTACCGTATTCACAAAAGGCTAAAGTCGAGCTTAGAACAAAAAAATATTGAAATATATGCAATCCAAAAACGCACTTTACTTCGTAGGTGATTGTCCAAGGTCATTCCTATTTTTCTAAATCTTAAAAAATCACATTATGAAAACAAGTACCTCTGACAATTTTAACCCAATTGCATCGAGGCTCATACGGGTATGTATGGTCTTTGCTGTTTTTTGGGGAATCCATCTGGATGCAAAAGCATCCAGCCATCGCGAGGCTCCGCTCATCTCGAACGATCCATTAGCTGACAACACTGATCTCTATGCTTTTAGAAGCCCATTTGATCTGAACAAAATTGTTATTATAGCTAATTACATTCCGGCCGAATTACCACAGGGCGGACCTAACTACTACAACTTCGGCGAAAACATCCGCTACGAAATTCACATTGATAACAATACCGCCACTACTGGTGATGATATCGTGTACCGGTTTATGTTTACCAAAATGAATGAAGATCCTACTACCTTCTTCAACATCAGGCTGGGTCAGCAAAACCTGAAAACGACTTACACCATGGAAAAAAGTACGGATGGTGGTAATTCATTCACTGCGGTTGTGACTGATGGCATCGTGCCTCCTCCTAATATTGGTCCGCGCTCTATTCAAAGCGGAGTAGGATTGGGTACTTCTTATGATGCATTGGTAACCAGCGCGGTTACTATGGCTTCTACTGGTGAGAAAGTATACTGTGGACCGGCTGATGACCCTTTCTTTGTTGATTTAGGTGGCATCTTTGACCTTGGTGATGCGCCCAGACAAAACAATGGTAATATTGTAAGAGATGGGTTGGCCCAGTATAATATTCATACCATCGCTATTGAAGTTGATATTGCCAGCCTTCAAAAAGATGGTAAAGATGCCAGCATGACAGCCAATATTCTGGACCCTGATTATGTAATCGGTGTGTGGGCTTCTGCCAGCCGGCGTGCTATCAAAACGCTAAGTTTGGATGGAAGCAATCCTACTGAATCAGGCGATTGGGTGCAGGTATCTCGTTTGGGCATGCCTTTAACCAATGAAGCGGTTATTCCTATCGGACAAAAAGATTACTGGAATTCCTTGACTCCTTACACAGAAGACCCTGCGTTCTTCGAGTATTTCTATAATCCTGAACTCGCCCTTTATATGGACGATGACCTATTTGGTTCTGCTGTGCCTGCTTTCGCCGCGCTTCGCATCCAGAGAAACTCCCTGCAAATGTTCGACTTTGGCAATCAGCAGGATGGTTTGTTCGGTTTGAAAGGCAATCCCGCTCTGGCTGGTACTGCCCTGGACGATGCTGTTTTCGGTACCTTGCTGTTGCCTGGCCCTGGCAAACCTCGTTCTGTTGACCTGTGGCCTATCTTCCATACGGGTGTACCCAACCTGGCTCCTTACCAACTGGCTACCGGTAAAAACGGAAATCCTTTGGCCGAAGGCAAACCTTTTATCAATAACTTCCTGCCTACTGGTGGCGATATGTTAAGACTCAACATGGCTGTACCACCTACACCCAGAGATCATGAGAAATTCTCCTCACTGGGGATTGTGCAGGCTGCTGTGCTGGGTCTTACCGATCCTGCTTACAATACTACTACCGACCTGGAATTTATTCCTAATATGGATGGTTTCCCCAATGGCAGAAGACTGGAAGATGATGTGACTCGCATTGAATTACAGGCTGTAAGTGGGGTGGCACTGGCTGCTATCGGGCTTTGGTATGATGATTTTGATGCCTCCAATCCAAACGCTTCACCAGTTACCAATCTTTTGATCAATGTGCTAAACTATTCCACCGGAGTAGAAACCAACGACACTGATTTCAGACCTGAGTTTCCTTATGTGGCTTTGCCCTGGAGCGGAATAGAAGCCGATCCTAATCAGGCTTTAAACTAATTCTAACTTTTAAATTACTACCTAGAAATGAAATATTTATATAATATCTTCCAGGATAAGTTAGCCCTCTGGGTCATGCTTCTGCTGACGGGATTGGCCTCGCAGGTTTATGCGTCCAGTCACAGGGAAGCACCGCTCATCGCTAACGATCCACTTGCCGACAATACAGACTTATATGTATTCCGAAGCCCTGACGATCCGAATAAGATCACCATTATAGCCAGTTATATTCCGGCGCAGTTGCCACATGGTGGCCCGAATTATTACAACTTCGGCGAAAATATCCGCTACGAAATTCACATCGACAACAATACCGCTACTACTGGTGACGATATCGTGTATCGGGTAATGTTCACCAAAACCAACGAAGATCCTACTACCTTTTTCAACATCCGTTTAGGCAAGCAAAATTTAAAAGCAACCTATACCTTAGAGAAAAGTATGGATGGGGGTAAATCATTCAGCACCATTATCAGCAATGGTGTGGTACCGCCACCCAACATTGGCCCACGCTCTATCGAGAGTGCCGCGGGCCTTGGGACTACTTACGACGATCTGATGGCCGCTGCGATTACCACAGCTTCTACCGGCGAGAAAGTATTCTGCGGACCTACTGATGACCCATTCTTTGTTGATTTAGGTGGTATTTTTGACTTGGGTGATGCGCCCAGACAAACCAGCACCCCCCGCGATGGTCTTTCTCATTATAATGTAAGCTCCATCGTAATTCAGGTAGATATTGCTGATTTGCAAAAAGATGGCAAAGATGTAAGTATGGCGGCCAATATTCTGGACCCTGATTATGTAATCGGTGTGTGGGCTTCTGCCAGCCGTCAGCGAATCAGAACTTTAGAAGGTGACGGAACTGAGTCTTTTTCTGATGAATGGGTGCAGGTATCCCGTTTGGGTATGCCCCTGAATAACGAAGCAGTGATGCCCATCTGGTACAAAGACCAATGGAACTCGTTAACTCCTTATAATGAAGACCCTCAGTCTTTTGAATTCTTCTATAACCCTGAGTTAGCCTTGTACATGGACGACGACTTCTTTGGCTCTGCTGTGCCTGCTTTCGCCGCGCTTCGCATCCAGAGAAACTCCCTGCAAATGTTCGACTTTGGCAATCAGCAGGATGGTTTGTTCGGTCTGAAAGGCAATCCCGCTCTGGCTGGTACTGCCCTGGACGATGCTGTTTTCGGTACCTTGCTGTTGCCTGGCCCTGGAAAACCTCGTTCTGTTGACCTGTGGCCTATCTTCCATACGGGTGTACCCAATCTGGCTCCTTACCAACTGGCTACCGGTAAAAACGGAAACCCTTTGGCCGAAGGCAAGCCTTTTATCAATAACTTCCTGCCTACTGGTGGCGATATGTTAAGACTCAACATGGCTGTACCACCTACACCCAGAGATCATGAGAAATTCTCCTCACTGGGGATTGTGCAGGCTGCTGTGCTGGGTCTTACCGATCCTGCATATAATACTACTACCGACCTGGAATTTATTCCTAACATGGATGGTTTCCCCAATGGCAGAAGACTGGAAGATGATGTGACTCGCATTGAATTACAAGCTGTGAGTGGGGTGGCTCTGGCTGCTATCGGGCTTTTTTACGATGATTATACTGCTGGCGATGCAAATCCTGTAACACAGGACTTGTTGGATGTGCTTACTTATTCCACTGGCATAGAAGCTAACGATACCGAATTCAAACATGAATTTCCGTATTTGGCTTCGCCCTGGATTGGAACAGGTGTAGGTACTGGAAAAGAAATCATGTATGAGCAACCGGAAGTATTACCTCCCACTCCTATAGGCAATTCTGTGGTAAGCTTCACCCTGGTAAATGCTGAAACAGGTGAAGATATCGGCCCGCTTAAAGAAGGCGACGTATTGAATCTGACAGAACTGCCTAAAAAACTGAATATCAGGGCAAATACCAATCCTCAGGAAGTGGGAAGCGTGAAGTTTAGCTTAAATACCAGCAAAAACTTCAGAACAGAGAATGTATTTCCTTATGCGCTTGGTGGTGACAGCCCGCCCGGAAATTACGGTACGGTTGATCTGAAAGCCGGAAAATATAAGTTAACGGCAACTCCTTTTACCAAAGCAAACGAAAAAGGTGATATGGGTACAGCATTAACTATTAATTTTACGGTAACCAACATGCAGGCAGTAATGAGTTTTACCCTTATTAATGCTGATACCGACGAAGACATCATGGAAATAAACGATGGTGATGTGATCGACCTGGCGCATGTAGGAACGCCTAATCTGAATATCAGGGCCAACACCAGTCCCTGGGAAGTAGGAAGTGTAATGTTCGGATTGAACGATAAGAAAAACTTCAGAGTTGAAAACGTGTTTCCTTATGCTTTGGCCGGTGACTCGCCTCCCGGAGCTTATAATGACTGGATCGTAACGCCTGGCATGTATACCGTTACGGCTACTCCTTATACCGAAGCAATGGCTAAAGGCATGAAAGGCAAATCGATGACCATTACTTTTGAAATTACCGACACCCAATCTTCACAGGCTACTGCCAAAGGCGCTTTCAATAAAACTGATGCCTTAAGCGTAGAAAATGAAGGTAATGTGGGAAATTTTACTTCTCTACAAATTTATCCGAATCCGGTACCTGAAAGCTTTATGTTTAATTACGCTGGCAAACAGGATACAAACGTAAAGGTTTACATTTATGATATGGGAGGAAAAATGATGGGAACCTTCAATAAGAAGGTAAGTGCCCAGTCGGTAGTAGAAGTTGGGGTTAGTGATTTTAACCTGCAACCCGGAAACTATCTGATAAAAGTTGCCCCTGAAAACGCGAAACCAAGCGTATTCAGAATTATTAAAAACTAATTAATTTTTATAAGCCGATTTTATAATAGATATCCTGACAGACTTTGATTCTGTCAGGATATTTTTTTTATAATGGATGGCTTATGGTTTTAGCTTTACCGTTTTGCCGGAAGATGCGGATGTTCTGGCTGCTTCCAGAATTTCTACTACAGTCAGATTGGTTTCCAACGAGGATAAATCATTGTCTTCTATTTTTATTTCTCCCCGTACCAATGCGGCCAGATAGGCAAACGGATCGTCAAACTGTGGAGGCCGCGCTTTCATTTTCAATTCCTTTCCCGATTTACTTTCCAGCACCCGCATATCTGTTTTATTGTCAGCCATAATGTAGCCAGTTTGCCCATATACCTCCATATCTTTCCGGTTATAAGGCCAGTTCCACGATGCCTGAATAATGCCCTGGGTTTCAGGATAAGTAAGAATAATGGTGGCTTCGTCGTCTACCTTCGGATAAATTTCCGGCTTGATCTGTTGGGTAACAGCGGTAACCGAAATTGGGCGCTGTCCCTGCATCAGCCAGGTAATCAGGTCGGCACCATAACAGCCAAAATCGATAATAGCGCCGCCCCCATTCAGTTCAGGATCAGTAAGCCATGCAAAAAACTCATCGCTTACCCCAATTTCTTTAGGTCCTTTATGCCCATCGTGTACCACTACTTTTCTGATTTCGCCAATCATGTTTTTTTCATGAATCATCTGATAAGCAGTATGGTTGCTGCCATACCAGGTAGTTTCGTAGTTGGTAATTAAAAGGATGTTAGCCTCCCGCGCCAGTTTTGCCATTTCAGTAGCGTGCGCCACACTTACCGCCAGTGGTTTTTCTACCATCACGTGCACCCCCCGGGGCGCACAGGCCTGCACTACTTTCAAATGATCGTAAATAGAATTAAATGCGGTAACAGCCTCCGGTTTCACCTCATCCAGCATTTCTTCCAAATTGTCGTACACCAGATTCTTATCGAATTTATACTGCTTGGCATACCTTTGTACCAATTCCTGGTTGGGCTCCACAATGGCTACAATTTCAACATCGCCTTGATTGGCCCGCCCCATAATCCAGTGCACATGGTCGTGTACCAGACCAACAACAGCGATTTTTACAGGCTTTGTATTTTTTTGCTGGCTATAACTTGGTTGCATAATGATCATGGACAGGGTTATAAAAAAAAAGAAACGAAGGAGAAGTGACATAGCTTTTCTAGTTATAGTTTAGTTATTCTTCAAAAATAGAAAAATAACTTATCGTTTCACGAATTAACATGCCTTGCCCCCAGATTTATGTTTTATCCCGGTCCAGCCACTTTTCTATGTAAGGAGGTTCATAGTTTTCCATGGCAGCAAAAAGGTCATTCAGATTATCGGCAAACAGTGCCAATTTTCTGTTCTTCTCCTTCAGCAAACTTTCCTCGGCCATGCGCTGAAAAAGTAAATCAAGATGATCGTAATATCCGGCGGTATTCAAAATGCCGATAGGTTTCCGGTGCAGGCCCAGCTGCGCCCAGGTTAACATTTCGGTAAGCTCTTCCAGGGTTCCAAAACCACCGGGCAAGGCAATTACTCCCTCGCATAGTTCCGACATCCGGAGTTTTCGTTCGTGCATGGTTTCTACCATAATGAGTTGGGTAATACCATCGTGCGCGATTTCTTTGGTAGATAAAAACCGGGGAATAACGCCTGTTACTTTCCCCCCATTTTCTATTACCGCATTGGCCACTATTCCCATTAATCCTATTTTTGATCCGCCATACACCAGGGTAATGCCTTTTTCTGCCAGCATTTTACCCAAATCAGCGGCTGTTTCCTGAAAAATTGGTGAGGTGGCCACAGAGGAAGCACAAAAAACTGCTATACTTTTCATTATCTTTACTTTATTCAATTCTATATACCAAAAACTATGAAGGCCTTATTTTGTCTGATCCTGCTGTGTTCTTTTTTTATCAGCTCTACAGGCTCATCGTTATTTAAACCAAAGCCTGACCAAGAAGTTCGGCGGACTATCGAAACGCTTTTTAAGGGCATGCGCGAAGGCGACAGCACCCTGGTACGCTCTGTATTCGACCCGTCAGCCCGTCTGATGACTGTTATTGAACAGGATGGAAAAACTGTGCCGCACCATGCTTCTATTGACGATTTTATAAAAGCCGTGGGTACGCCGCACGAAGCCATCTGGGACGAACGAATAGGTAAATACGATGTACTGATAGACGGTCCACTGGCCACAGCCTGGACGCCCTACACCTTTTACCTCGGTGATCAGTTCAGCCATTGCGGTGTAAATGCTTTCCAGCTTTATCGGCACGAAACCGGATGGAAAATTATTCAGATTACCGACACCCGCCGCAAAGAAGGCTGCTGATACAGCTATCTGTCTGACTTTTTTTATAAATATAGTTAGAAGTCCGGAGTCCGAAGCCGGAAGTTTAGAGACATCTTCCGACTTCCGACTTAATTACCTGCCACGAGTTTGGCAAAGCCATAAGCTTCTACCATTTCTGTTACCACGTAATTAATGTTGTTATCGTGCCCACCCCAGTCGATCTGAGAACCTTTCGGTTACCAACTGATAGCCATTGGCCTTCAGTGCTTCCGTTAAATCCTGGCCATCCGTTCGCTGAGCGAAATATTTTCTGCCGCCCCCGATAAATACATCGATGTCGGTTTTTAGAAAATCAGCCGCGATCTCTTCATGCATACTTCGACTGGGCTGATGGGCGATAAATGAGGCTGGTGTAGCATGGGTAATTTCACAGGTAGCCACCAGGCCGGAAGCTAGCCCTGCTTCTTCCGCCATTTCCAGAATGGTTTTAATGGGTTTTTTGTTAGCATCAACCCCAATGGCACCATTGTACGTTTTTTTACCGGCAGAAAAAGCCGTAGCGCCTGCTGCCGAATCGGTAATATATTTATCAGATGAATAGGTTTTACTAAGGCCAATATAAGAACATCGCTCCAGGTTTAGTTTACCCTTGTTGGCCGTCATGCCGGCATATACCTGTGTGAGGCCCATGCCACCGCCTACCATCAGAATAATATTTTTAACTTTCTTTGGCTGGTTCCGATTGGTCTGAACCAAATTATTCTCGCCATCTTTATCATTTACCGATGGCGAATTGCAAGCTCCCAGTAAAATAATCGTTAGAAGAATAATGTAAAACTTCATGTTAATTTGTTTAAATTTATTGCGTTACCGAAAGTATATAAATCAATGCGGCAAGATAATAAGATCATATTAATGAATTATTTTTATTTTCGTCTACCCTAAGTATAACCTTGCCTTTACCCATATTCATATGTCTCATTTTCTATTGTATCTGCTTTCTGTCTGTTCACTTATGGCCTGCTCTGCTCAATTGCAAAAGGCCGAAAATGATTCGACGGTTATTTCCCGCCAGGATTTATTCCGGGTTGCCCGCCAACAACCCGTACTCATCGTATATGGTTCGCGGCAGGAAGCTTACGCGGCAAGTTACCGGAAAATCTCTGAACAAATGGCTGCCAATCCGGGCAGAAGAGAAATCATGATAAAAGCAGATAGCGTGGTTACACCTGATTTATTAACGCAAAATGTAATTTTCCTGGTAGGCACGCCCCAATCAAATCACATACTTAAAAACCTGATTGAAAAACTACCCCTCACTTTCCACAATAACAGCTTTACCTTCGCGGACAAAACCTATGCGGACAGCGCCGATGTAATTGCTCTGCCCTTTTATCCTAATCCGTTGAATCCGGCCATGCCCATGAGCCTGCTCACCGGAAATGATGATGCTGCCTTGCTGGATTTATACCATCGCGGGATGGAAACATCCCTTTGGAACCGCTGGGGGTATACCATTTACCATGAGCAACAGCGGCAGGTAATGGGTGAGTTTTCTGACAACCTCTGGCAGATAGACAAGGTGGTTCATTACGATTTTTCGGATAGCGAACAGAAAATCAGGGAAACACCGCACTTTCAGTTTATTACCCACCAGTTGCAACTTTCAGAAAAAGAAGCCGACCAGATAGTCGCAAACCGCGAAATGGTGTATACCGAAATCGCGGCCTTTACAGGTGCTCCATTGAAGCAAAAAATCAGTTACCATTTGTACCCTTCTTCCGAAATTAAGGGCCTCATGATTAACAACACCGATCAGGGTAATGTGGATATGGATAACAATGCAGTGCATACCATTTGGAATGAAGAATTTGCCGGTAACCATATCGCCATGGAAACCGAGCTTCTGGTACGGCAGGCGTTGGGAAAGCCTGCCCTGGATGTTATGGAAAAAGGACTGGCCGTTTCCTTTACCGATGCCTGGCAAAAGCAGGGTTATGTCTACTGGGCTGTTCGCCTTTTCCAGTCTAGCAACCTGCCTTCCTTAACCGACCTTTTCAACAACGAATTGTTCGGTAAGGAATCGTATCTGGTAAATTACTGTGCAGCGGGCACTTTTGTAGATTTCCTGGTTGCAAAATGGGGGAAAGATGCTTTTCTTAAAAATTACCTGAGCTGGCAACCTACCGCCAATGAAATACCTGCCCTGGAAAAAGAGTGGCACGCATACATGACCGCACTAGCAGAAGATTCAGACATCGACATAAATAAAGATCGTACCCAGCCACTGGCTTTTTACAAAGGTTTTAATTTTACGCAGGAAGGCTTTCAGATTTACGATGGTTATAATTCGCAAAAAGCCACTGAATCGCTGGAGAAGATTCATGAACTGGGCGGAAACGCTGTAACCATTGTGCCTTATGGGTTTATGTCCAGTGCCCATGAGCCCAGCTTTCTGAACATCAACCGCAGCGCGCATGGCGAAAACGATGAAGGCGTAATCCATAGTGCTTTCTCTGCCCGGCAGCTCGGTATGCAAACCATGCTGAAACCCCAGATTTGGGTACGGGGTGCCTGGCCCGGCGAAATTGCCATGCAAAACGAAGCCGACTGGAACCGGTTTTTCGAGTATTACTACCGATGGATTCGCCATTATGCCCTGCTGGCCGAGATGCGGCAGATTGATATTTTTTGTATAGGGGTAGAACTTAGTCAGGTTACCTTAACCCACGAACCTGAGTTTCGGAAGCTGATACAAAAAATCAGGAAAATGTACACTGGCAAGCTGGTATACGCACCCAACTGGGGGCCGGAGTTTGAGAGCATTTCTTTATGGAACGACCTGGATTATATTGCCATTAACTGTTACTATCCGCTCTCGAGTGAGGAAGATCCGAGCGACAGGCAACTCATCAACAATTTTGAGAAAACGCTAAGTAAAATAGAAAAAGTGGTCAACCGATATAAAAAGCCTGTACTAATTACCGAAATTGGTTTCAGAAGTATAGAGGCGCCCTGGATGGCTCCGCATGCTGAAGCAGGGGAAGCTGCTTCCAATGTGGAGAGCCAGGCCAGGGGATACCAGACAGTTTTCAAGTGCCTGCAAGATAAATCCTGGTGCCGGGGCATCTTCTGGTGGCAGTGGCCTTCTGCCCTTGAAGAAAGTCATCCTGGCGACCGCAGCTTTCACCCAACTGGCAAAGCTACCGAAAAAGTGATCGCCAACTGGTTTCATCAACTTCCCTGAACAGATAATTTTGAATGAGTTGCCTTTAGGGAGTAGCGGTTTTAACAAGTTGAAAAATGGCATACAGGTGATGGGCCTCGTGCAGCACAAAAAACTCCAGCCAGTCGATGATGTTCAGTTTACCAAATTTAGGATGCATGCCGGTGCGGCTAAGCTGTTCGTCAGTCAGGGTATTGACAAAAGCTACGAGTTCCTGTCTTTCACTTTTGAGGTGATAGATTAATTCCTCCATTCCCTTGTTTTGCCATTGGGGAAAGGCCCGATCATCTTCAGCCACATACCGTTCGAAGGCTGGATTATCTTCAGTAAGCATGCGGGTAAGGCGGTCGAACAAAATTTGCTGGTATCGCGTTAAATGCGCCAACTGATCGTGCACCGACCATTTTTCCGGCGTGGGCTTTTTTGTAATCACTTCAGCAGCGGCCTGGGCAATGAAAACTTCAATACTATGATGCTGCGTATGAAGCCGATCGCGCAGCGAAGGATATATTATATTATTCTTTATCATGATACACTTTTATGATTTTCTCCATTGAAACGACTGCGAATCAATAGCCCGTCGCGTGGCCAGGATTCCATTCAGATGATCGTACTCATGTTGTAATAGTTCGGAAAGGTCGCCTTCCAGTTCCCAGGTTTGTTCCTGCCACTGTGCATCCCTGAATTGAATGCTACAGCGCAGGTGCCGTTTCAGCTTTACCAGCAGGTTCGGAAAACTCATGCAATCGTCCCATAGTTCCATCATTGCCGCGCTTTCGTTGAAGATAACAGGATTAATGAGCACGACCGGTTGATCCATATTCATTACAATAACCCGTTTCATCACCCCTACCTGCGGAGCGGCAATGGCCCTGCCAGCACCATATCTTTCTCTGAATTTCAATACCAGTCCGGCTAGTGATTGTATCAGCGGTTGCAGTTCCGCCACCTCCTCCTGCCGCACCGGCACAGATTTTTCGTACAATTTAGGATGCCCCAGCAGTAGAATATCGGTAAGCTCAAGGTTCATGTATTAATATTTAAATAGCCTTATATATTTAACCGCGGGATTCCTTTTTTGATTTAATAAGCAGGAGAGCAAAAGTAATAAAGTATTCCTTGCCGTCGGGTGCCGGCCACCGGAATTCGGCAAATCCTCATCTGGTCGGCACCCGGCATCTCCTGTCCAGAATGCGGGAGACCCCGCGCCGCGGTGGCCGGAATAAATCCGGTCGGCGCCCCGACGGGGAGAATACCCTAAAACTATTGCTCATTTACTTAATAACCATTATTCAACTTACATCCACCATATTTTTATTGTTGATACCCCGCTATCAGGCGCAGGGCTTACGGCCTTATCATGTCGCGTATCTTTCTCAATCGGATCGCCGAAGCGAATGGAGCCTAACACGACTTATTGTGTCAATTCAATGCTCAATTTTCAATGCTCAATTCCATGAACATGGTTCGCGATGTAATTGAGCGTTGAGCCTTGAACATTGACGTTATGATTTCATTACACAATGAATACCAGCGGTAACCGCGTCTGTCCACTGGAAAACATTCAATAAAACAAAACAGCTATTCCAGAAAAATTATCAGACATGATAAAGGCTTCCAGCCTGTGCGGCTCAGCCCCACCCTAGTGCCAACTAATAGCACGTAGGACTCCGTCTGTTACTTATTGGGATAAAGCTTTTCGCGAGAGGTAATATCAATAAATTAATATTTTCTCAGAGTCCCCACCAAGCTTAAGTTTACCCAAAATATATAGGGTTTGAACATAAAAGCAAGCAGATAAGTATAATCATGTTGGAGGTATAATGATTATGAATGAAGCAAGTGGTTGTATACAAGCCCAGATTCGGGGCCGCGAATTTGGTCATCAGGGAGGAGACAATCGTTTTTCAGCTTTGACGCGGCAATTGTTTAAGGCTGATCGCGCGGCGAACCGTATTGGGCAAAGTTCCCCAAGCCTGTCAGTATGAGTTGAAGAACTTTTATCGCTTTGTCAACAATACCTCAGTGACTCATCAAAAGATCATGGAAGGTTATCAGCAAGGACTGATTAACTATTCGCTTAGAGAACGAGGCTGTGTGCATGAGCGAACCTGGTATA
>JBGTIS010000151.1:0-7661 GCA_041745535.1 Cyclobacteriaceae bacterium | reverse complement strand
AAGCGAAGTAAATACAACCGAAGGTGTACCGGTGGAAAAACAGATTGATTCGGGCACGCGCAAAAAGGTACACATAGGCTTTTCCGTTTTGCTATTTCTGGTCATCCTGATTTTTAAAGCCATTAACGATGAAAGCGTGATTAACGCGGTTTTCAGGGTCGCGGGTTATACGTATGGTCCCTTGCTCGGATTGTATGCTTTCGGGCTTTATACCAAATGGGAGGTGAAAGACCGCTGGGTGCCCCTGGTATGTCTGATGTCGCCTTTGTTGTCATTTGTTATTGATATCAATTCAGAAACCTGGTTTAATGGATTTAAATTCGGCTTTTTTATCCTGATTGTAAATGGCGTAATCACTTTTCTGGGATTGCTCTCCATATCAGAAAAAGTGAAATAATAAAGGGTTATTTTGAGAAATAAGGAGGTTGGCGGGCATGTAATTTACAAACCGCCAGTTCCCGGTTTGAATACAGAATCTTGTAGGTTTCCAGATCTTTCAGCAAAACAGCATCTTTGTTTAAATATTGAAAAATCTGGGCAATCACTTCTGTAGTCCGGTCGTTGATTCGGTAATAAACAAACTGGTCAACCTGCCGGTTACTAACTAAACCGGCATTTTTAAGATAATTAAGATGGCGTGATGTTTTAGTTTGGGTAAAATCAAGAATAAGTTCAAGATCGGTGATGCACATTTCGCCTTGTTTATGTAATAAAAACAATATTCTTACCCTCGATTCCTCTGAAAATGATTTGAATAGTTGCAATCCGAACGAAAGACTAAAGTTCTTGACCCGCATAAAAAGATTTGTTTAACAAAAGGGATTCTCGGTATTTTTTATTTGATTTAAACAAATATACCGGTAGCCGACCTATTTTGTAAGAAAATTATTATTAATATCAAAATTCTATGAATATCTTAGTAGACTGTTTTTTCGTATTTAATTTATTGAAGTGAGTTTACAAAATACATATAAAATAATTTTTGCGGGCGTGTTGCTAATCACCCTCTGGCTTCTAGCAGCTTACGAAGCAAAAGCACAGGGTGAAAGAAGGGTGCTGCAACTTTCCGGACTGGTGTTGGGCGAAGACAGTACTTCCGCACTGGCTGGCGCCAACATTTTTGTTCCGAAAGCGGGTCGTGGCACGTCTACCAACCAGTATGGCTACTTCTCACTGGCGGTACTGGCCGGCGATTCCGTGGTGTTCAGCTCTATCGGCTACAAAAAACAACATTATATTGTGCCGCTGGGTGTAAGTGAAAGCCAAACCATTGTGGTTGAACTGCAGGCAGATACCACTATTTTGCCAGCGATAGAAATTTTTCCATTTCCAACCGAAGAAATGTTTAAAGAGGCGGTGCTGGCCCTGCAACTGCCCGACGAAGATCAGTACAATAATATGCGGAATAACCTGGGTGCGGAATTGCTGGCCAAGATGTTCAGCAACATGCCCATGGATGGCAACATGAACTACCGCTATTATATGCAGCAACAGTTCGACCGGATGCAGTACAGCGCAGGCCCAAGGCCCAATCCGCTGCTTAATCCTTTTGCCTGGGGGCAGTTTATTAAATCGCTGAAGCAGGGAGATTTTAAAAAGAAGTAAAGCTTCGGTTAATTATTCATTCGTTACAGTAAGCCGCTACGTTAAGTACAATTTAGTATTAAAATTTAAGTGCGGATCAAAACTTTCAAGCGTATCTTTTGGACTTTAACATTAAGTCATTCAATTTTGGGTTTGCTTATCAATAGCTAATATGGCAAACCATTTACTTTCATTTCTTGTTTTTATTCCCCTGCTTGCCGCGTTCTTTTTGCTTTTTGTTCCTCACGCTAAGGAAAACTTTTTCAAATGGGTAATTCTGGGCGTATCGGTTGTAGAAATTGTAATCGCCGGCCTGATCGGTTACCTGTTTCAATCGCAACCCGATAAAGGGCTTAACCATGAGCTTGCTGTATTGCTACCTAATTTCCATTTTCAAATGGTGGAAAAAGCCGATTGGATTGACCTGAACCTGGGTAGCCTGGGCCGATTATCTATCGATTATTTTCTGGCGGTAGACGGATTAAGCATTTCACTCATTATTTTATCGGCTGTTATTCTTTTTATAGGCGCTATCGCTTCATTCACTATCAACAAGCATCTAAAAGGGTATGCCATTTTATTCTTGTTATTAAGCGCGGCCATAATGGGTTGTTTTGTAGCCCTCGATTTTTTTCTCTTCTACCTGTTTTTCGAATTTATGCTGCTGCCCATGTACTTTCTGATCGGCTTGTGGGGCGGCCCTAGAAGAGAGTACGCTTCTATTAAATTCTTTCTGTATACCTTATTGGGTTCAATCTTCATTCTGATTGTCATGATCGGGCTGTATAACAGTGTGATCGATCCGATTGAAACGGGTAAGTTAGCCGGTATTATTGGTGAGGGAGGTACGGTTACCACCGAACAACTGGTGCAAGTGCAGGCACAGGTGCAGGCAGGTACCATACCGGGTACCAAACTGGTGCATACCTTTAATATGGCAGCCATGATGAATTCCGCCAACTTCATTCCTGATTCTATACTGGATACGGTTGTTACCTCCATGTTGTGGGGGGTGCCGGTTCGTTTTCTGGCATTTTTAGCACTGCTAATTGGTTTTTCCATCAAACTGCCGGCTGTGCCGCTTCATTCCTGGTTGCCCGATGCACACGTAGAGGCTCCTACGGCTATTTCTGTAATTTTAGCTGGTATTTTACTGAAAATAGGCGGCTATGGTTTGATCCGGATCGGATTTAGCATTTTTCCTGAAGGAGCGATCCATTATGCCTGGTGGATCGGATTTTTTGGTGTTCTGGCCATTATTTATGGCGCGTTAAATGCCCTGGCCATGAAAGACCTGAAAAAGCTCATCGCCTATTCTTCAGTGTCGCACATGGGATTTGTGTTACTGGGACTTGCTTCGCTTACTGTAGAAGGCACCAGCGGTAGTTTGTACCAGATGTTCAGCCATGGTTTAATTACGGCGATGCTTTTTCTGATCGCCGGCGTGCTTTACGACCGTACCGATAACAGGCTGATCGCTAATTTTGGCGGATTAACTTCAGCCATGCCTCATTTTACAGCGGTAGTAATTATAGCCTTTTTTGCTTCTTTAGGCTTACCCGGTTTTTCCGGATTTATCGCTGAACTGCTGGTATTTTTAGGGGCTTTTAATTCAGCCACGGTAAACATGCTGATACCGCGCTGGATGGCCATTGTGGCTACGCTGGGCTTATTGCTGAGTGCCGGTTATTATCTCTGGACTTTACAAAGAATGTTTTTTGGTGAATACTATCTGCGTGAAGATATATGGCATAGTAAGCTTACTGATTTGAATTTCCGGGAATATGCCATGTTTATACCACTGATAATCGCTGTGATTGTGTTTGGAATCTTCCCCAGTTTATTTCTGGATATGGTGAGCGATTCAGTGAATAATTTTGTAGGCTTTGTACTGAATACAGGGCAGACCAATCTAAAACTAATTCTTGGACAATAACTATTTCAAACCAATAACTACTGCTGCGTGATCAAGCATACTAACATTGGGGAACTGAATGCCAGTCTTTCAGATATTCTGAAAAGTATAGCGTATCTGCTCCCTGAAATATTTTTAGTGCTTGCTTTTTTGCTGCTCATTATAGCTGATCTGGCGCTGAAGCAGCGGCGCGGTAGCATCCTTCCGGTTATTGCCTGCGGAGGATTGCTGCTGAGCTTCGGTTTTCTGGTAGCGCAGTGGATTCAGTTCAATGGTATTAAGGTGCAGGAACTGGCGTCTGTACCGCTGTTTTCAGGCATGTTAAGCCTGGATAGTTATGGTATCTTTTTTAAAATCCTCTTCTGTTTGTCTGGTATTTTAGCTGTTTTTTTTTCGCTTAATTACAGTAAAATTCATAATAATTATCCATTAAACAGAACAGGTGAGTATTACACCGTTTTATTAGGTATTGTTATAGGAAGTATGTTCATGGCTATGTCATCACATTTACTTTCTATTTATTTATCTATTGAAACCGTATCCATTTGCTCCTATGTGCTTACTTTTTTTCATTTCGACCGCAAAGGTACGGAAGCCAGCATGAAGTATATTTTATTTGGTGGCGTAGCTTCCGGCCTGATGTTGTATGGTATTTCGCTGCTTTATGGCTTTACGGGCACTTTAGACATCAACAGCCCCGGTTTTTTACAAAGTACAGGCAATACTGATGGATTATTAGTAATTGGTGTATTGCTCACCATAGGTGGATTTCTTTTCAAAATGGCCGCTGTTCCTTTTCATATATGGGCGCCTGACGTATACGAAGGAGCCCCTATACCCGCTGTGGCAATTTTTTCGGTGGCTCCTAAAATAGCAGCCGTTGCTGTGCTTACCCGGTTTTTATCCGCAACCCATGCGTTTGATCTGTCTGTTGGCTCCGTTAATATCAACTGGCAAGTGGTGGTGGCTGTTATAGCAGGGGCTACCCTGGTAATTGGAAATTTTGCCGCTTTGTGGCAGAACAATGCCAAGCGGTTAATGGCGTACTCTTCTATTGCGCATTCAGGCTTTATTTTGGTAGGGGTGTTGGCCTATTCAGAACTGGGTATGTATAGTGTAGTATTTTATGTTACCGTATACCTTTTTATGAACTTTGGCGCTTTCCTGCTGATTAAAATGATTTACCAGGAAACCGGCTTTGAAAACATTAGCGACTACAAAGGGTTAGGTGTACAATACCCGTTTATTGGAGTAATGGCAGTTATTGTGATGATTTCGCTGGTTGGGCTGCCACCAACAGCCGGTTTTACCGCTAAGTTATTGATATTTAGCGCATTATGGGAAACCTATCAGCAAACAGGTGAAAGTTATTTATTTTATTTATTGATTTTTGGTTTGTTCAATACGGTAATTTCGCTATTTTATTACCTGAAAATACCCTTTTACATGTACTTCAAAAATGCTGAAACTGTTGAGGAAACAAACCGTTACAGTTACAGGGAAGAAAATAAAGGAATCGCAAATAAAACAACTGTTATAAACTTCCCGTTATGGGAGAAAATTCTGGCAATTGGACTAATTTTTCCGTTGTTGTTTTTGTTCTTTAAAACGGACTGGTTAATGAATTTTATCAGCCATATTTTGTTTATATTTTAATAAGGTCAAATCTTAAAAATGTTTTTATATGAGCGATGTCATAAAGCATGAATGCGGTATTGCCATGATCCGGTTGCGTAAACCGTTATCTTATTTCATTGAAAAATACGGTACGCCGCTGTATGCAGTTAATAAGCTTTACCTGTTAATGGAAAAGCAGCATAACCGGGGTCAGGATGGCGCGGGCGTGGCCAATATCAAACTTGATGTGCCGCCCGGTACCCGCTACATCAGCCGGTATCGCTCAGTGTCGTCACAGCCTATTTCCAATATTTTCAAGAAAATCAATAAAAAGTTTAAGAAACCTAAAAAAGAGGGCAACGATAAATTCAGAAATGCTGCCTGGCTGAAGAAAAACGTAGCTTTCACCGGCGAAATCTGGCTGGGGCACCTGCGTTATGGTACCCATGGTAATAATGCTATTGAAAACTGCCACCCTATGTTAAGGCAGAATAACTGGCGCAGCCGCAACCTGGTAATGGCCGGGAATTTCAACCTTACCAATGTAGACGAACTCTTCGATATTCTGGTAAAATTAGGGCAGCACCCTAAAGAGAAGGCTGATACGGTAACAGTAATGGAGAAAATAGGCCATTTTCTGGACGAAGAAAATCAGCGGCTTTTCGACAAATATAAAAACCGGTATACCAAGCAGGAAATTACTAACCTGATTGAAAACGAACTGGATCTGCAACGTGTACTTTCCCGCTCCTGTAAAGATTTTGATGGGGGCTATGTAATGGCAGGTATTATTGGTTCAGGAGCTTCCTTCGTTACCCGCGACCCGGCTGGTATTCGTCCGGCTTATTACTATGCCGATGACGAAATCATCGTGGTAGCTTCTGAAAAACCCGCTATCAAAACCGCTTTTAATGTACCATACGAGCAAATTAAGGAAGTAGAACCGGGTCATGCTTTAATTATCAATCGGCAGGGCGATTACGGTGAATATCCTTTTATAGATAAATTAGAAAAACGGTCGTGCAGTTTCGAGCGCATTTATTTCTCCCGCAGTTCTGATCCGGATATTTACCGCGAAAGAAAGCAACTGGGCAAACACATGATTCCCCAGATTCTGAAATCTATCGATTACGATTTGCAGAACACCGTATTTTCTTATGTGCCAAACAGTGCCGAAACTTCCTTCCTGGGCGTATTGCAAGGCCTGGAAGATCACTTGAGCGAAGAACGTAAGCAGACCATCCTAAATAGTAGCGAACCATATGAAAAAATAGACGTGGAACGGTTATTAACCTTTCGCCCCAGGGTAGAAAAACTGGTGATTAAAGATGCCAAACTGCGTACCTTTATTACGGACGATGAGCATCGCGATGACCTGGTAGCGCACGTATATGATACTACTTATGAGGTAATCAAAAAGAAACAGGACAATATTGTAATTATTGACGACTCCATCGTACGGGGCACTACCCTGGAAAGAAGTCTGTTGCGCATGCTGGATCGGCTGGAACCAAAAAAGATTGTAATTGTGTCTTCTGCCCCTCAGATTCGTTACCCTGATTGCTATGGGATAGACATGTCGAAAATGCGCGATTTTGTGGCTTTCCGGGCAGTAATTGAATTGCTGAAAGAAGCAAAACTGGAAAACCTGATTGACGAAGTATATGAGCAGTGCGTAGAAAAAGGCAGTTTACCAGATTCTCCTAATTATGTGAAGCAATTGTACGAGCCTTTCACTTATGAGCAGGTATCGGCCATAATTGCCCGTATTGTAACACCACCCGACCTGAAATCGGAAGTTGAAATTATCTACCAGAATGTAGACAATTTGCACAAAGCCTGCCCCGATCATTTGGGCGACTGGTATTTTACCGGAAATTATCCAACGCCTGGTGGTAATGGTGTGGTGAACAGGGCATTTATTAACTTTGTACAGGGAAAAGAAGTAAGGGCTTATTAAACACTTTTAAATTGCTGAGCGGTTAAGTTCTGATTTTTTGTAAATCAACTTAATTGCTCAGCTCTTTCTTTTAGTGCTTTGTCCATAGCATGAATGGCACGGTTGGCTTTGCCAAAAAAAGCGGGCTCAATCAGATAGACCAGCAGACCCGAAAACTTTTCTTTATGGGTGAGTTGTATCTGGTCGGCCGAAAGCTCCTCTATTACAAATATGTGCCTTCCGGAAAATAACTCGGAGGCATACAACTTGCTTCTCCAAACTAGCTTTCTGTTGGGCTCAGAAACTTTCAAAATAGCATAATAAAAATAGTCTTCCGGTAGATTGGGTACTCTGAAAGTTACCTTTGTAAAATCGTCTTCATTAATTTTTCCCGCTATCTGGACAATAAAAGGGTTCCACTTGCCATAAGCCCTATAATCAGTAAGTATACGCCAAACTTTTTCAGCAGGGGCATTAATTACGGTAGTAGTGTGAATTTCGCGGTCATCGGAAATATTCCATTTGCCAATGTAGCGAAACAAATAGTTATCCGCGAAATTAGAAAATATAGAAGGTATTTCCATTTTGATCGTGTTCCTTTAATTT
>JBGTIS010000150.1:0-48753 GCA_041745535.1 Cyclobacteriaceae bacterium | reverse complement strand
GGAATTTGCTTCTAAACCACAATCTTTGAGACGGGAAGGGAAAAGCAAAAAGTTTGAAATTATCCAATCAATACCTTCTCTAGTCCCTCGAAATGCAACGACAACTGTATTATCGTTCCAAAATAGTCTACAAAAACCTCTTCCATATGAACCGTGAATTATTCTTTGAGCTTTTATAGGCTCATTATTTATCTTAAGTTGACTATGATTAATTGGACCACCATATACAGATTTACAAATTTTTGCTAGTTCGCTCAACCTAGCCTTTGAAATATCCATTAGTGTGTAATGTTTAAAATTTGCGTACAACATCTGGATAACCGCAATAGCGGTTATTTTCACTATACTTACAATGGCAATATTATGGATTTAATGTAAATATTGAAATTCAATATAATACTTTTTATATACATTTTAACAAACAATATGTATGAGGCTTCCTGTTTAAGTTGTTTTATGTAGGGTACTATCCTATCCATTGTGACTGCTCTCGCATCGCGAAAGCACTGGAATAATATATAGATACTGTATCAATTACCTGTTTTCTTTTTTTACCTGTTTTTGTACTATTAAAAAAATCATTCAGTTTCAGAATCGTCGTAATTTTTTTAAGATAGCATTTGAAGACAAAACAGGCAAACTTTTTTTCCTTTTTTGTACCAGAACAGCTTTCTGCGCTTATTTTATGCTTCTTGAACTGATTTTTCGCGCCTCCATTAGCGCCTATGCGACATATGGGTATGATAACCGCTACTTTTTACCATGAAGCATGGTAAATCCTACTTAATGCTACAGGCGCTATAAAAAATTTATCACTGATGGAAGATGAAACTTCCCGCTCCAGGTTTGTATAGTAGCCCTGCTCATCGAAGCACCAGATCAACATCAATATTAACGCGGGAACACGCCTGAGCAAAATAGCCGAGCTGATCCCCTTAGAGCGCATAAATACTTCCCTGCGGCTGCCTGTACTTAAAACCTTTGTAGATGCTATGGTTTTGGTAAGGCAGCAGATTTGGCAAGATCAACAATTTTTAACCGCATCGGCAGTCCGGCTCGCCATTGCGAGTAGCGGTTAATAATTTAAATGAACCATCAAATCAGACAGCTATGCGCCATGATAGCCAGAGCAGCCTAATGCTAAAATCGAGCTGAGCTTAAATAAATATGGGGGTTCACCAGGAAGTGGATGAACCAACAGATATGCTTTTTTTCAGATATATTCGCAAACACACGCTAAATTTAGTAAGTTAGTGAACAACTTTATCACTCGTACATAAAAAATTGAATATGACAGCTTTTAAAATAAAGGTGAACGGACACCAGCATCAGGTAGATGTTGAACCTGATACTCCAATTCTTTGGGTACTTCGCGATCATTTGGATTTGGTGGGTACAAAGTTTGGCTGTGGTATCGCGCAATGTGGTGCCTGTACGGTGCATTTAAATGGCGCCGCGGTTCGTTCATGTTCCCTTCCCATCAACAATGTAGGCGAATCAGAAATTACAACCATCGAAGGTTTATCAGAAAAGGCAGATCATGCTTTACAGGCTGCCTGGTTAGAGCACGACGTACCGCAATGTGGCTATTGCCAGACAGGGCAGATCATGAACGCGGCTTCTCTTCTTTCTCAAAACGCTAATCCTTCCGATGAGGACATCGAAAATGCCATGAATGGTAACCTGTGTAGGTGTGGCACCTATTTGCGCATCAGGGCCGCCATCAAAACCGCCTCAAAAAACATGGGATAAACATTTAATTAAAGAGCTATGACCATAATAAAAACAAAATATAACAGAAGATCTTTCCTCAAAGTGTCCACTGCCGTGGGTGGCGGCATGATGATAGGCTTTAATTGGTTAGCGGGTTGCCAGCCTTCCGCAAAGGAAATGGCGAATATTCCCAAAGAATGGTTCGACATCAACGCGTTTATCAAGATTGGTGATAATGGGCTGGTAACGATTATGTCGCCCAACCCTGAAATCGGCCAGAACGTTAAAACCGCCATGCCCATGATTGTGGCTGAGGAACTGGATGTAGACTGGAAAAATGTGGTGGTGGAACAAGCCCCGTTAAATACCGAAAAGTTCACCCGGCAGTTAGCCGGTGGCAGTCAGTCTATCCGACAGGGATGGCAAAGCCTGCGCATGGCAGGTGCTGCCGCACGCAGGGTGCTGATGGAGGCCGCTGCCAAGCAATGGAATGTTCCTGTAGGTGAACTGACCACTGACAAAGGGATGATTTCCCATACCAAATCAGACAAGTCTGTCGGATACGGAGCGATAGCTACCAGTGCGGCGGATATTGAAGTTCCCGAAGAAATAGAGCTGAAAGATCCGAAAGATTTCAAGATTATCGGTAACCCAACCAAAAATGTTGACGGGCTGAAAATTGTAACCGGAAAACCCTTGTTCGGTCTGGATTTCAAGCGGGAAGGGATGCTGATCGCCATGATCATACACCCGCCGGCCTTCGGCATGAAAGTCAAAGATTTTGATGCCAGTAAAGTGAAATCCATGCCGGGCATCAAACATGTGGTGAAAGTGCGGACCGCTCCCGCAGAGAAGCAGTGGTCCGATACCAACGCCTTTCCGGAACTGGTAGCCGTAGTGGGCGAAAGTACCTGGCAGGTAATGAAGGCCAAGAATGCACTGGAAGTGAGTTGGGACGAGGAATCGCCTATGGAAAATTCTGAAGACCATAACCTGGCCCTTGATAAGGCCCTTGATACAGCCCCCGATGAACCAGACCGAAAGGATGGCAACCCTGATCTGGCATTCAGAAACGCGGCTAAAGTGATAGAAAAGACTTACAGTGCTCCTTTTTTGCCCCATAATACCATGGAGCCGATGAATTTTTTCGCCCATGTAACCAGTGAAAAAGCTGAATTGATCGGCCCGATTCAGACACCTGAAAACCTGCGGAAAAGCGCTTCCGATCTTCTGGGACTTCCCGAAGACAAGATTATGGTGGACATGACCCGCATGGGGGGCGGCTTTGGCCGAAGGCTTTATGGTAACTTCGGATTGGAAGCCGCGGCGATTTCGCAAAAAGTAAAGGCACCCATCAAACTGATTTATACCCGTGAAGATGACATGACACAGGGAACCTATCGCCCCGCCTATAAAATCAGGTACCGGGCGGCCCTCGATAAAAACAACGAATTGATTGCTTTCCACATCAGGGGTGCCGGTATGAATGAAGGGCCTCTGTTTGTCAATCGCTTTCCGGCAGGCACGGTCAGTAATTACCTGGCAGAAAATAAAAGTGTGGAATCCAATGTATCCACCGGCGCCTGGCGGGCACCACGGTCTAACTTTGTCGCGGGAGCGGAACAGTCGTTTATAGACGAAGTGGCGGAAGCAGCCGGAAAAGATCCTATAGATTTCAGGCTGGAATTATTCGATAAAGCCATTAACAATCCGGTGGGTAACGATAACGACTATGAAGCGGAAAGGTATGCGGGCGTATTAAAATTAGTAAAAGAAAAATCGGGTTGGGGTAAAGATATGCCGGGCGTGTACCGAGGTGTATCCGCTTATTTCTGCCATAATTCTTATGTAGCCCAGGTGGTGGATGTGGTGATGGACAATGGAAACCCAAAGGTAAAAAAAGTTTGGTGTGCCGTGGATTGTGGTATTGTGGTCAACCCGGAAGGCGCGCTGAATCAGGTACAGGGTGGTATTGTGGATGGCATTGGCCATGCCATGTACGGTGCCCTTACCTTTAAAAATGGCGTACCCGAACAACGCAACTTCGACAAATACCACCTGATTCGGAACAGAGAAGCGCCCATGGAGGTAGAAGCCTTTTTTGTGGAAAATGGCATAGACCCCACTGGCTTGGGCGAACCGGCTTTGCCACCGATTATCGGTGCGTTGGCCAATGCTTTGTACAAGGCTACTGGCAACAGATTGTACAGCCAGCCTTTTGCCCAAAAGGATATTGTGGTAGGTTAATACCCTACTCTGAAACCAGATAATACATAAAGGACAAGCTTCATCGAAAAGTTTGTCCTTTTTTCCGCAACTCATACTGCTTTCCGTAAAATCAATTAAAACACAAATAACTGCTACAAATCGCTTCAATCCATAAACGAATTTCAATTTTGGCTTCCATTAATGTATTTATTATCAGAAGCAACTAAATGTAGCATCATCTTTGTTGGAAATATTACTTATGTATTAATCATTAAACGAAAAAATAATATGTCATTACAATTACAGTCACTGGTAGACAATTTGAAAGAATGTTTAAGCAAAAAAGAACAATTGATACACGCGCAAAAAGTTTCTGATGCAGCTACATTAAGTCTTTTAAGCGATAGAATGCATGAAATCCAAAGCTTTGAAAATGGAACTTATAAATTTGATGCCCTGACCAGTTCCATAGAAAAAAAGACAATATTAGAAAGCTTCACTAATAAGGCCAATGAAATTATTAAAAGCATTGATGAGATAAAGTAGTTTATTCCGATTCTTCATCAATAATGGCAAGTTAATTTCAAGCCTTGCACAGGCATGTTTATTTTACTAATGTGCCACCTTCCTAAATTCGCGGTAAATAATTGCCGGAAATTTTTTCCACCAAAGGCGATATTAGTAGGATTAGAAAGCGTATGTGCTTCCCAATCATTTATCAGAAGAGTTACTTCCTGATTTTTACTAACTTTAAATATACTATTGGGCGCATAACAGGAAACATACAGATTTTCTTCGGCATCGAATGCCAGTCCGTCCGGGCAGGTTTGAGGTAAAGTCGCGTATACTTCCCTTTTTCCGGCGGTGCCGTCTGCCTTAATCTCTATTCTTTCAATACCAGGCAACCAGGAGCATACCACAAATAAGTATTGTTCATTCACGGAAAGTGCCATTCCATTCGCGAAATTAAACGGACCGTTATGCCAAATCTGCCCGGTACCATTCTGATTATAGCGGAATATTTTGCCTTTTATTTCCCGAAATGCTCCGCTTTCCGATACGTATAAATTTGATTGTTTATCAAAAACGGCATAATTGGGAATATTAAAATTTTCTCCTGCCGCTCCCATCGCGAACTTGTCAAGCCGATTGCTTTTGATATCCAGTTTCCACACACATTTATTTTTTGAATCACAAATTGCCAGCCAGCGGGCCTCCGGAGAAAACGCGATTCCTAAAATAAATCCACCTGTATTATTTATTTCCTCTATTTTGCTTCCGTCTGATGAAACACGATAAATCTGGCCGGCTTCTCCTCCGGCCCATACTGATCCATCAGGATGTACAGCAATACATTCAGCGTGGTCTACGCCATCGGCAAATACAGAAATATTTTCAATGGTTAATTCCATACTATTTTTATTTTAATGGAGCCCAATTTCTCTCTGGAAGTATGCTAAACCAATCAGGTCTTTGCGGGTCGCGGTCGTATGGATATCCGCCTACCTCTTTGTAGTATTCCGCATATTGTTTGAGCTTGTCTCTGTCCAGTTCAACGCCTAAGCCCGGACCTTCCGGCACTTTTATTTTACCATTTTTATAGGGCATCAGCCCGCCTTTGATAATATCATCGGTGAGGTGATGGTAATGCGCGTCAGCCGCGAAAGACAGATTTGGCGTGCTGGCGCCAAGATGCAACATAGTGGCCAGTTGGATACCCAATTCTCCGGAGCTGTGCACAGCTACTCCAATCTGGAATTTTTCGCATATCACCCCTGCTTTCCACGCCTGCCTTAAACCTCCCCAAAAAGTGGTGTCCAACAAAATCACATCCATCGCCTGGTTGCGGATACAGGAAGCCAGTTGCTCAAAATTTATTACTACCGTATTGGTAGCGGTTGGAATACGAACTTTATCCCTCACCCGCCGCATTCCTTCCAATCCCCAGGTTGGGTCTTCGAAATAATCATTGGGAAGATCTTCAATAGATTGTCCGATACGAATCGCCTCTTCCACACTCCAGGCCGCATTAGGGTCTATTCTAACCTTATGGTTTCGGAAAGCATTGGATAAGGCTCTGAATACCTCTATTTCATGATCGGGGTGGAATACCCCGGCCTTTAATTTATGAACTTTAAACCCATATTTATTAACGAGGTCTTTGGCATGATTCACAATTTGTTCGGCGGTTTCCTCGCCTCCTTTACCGGTTTTTTCATTTTGGTATCTGAAAAAAATATAAGACGCGAAAGATATTTCCTCCCGTACTGATCCACCTAATAAGTCGCAGGCTCGTATGCCCAGCTTTTTACCGATGATATCCATACAGGCAAACTCTAAGGCGGCATGTAACTGCAAACGGTTATTATACAATGATGCCGTAGGATTACAGATTTTCCAATACATGGCTTCCAGTCGCATCGGATCATGGCCAATCAGGTAACTTTTCAATCCATTAAAAGCAGCTTCAGCAGACTCGCCCCCACCACCCATTTCTCCAAGTCCGGTAATCCCTTCATCGGTTTCCACTTCTATGATAGTTCTTACAAAACGGCCCCAATGGCACCCATTAGAATGTCGTATCGGGGCTTCAAGCGGTACGGCTACGGTGGTTGCTTTTATATTGGTTATTTTCATTTGCGATTATTTTGATTACCCCCGGTTGATTACCCTGATAACCGTATTACTTGTATTTCACGGTAATAAAACGGGGGCGATACAGGTTTGGATTGGCTTTTAGCTCGTTCATAAAATCAAAGGCATTCACATTATAGCTGATCAGCAGCTCGCCCGGAGCGGATAAATTAGGGTGGGCCTTCGCGTTATAGGTAATATAATTTTTCCGCTGCATTTCTTTGGCTTCCCAAACTTTTATAACAGGGCCAAATGGTCCATAAGGTGTTCGCCCCAAACGTAACCCTACAGTTGGGCTCATTGTATTTAAAGTAAATACAAGCGCGTATCGGCCATCAGCAAGCGCGGAAACACTCAGTTCATTGGAAACCTGCTGGGTAACATCATTTACTTTTCGCATATCCGCGTTCCATTCTTTACCATCCCAAAACCGCCATGCGTCGAAACGCTCAAAATCCGCGGGTAAGACCCTTGCCACCATCAGATTTTTTTCTTTTCCCCTAACCCCATATACATACACATATCCATCGGGATTTGGGGCACCGGCTTTTTGTGTATTTACGAAAATGCCTGCCCCAAATCCACCATCTTCAAAACGAAGGGGAGTTTCTATCTGACGCTGGTCTGTAAAGGGAGGCTGGCTTCCGGAAGGCAACGCGATCAGGTTTGTACCCATTTCTTTGAATGACCAATCTTCACTTTTATCAAGATTCCTCATTCTGTAAGCGAAAATGTAAATAGTGTTGTCAAGCGCTGTATTCAGAAATCCATCCCCAAGCCAGTAATAATCTCCTTTTTCAGCGGAAGCTGTACTGGGAGAGAACAAATGCTTTGGTTTTCCCTCCGCGTTTTTTGCCCACTGGAAACTGATATTAGCTTCTTTTGGCGCACCTCCTTTCAGGTAAGCTACGGTGTTATTCACCATAACAGGGCCTGGCCGCAAGGTGCTATCCTTGATCTCACCGATCATGGTATCGCTGAATATCAGCAGTGTTTCCGTACCGGGTTTGGCGGTCTCATTATCTTTTCCATCAAGGGGTATCGCGAATATGCCATCGGCGCCAAACCATCCGGATGTCCTGTTAAACAAGGCAGTCCATGCCGGTGCTTCCGCTACTGTAAATTCCAGGTGTTCTATATCGTTAGCATCCTCCATCTCATTTACTTCCGTGGTCTCACCTGTAGTTCCACAGGAATAAAGTGCCAGTAAAAAAACGTGAACAATGCTGTTAAAGGTCAATTGATGTTTCATATAAATAATTTAGTGTTGGTGCCATGTAATGATAAATTATGCCAGAAATTGTAGCTGTTTTTGTACCCTTTGAGCCACAATAATAAAGCAGTGGGTTTTCCGCTCCAAAATAGGGGATTTGCCTGGTTTGGTGCGGAAGTCCTAATAGAATACACGCCTCCTCGACTACTTCTTTAGATTTAGTAAATCAATCATAAGGCTGAAATTGTCCATTGAAGAAGCGAGATTGTTGAGGTTCAGAGGCTTAACCACATAACCGGAAACCCCCATGTTTTTAGCCATATTTTTATCTTCTTCCTGATTGGAGGTGGACATGATAAAGACCTTGATATCTTTGAGTTCCTGGTCCTGACGGAGAATAGATAAAAACTCAAAACCATCCATTTTGGGCATATTGATGTCCAGCATGATCAGGCTGGGAAGTGGTTGTATTTTTTCTATGCCTTCCCCTCTTAATAAAGATAATGCTTCCAGACCGTTTTTGGCGACATACAGTTTATGGACAATATTGAGTTTTATTAAAGTTCGCTCAACGTGCATAATATCCAACGTATCATCTTCCACTAGCAATATATTAACTACCTTGTCAACCATACTTTATAATGTTGTTTTAATCTCCGCAATATACACCTCTTTCAAAACTTCAGAAAGTTAACTCCCGCTCATCTTTGGGCCATTGAAAAATAAAGGCCGCGCCTTTTCCTTTTTTAGACTCTACCCGTATGCTGCCTTTTTTATCTTCCAGAATTTTTTTTACAATTGCTAACCCAACGCCTGTACTTTCCACAGTATCTCGATCCTGCAAGGTCTGAAAGATAATAAATATCTTTTCATGGTACCTGGCCTCAATACCTGGCCCATCATCCTTGATGGTAAATTCATAATGATCCGGCAAATCTTCCCACGAAATCATAACATTTCCTTTATCTTTGTCGTGGTATTTTATGGCATTACTGATCAGATTGATAAAAACCTGTTGCAGGCTAACCTTATCAGTGAAAAAAACTGGCATATGATCTGGCAGCGTAACGCTGAACGATGAAGAAGGGGCAATCATTTCTATAATTTCTTCCAGCAAAACTTTTGTATCCACCTCTTCAATGACCTTCTTGCCCCGCCCTACCCTGGAGACCCGGAGAATACCATCAATCAGATGTTCCATTCTGTAAATTCTTCCCTGCATGAGTTGTAGGTACTCTGTCACTTTATCTGGCAAAATATTGGCATAATCTTCTTTAATCCAGGTGGTAACGTTCTCGATTCCTCGAAGTGGCGCTTTCAAGTCATGGGACACCACATAGGCAAACCGGTCCAGTTCGTTGTTCTTTCTTTCCAGTTCCGAGATATTTTCCTGCAGAATTGTGGCCATGTTATTCAATGAGCGGGAAAGGTTACTCAGTTCATCCTTCCGTGTATCTTCTATCTGCACCTGGTAATTACCTCCGGCAATATTCTCAGCCAGGCCTACCATACGGTTAATCCTACCCGAAATCACCCAGGCAATATAAAAGGCAATGGCTGCGCCCACCAGTAGCGACATAGTAGTTAGTGTAAATGAAATAATACTGGTGCTGGCTACGGAAGCCTCAAGTGTGGTTTTCCGTTGCTCACGCAGGCGGTATTCCTGCTCGCTGAATTCTTTGAAACTTTGTTTTATTTCAGAACGGGTATACTCCTCAGTCTTCTTGATTAATTGATCATGATACAACTTCCTGAATACACGATAACTACTGTCCGACTGATCCGCATTTCTTTTTGCCGCGATCAAAGGTTCGGCAAATTCTGTAAGCCAGGTCTGATGTAGCAGGCGAATCTTATGAAGTTCGTCATTTTTTTCAGAAGTCAATGCAATTATACTGTCCAACTCATAAAACAAGATCTCATTTTCTTTAGCAGCCGAATCATATGGACTTAGCAAGATAGATTCTCCAGTTAGGAGATACTCCCGCAAACCACTTTCCATGTACAGAATGTTGCGCTGCAGTCGGCTAAGGGAACGAATGATCATCTGGGAGCGCACGAGCCATGCATTATCTTCTTTCACCTTTTCGAATTGCCTGTAATTGACATAAGTGGTAATGCTGAAAAGGATCAGGATGAAAAAAAATCCGGCAAAAATAAGGCTAGATATTTTCATAAGCGATCATCAGGAAGCCATAGAATCGACAATACTATTTATTTTTTCTGCCGTAAGTGGTTTATTAAGGTATCCTCTGATTTTAAACTGCTCTGTTTTCCGCACATCATTGGGGTTATCTGAGGTAGTGAGTAGTACCACGTCAATCTTATCCAGTAATTGCGATTGATCAAGCTGCTCAAGAAACTCAAAACCGTCTATTCCCGGCATATTAATATCCAGAAATATCAATGTAACACTTTTATCCTCAACGGGCGGGTTTTGGTACATACGGAGATAATTGATGGCTTCATCTCCATCATAACAGACTACCACATGTTTTGCGATGTTCATTTCATGAATCAGTTCGCTGTTGAGGTAGTTGGTGATAACATCATCGTCTATCAACATAACACCTTGTATTCTAGTGCAAGCTTGCATCAATCAGTTTTTACGTCAATTTACTTTTTTATCCTGCTCAGGTTGAATATCTTTTTCTAATCGCGTCTGCTGGCCGAAGGTCACCCTGAAAGTGGTACCCTTATCCTTTTCACTTTCCATTTCAATTTTTCCTCCGTTGTTTTCCACGATTCTTTTGATAATATATAAGCCAATGCCAGAACCTTCCACATGGCTGTGAAAGCGCTTGAACATGGTAAACATTTTAGCCTGGTGCGCTTCACTTAGGCCTAACCCATTGTCAGAAACACTTAATACAATATCCTGATGCCTTCGATAGGTCTGAATTTTTACTTCACCTTTTCTTTTCGGCGAACGATATTTAATCGCATTGGTAATGAGATTATAAAGAATGCTACGCAGATTCTTTTTAGCGTAAACGATCTCCTTCACATCGTAATATTCAAAAAATGTTACCCCCGACTCATTCACCAGATGGGCAATATCCATCTTAATATCATCTGCCATCTCCTGAAAACTGATAAGTTCCTTAAGGTCTTCCAGATCCTTCTGCACCATGGTGATCCTGGTCAGTTCTTTGACGGTATTGTTGAATTTGTCGATAGAAATACCGATCATGTTAAAGAGCGATTGCTCATTGTCCTTGAGTTTGGCACCCAACTTCATTTTAAGCATATTGACCAGACCTTCAAGATTTGCCATAGGTGCTTTCAGGTCGTGAGACGCTGTGTAGATAAAATTGTCGAGATCATTGTTGATCCTTTCCAATTCCAGATTCTTTGCTTCGAGCTCCAGGTTTTTCTTGGTCAGTTGGTTCGTTCTTTCCTTCACTTTGTGCTCAAGCTCATTGTTGATCACGATCAGCTTTTGCTCCTGGGCCTTAAGCTGGAAATTTTTTTTATAGAGCTCTATGAAGACAGATACACGAGCTTTGAGCATTTCCTGATCAATAGGCTTTGAAATATAATCGACAGCACCCATTTTGTATCCCCTGTAGACATTCTCCAGGTTACTGTCATGGGCTGTAATAAAGATAATTGGGATATGACGCAGTTTGTCACGATCATAAATCATGGTTGCTGTCTCGAAACCGTTCAAATCAGGCATCTCTACATCCATCAGGATCATAGAGAAATCCACCTCCTTCAGTAAAATTTTCAGTGCCTCCTTCCCGGAAGATGCTTTTCTGAAAATGTAATTTCCGTTTTCCAGAATAGCTTCAATAGCCATCAGGTTATCCTGCCTGTCGTCTACCAAAAGGATTTTTATGTCTATTTTCTCTGGTAAACTCTCTCTTTCCAAAACAGACTTTTTTCCCAAATTCTTATCCTTCATAATATGACTTAAATTAATAAAGCTATTGATAAAGCCAGACGCGCATGAGCGATAATAAATGATCCACCTTCACAGGTTTGGTGATATAATCACTGGCTCCTGCCTCTATACATTTCTGTCTGTCTCTCTTCATCGCTTTAGCGGTGACCGCGATAATGGGCAGGTCCGCGTTTTTATTTTCGTCTCTGATTTTTTGTGTCGTTTCATATCCGTCCATTTCCGGCATCATTATATCCATCAATACAATATCAATACCCGGATTTTTATTGATAATATCAATGGCTTCCTGGCCGCTATCCGCTGTAATGACATGTAAATTATAACGTTCAAAAGCAGTGGTTAGCGCAAACAGATTTCTTACGTCATCATCAACTACCAATACAGTTTTACCCTTCAGTACATCTTCCTGCATCCGGATACCCTCAATAATACTCCGTTTACCAAAAGAAAGTATCTTGTAGTTTACATGTAAACGCATCACCACTTCTTCCAGGAGGCGGTCCAGTGAATTCACATCTTTTAAGATAATGCTATTGGCTGTTTGACGTAGCACTACTAATTCTTTTTGCGAAAAATCCTTGACTGAAAATACAATCACCGGTATAAGATACTGTGTCTGACGCGCATTCAATGCTTTGACCAGTTCCAGACCGGAGATATCAGGCAATATATAATCCATCACGATTGCATCAAAATCCGTGTACTCCAACAATTGTAAGGCTTCTTTTCCATTCTTCGCATTGGTTATCTTGATCTCATTGGTCTGGAGAAAATTAACAGCTCTTGAAACATCAAGTTCATTATCCTCAATCAGTAAAAGTTGCTTGTGTTTTTTATTACTGAAATCTACTATTTCTTTGAAAAGATGGTTCAGATCTTCATTCCGTAGCGGTTTTAAGAGGAAAGACCGGGCGCCCCGTTGGAAAGCAGGTAATTTATTTTGTTCTCCAGAAATGATATGTATAGGAATGTGACGCAGGTTCAGGTCATTCTTAAACAGCTCAAGGATTTTCCATCCACTATAATCAGGCAATTTGATATCCAATGTCACAGCTATCGGGTGATGGGCAATGGCAAAATCTAAAACCTCCGCATAATTGATGGCTACCACTACTTTCAATCCACTCTCATGTCCTTTATCTACCATGATCTTACCAAACCGAAGATCATCATCCACGACCATCAATACCTTATCATTGGGTTGAATATTATTGCGGTCGTCGTCAATCTGGTTAATGATTTCATTATTCAATTCCAGATCATGCTCTGCTTTAATGATTGCTTTCTGCATCATCCCCTGCCTGATATCGGCATATTCAAGTCTGGAATTGTCGGCGGGCATCACTTTCTGGGTTTTTTTTCCAGCAATACCTTCCAGGGGAACGAACAAGGTGAAGGTGCTGCCTTTTCCTGTAGTACTCTCAAGCTCCAGGTTTCCACCCAGCAGATCAGTAAGACCACGACTGATTGATAAACCAAGCCCTGTACCACCATACTTTCGGCTGGTAGAACCTTCGGCTTGCTGAAATGCCTCAAAAATAATGTTCTGTTTTTCTTTACTGATGCCAATACCAGTATCTTTTATGGCAAAAGCTACTACTGTTGAGGCATTATCCAGGTTGATATTTTTAGTCTTCCAGTTATTTCTTGCTTCAAAGATTTCCAGTTTTACTTCTCCTTTTTCCGTAAATTTAAATGCATTGGATAGCAGATTTTTCAGAATCTGGTTCAACCGCTGGGCATCAGTTTCTATAACACCAGGTAGATTTCTATCGAGCTCTATGGAAAATTTGAGATGTTTTGCCTCGGAAATAGGTTTAAATGTACCTTCCACAAAAGAGGTAATTTCCCTGAATCTAACCGACTGAAATTCAGCGGAGATAAAGCCGGATTCAATTTTTGAAAGATCCAGAATATCATTGATGAGATGGATCAGGTCATCACCGCATGAGTGGATGGTTCTGGCAAAACGAACCTGCTTTTCTGTGAGATTACCTTCCGAATTTTCATACAGTTGCTGTGCCAGAATGAGTAAACTGTTCAGGGGGGTCCGAAGTTCGTGCGACATATTAGCCAGAAATTCGGATTTATATTTGGATGTCAGCGTAAGTTGTTCCGCTTTCTCTTCCAGCGATCTGCGCGCTTCTTCTACCTCGTTGTTTTTGGCTTCTACTTCTTCTTTCTGTTTGGCCAGTAGCTGGGCTTTATCCTGAAGTTCTTCATTAGTTCTGCGTAGCTCATCAGCCAGCGATTGAGACTGGGTGAGCAATCCTTCCGTTCTGGTATTGGTTTCAATGGTATTTAATACAATACCGATAGATTCGGTAAGCTGCTCCAGAAAATCAAAGTGAATTTCGCTGAAGGTCTCAAAAGAAGCTAACTCAATCACAGCTTTCACCTTATTTTCGAACAGTACTGGCAAGATAATCAGGCTCAAAGGTTTGGCTTCACCCAGGCCTGAGCTGATCTTGATATATTCAGAAGGCACATTGGTAATGATGATCCTTTCTTTTTCAATCGCACATTGCCCTACTAAACCTTCACCTACGGCAAATTCTTTGGGTAGGTTAAAACTTTCTCTAAAGGCATAACTTGCCGATAGTTTGAGTTTTACAGATGCGTCTTCATTTTGTCTCAAAATGTAGAAAGCACCATAGTGGGCTGCCACCACCTGGGCTAATTCCGACAAAATGCGATTGATCACCGTATTCAGATCTCGCTGCCCCTGCAGCATCTGGGTAAATTTAGCCAGGTTAGATTTCAGCCAATCCTGTTCCTGATTTCTGAGGGTAGTTTCTTTCAGATTGGCAATCATCTGGTTGATGGTATCCTTCAAAGCTTCCACCTCTCCCTGGGCTTCCACATTGATGGTCCGGGTGAGGTCTCCTTTGGTTACTGCTGAAGCAACTTCAGAAATAGCCCTTACCTGTGTAGTTAAGTTTTCTGCCAACTGATTAACGTTTTCTGTCAGGTCTTTCCAGGTACCCGCAGCACCCGGCACAAAAGCCTGACCACCCAGTTTGCCATCAACCCCTACCTCTCTGGCTACCGTAGTTACCTGGTCAGCAAAAACCGCCAGGGTATCAATCATTTCATTGATGGTGTCGGTAAGCTGAGCTACCTCTCCGGCTGCCGTAATTGAAAGTTTCTGTTTCAGATTACCCTTCGCCACAGAGGTCACCACTTTCGCTATGCCACGTACCTGTCCGGTCAGGTTGGAAGCCATCTGGTTGACCGAATCCGTCAAATCCTTCCAGGTACCGCCTACTCCTTTCACCGTAGCCTGACCACCCAGTTTCCCATCCGTACCTACTTCACGCGCCACACGGGTTACTTCGGAGGCAAAAGCTCTTAGCAAATCTACGGTTGTGTTGATCGTATCCTTCAGATCCAGGATTTCTCCTTTCACATCAATGGTTACCGTTTTAGACAAGTCGCCCGAGGCAATGGCTTTAACTACTTCCGCGATATTCCGTACCTGTGAGGTCAGGTTACCAGCCATCTGGTTCACTGAGTCGGTCAGATCTTTCCAGGTGCCGGCTACTCCCGGCACAAAGGCCTGGCCTCCTAATTTACCGTCCGTACCTACTTCCCGTGCCACGCGGGTTACCTCGGAAGCAAAACCCCGCAACTGATCTACCATGGTATTGATTGTTTCTTTGAGCTGAAGAATTTCTCCCCGCACATCCACCGTGATCTTCTTGGATAAATCCCCATTCGCCACAGCCGTGGTCACTTCCGCGATGTTCCGTACCTGTGCCGTCAGGTTGCTTCCCATCTGGTTCACTGAGTCGGTCAGGTCCTTCCAGGTACCGGCTACTCCCGGCACATTGGCTTGTCCGCCCAGTTCACCTTCTGAACCTACTTCCCGCGCTACGCGGGTTACCTCGGAAGCAAAACCCCGTAACTGATCCACCATGGTGTTAATGGTATTTTTCAGTTCCAGAATTTCTCCTTTCACATCAACCGCAATTTTTCTGGATAGATCACCATTGGCGACAGCCGTTGTTACTTCGGCAATATTCCGTACCTGTGCCGTGAGATTGGAAGCCATTTTATTAACTGAGTCGGTCAGGTCCTTCCAGGTACCGGCTACTCCAGGCACATTGGCCTGCCCACCCAATTGACCTTCAGAGCCTACTTCCAGTGCCACCCGGGTTACCTCTGAACCAAAAGAGTTTAATTGGTCGACCATCCGGTTGATAACATCTTTGATCTGAAGAATTTCACCTTTCACATCCACTGTGATTTTCTGGGTAAGGTCACCATTGGCAATGGCAGTTGCCACTTTGGACACATCGCGAAGCTGTACCGTCAGGTTGCCAGCCAGTTGGTTAACTGAGTCAGTCAAATCTTTCCAGGTACCCCCTACCCCTTTCACGGTGGCCTGCCCCCCCAGCTTTCCTTCCGAACCTACCTCGCGGGCTACTCGGGTTACCTCGGAAGCAAATGAGTTAAGCTGGTCGACCATGGTATTAATGGTATTCTTCAGTTCTGATATTTCCCCTTTTACATCCACTGTAATTTTCCTGGAAAGGTCTCCATTCGCCACAGCCGTTGTTACTTCGGCAATATTTCGTACCTGCGCTGTAAGGTTGGAAGCCATCTGGTTGACCGAGTCGGTAAGGTCTTTCCAGGTGCCACCTACTCCCTTTACTTTAGCCTGGCCACCCAGTTTACCTTCCGTACCCACCTCCAGCGCTACTCGGGTTACCTCAGAAGAGAAAGAATTGAGTTGATCCACCATGGTGTTAATGGTGTTCTTCAGCTCTGATATTTCCCCTTTTACATCCACCGTGATCTTTTTAGAGAGGTCTCCCTTAGCTACAGCTGTTGTTACCTCGGCAATATTCCGTACCTGCGCTGTAAGATTGGAAGCCATCTGGTTGACCGAATCCGTTAAATCCTTCCAGGTACCGGAAACTCCTTTTACCTGAGCCTGACCACCCAGTTTACCTTCCGTACCCACCTCCAGCGCTACTCGGGTTACTTCAGAAGAGAAAGAATTGAGCTGATCTACCATGGTGTTGATGGTTTTCTTCAGTTCTAATATCTCCCCTTTTACATCCACCGTGATCTTTTTGGAAAGATCTCCTTTAGCTACAGCCGTCGTTACCTCGGCAATATTCCGCACCTGTGCCGTGAGGTTGCTTCCCATCTGGTTCACTGAATCGGTTAATTCTTTCCATACACCCGCCACACCTTTTACCTTGGCCTGCCCACCCAACTTACCTTCCGAACCTACCTCACGGGCCACCCGTGTTACCTCCATGCTGAAGAGGTTGAGCTGCTTTACCATGTCATTTACCTCTTTGGAAATCCGGAGAAATTCTCCCTTCAACTGATTGCCGCCAATTTCCTGGGGCATGAGTTCAGAAAGATTGCCTTTGGCTACTGAGCTGATCACGTGGGCGATCTCAATAGTAGGATGTACTAAGTCGGAAATCAGGGTATTCAATGAGTCCACACCTGTAGCCCAAGCTCCTTTAGCGTTTGGAATTTCCAATCTTTGTGTAAGCTTTCCCTGCTTACCGATGGTATTGCCAGCCTTGGTAAACTCAAGGACAATCTGCTCATTCAGGTCTATGATATCGTTGAGCGTGTCACAAATCTTACCAGCTGTTCCACCAAGGTCAATGGGCATTCTTACAGAAAGATTCCCTTTTTTTACTTCTGTAAGCACATACAGCAACTCGCGAGCGTTAATGGTTTCTGTATGCTGTTGATTGTTATCGAATAAAGCGGGTTTCATGCGCATTTTATTAGTTTCTCAATAATAAGAAGTTATACTTTAAAATCCTTCCGAGAATAACTTGAACTTCATAAAAAATGTTTCTCATCTGGGAGAATTGCACTTTAACATTATTCTATTGATTTATACTTTTCTTACCTAGGAGATTTACGATTCCGAGTCCAAGGTAGTCTGATCACCATTGATGCTGTTGGTGCCCAAACAGCCATTGTATAGAGGTTCAGAGACAAACAAGCAGATTATGTGATTGCTTTAATACTATATGAGCAGTTTGCGGCAAACAGTTGAACAAATGGCTCAGCATAAGAGGGAATTGGGTTATAGAGAATAAGCTCCATTGGCAGCCCCGTGGCGCGGTTGGGCTTTATTTTCCGAGAGGATGACTCCGGAATCAGAAAAAACCACGGTCCTACCAACTTGCATCTTAAATTTGGTACGGAAACCCTAAATAAAGCAGATGAATTTGCTTTATTATTTAATCATATCCAGGCTAAACATCTAATTGGTAGCTGGCTCCGCCAATTTAGGGTTTAGGTTTACCTGTTCCGTTGGAATTGGCAGGTATAAATCGCTTTCCTTAAAGGCTCGAAGATGAGGAGTAGCCTGATGGCCAATTAAATCTACCATCTCACCGGATGCCACATCCAATGTTTTGCGGGTGCGTTGTAAATCAAACCAGGTAAGAAGATATTCAAAGGTTAACTCCCAAATGCGCTCCTTTAACATCTCTTCAACTGTAATAGACGCGGGTTTGGCTTCATTGGGGAAAGCACGGTTTCGGACCTGAAAGTAAGCATCAATGGCGGCTGGTTCAGAAGTGGTACCACCGTCCACGTTTGCTTTGGCTTCAGCACACATCAGCAATACATCGGCATACCTGAAAATGGGAATATTGGCCCCTGAAGGAGGTGTCACCGCTGCCTCCTCATCCCAATATTTATAGGTAGTTACTTCTCCGGGCGCATAGGTGTAAAAAAATGCTTTTTCTTCTGTTCGTCTGTCACCAGCCGCGTACGAATTATAAAATTCTATGGTTGGAAGCAAAGCACTTTCAAAAATATTTCCCGCCGAAGGAATAGCCGGTGGCAATACCGCGTTGTGTAATTCAGAGTTGGCGACATTACTTTGCCTTTGGACCATAAAAATATGTTCTCCTTTATTTTTATTGGCCGGATCTCTCAAATCTGAATAATTCTCAAACAGAATAAATTCACCACTGGCAATTACCTCTTTTGCTTTTTCATAAGCTTTCTGATAATATTCCGCTCCTTTTTGTAACGGAAATCCAGCCATATCCAGATATACTTTGGCCAGAAGCGTTTTTACCGCGCCCAAAGAAGCATGTCCGCTTTCATCTCGCCAGGGCAAGCCGGTAGTTTCAGCATTCTCAAGATCCGCTACAATTTGATTATAAATTTTTTCCACGGTTGCTTTTGATAGTTCCACATCGCTAATGCTGGTTGTGGGAGTAGTCTTTAAAGGAATTTCACCAAATAGTTTTACGCCATAGAAATAATGGTAAGCTCTTAAAAAATACATCTGCCCCAGGTATTTGTTTTTAGCCGCTTCATCTATCACAGCTGTTTCAGAAATATTGGCAATAACCGTATTGATATTTTCCATGGGAATATAAACTGTGTTGAACGCTTCTCTGAGGTAACCGTTCCCGGGATCAATATCATCGAGTCTTACAAATGAAGCTTCATCCGGACCGGTACCAAAAGGGTTGGTACTGAAACCAGGAAGCGCTGTGAAAGATAAAAATTCGGATATGGGTAAACCCAAAAAAACGGAAGTAAAAGGCCTGGCAAGTCCTCTATAAGCGCCATCTATGGCCGTCTGAATTTGATTTGGCGTTTTGAAAAATTGTGAAGTGGTAAGAATACCAACCGGTTCTTCTTCCAGAAAATCTTCGCATGAGGTAAGGCACAATGCCAGCAAGCCTGTTATAAAGATAAATCGTTTCATTTCTCTTAGGTTTATAAATACGGACGGATACAATTAAAAATTAACATTGAGGTTGAAGGACAAAGTTCTTGGCTTTGGATATTGATAGATATCTACGCCTTGTTCCAGTTGGGAGCCTAATGAAGTGTACTCCGGGTCCATGCCTGAATATCTGGTAAATAGCAGCGCGTTTTCAACATTTACGCCTATCACCAAATTTGCAAGATGAATATCGCTCAGCCAGGCGGGATTCACCCTGTAAGTAAGTCCTACATTTCTGACACGAATGAATGACGCGTCCTCCACAGCATAGGAATCAGCTACTTCACTTGGCGATGGAGGATCGTTAGGTGTTCTTAGCGCGGGAATCTCCGTATCCTGATGGGTAGGTGTCCATGCATCCAATATAACAGCGTAACTGTTCACACGCACGGCCGCGTTTTGCTGCAAATGCCTGGTGGTTTGCGCCAAACTTAATCCATACATACTTTGCAAATCAATAAGCAGTGATAATCCTTTAAAAGAAAATGTATTAATCATGTTGGCTTCAAACTTTGGCATGCCATTACCTATTACAACCCGGTCGTCTAAATCTTTTATGCCATTGTTATTGGTGTCCTGCCATTTTACATCGCCCGGTAATTTGCCATAAGAAGCTGCCTCATCCGCTTCATCCAGGTTCCAGGTGCCTAATCTTTTATAACCAAAAAACTCGTTTAACGGTCTGCCTTCCATAATTCTGCCACTCCAGGGATACATAATATCGCCGTTCAGGTCGAGCACTTTACTTACATTTCGGGTAAAATTAAATCCGGTGCTCCACCTGAAGTTATCGGTACTTATATTTGTGGTTTGAATTCCTATTTCAACCCCCCTGTTTCGGATATCTCCGATATTGTCCATCACTCCGGTAAACCCGGTTGTACTGGCCAGCCTTTTAAAGTACAGAAGATCACTATTGACTTTATTATATAAATCCAAAGTAATATTGGCTCTGCCTTCAAACAGTCCTAATTCAAGCCCTATGTCAAACTGCTCTGACGATTCCCATGAAAGATCAGGATTGGCCAGGGCACCTAGCGTAACACCCGTAACGGCCTGGTTGTTGAAAGTTGTTTGGGCAGTAGTGAGTCGTGCCAAGGTTACAAAATCACCTATTTCAGCGTTTCCTACCACCCCGTAACTTATCCTTAATTTAAGGTTGCTAACCGTTCCCCTGAGGTTGTCGAAAAACTGTTCATTGGAAATATTCCATCCTGCTGAAAACGAGGGGAAATTACCATACTTTTTGTTAGCGCCAAACCTGGATGAACCGTCAACGCGGAAGGAAGCGCCCAGCATATACCGGTTGTCGAAATTATAATTCATTCTTGAGAAAACAGAATTCCATTGGTTTCCTAAAGGGGTTGAAGAAGGGGGTCTGGGATTTGATCCAGCCTGTAAACTGTTATACCCGTAATAATCGTCAAAGAAATTGTGGGCTTCGGCCAAAGTAGAGGTTGACCTGCTAAAATACCAGCTCACACCTCCAATAACCTCTAATGAATGTTTGCCAAAGTTATTGTGATAGTTCAAATAGTTTTCATTGGTCCAGTTACCTGCATTGGAGTGGGTGCGCCTTGCCTGCCCGAACTGGTTCGCGGAAACGCCCCTAAGCATGGTACCCGCGTAATAAAAATCGTATCCTGCTGTTGTTTGAGCCCCAACGGTGGTAACCAAATCTAAATAATTACTTAACTGGAAGGTGCCTACCAAATTAGCAAGCGAATAGGTTCTGCCCACCACATTTTCAATTTCATTTAATAGTCTTACAGGATTTTCAGAATCTTCCGCGCCCAAATAATCACCCTGACGGGAATAAGTACCATCAGGATACCGAACAGGCAGAAAAGGCAGCATTTCATACATTTTACGCAAGGCGGTTGAGCTTAGCGGGTTCAAATCCACATTATTGCCCTGGTTCGCGCCTGCGTTCAGACTTCCCTGTATATGCAACCAGGGTTTTACCTGCCACCCTAAGTTGATATAAGCATTTACGCGTTTGTCATAACTGTTCAGCATAATACCCTCGTTGTTACGATAAGACACGTTAGCCGTTACACTTAAATCTTCCTTACCTCCTGAAAAAGTAAGTGAATGGTTATGAGAAATCGCTAATCGGGTAGATTCTCGTTGCCAGTTTGTATTGTATATGGGAGTGCCATCAGGATTGAATAAATCGGCCTTACGCGGAAAATCTTCACCACCAGGCAAATGCGGGGCTGGTCTTGGGGTATTCGGATCGGCCCTGAAAGGATAATCATATTGTCTTCTGAACATTTCCGCGGCTCCCGCGGCGTCAAGCAAATCTACCTCACGTTGCAGTGTGCCAAAGCTTATTGAATTATTGAAGGATATTTCAGAAGTACCTACCTTCCCTTTTTTGGTAGTAATTACAACCACACCATTCGCGCCCCGTGCCCCATAAATCGCTGACGCGGAAGCATCTTTTAAAATATTTACGGATTCAACAATATTAGGGTCGATAATGGTAGGGTCCGCGCCCACTATCCCGTCAATAACAAATAATGGACTGCTTGAGGTATTAATTGAACCCACTCCCCTGATTTTTATCGCCGGAGCTCCGCCCGGTTTACCTGAATTGGTCATAATATTGACGCCAGCGACTTTACCCGCCAATCCCTGTGCGATGTTGATGGCGGTTGGCCTTTCCAGAATTTCTTCTCCCTTTACGGTGCTTACGGCGGTAGTAATATTGGCTCTGTTGATCGTACCATAACCAACCACTACAACCTCCTCTAAGGCTTTTACATCTTCTACCAATGCCACATCAACTACCGATCTGTTATTCACAGGAATTTCCACAGAGATATATCCTATGGAAGATATGATTAAAATCCCTCCCTGGTCAGGAATATTAATAGAGTAATTTCCCTGTACGTTAGTTACAGTACCGAGTGTGGTACCTTTCACTAAAATATTTACGCCAGGCAAAACTTCTCCATCTTCTGTAGTAATGGTACCTGTAATAGTTCTGTCAACAGCGCTTGCCGCTGTTATAGAATTGGTTGAAGGAACAGCCATTATAATACCATTGAAGAGCATGCAAATCGATAAGATAAGACATAACTTAAATTTGTAGTCGTTTTTCATAAGTTTTATAATTTAGGGTATTGAACGGTGCGATTATATGATACTGCCATTTCTATAGTGAAGAAGGCCAAAGCCTGAAGAAAAAACATCAGGCTTACAGGCCCTTCTATTGAATGTATGTGCTATTTGCTAACTCTTGCCCCCATGGTGGCTAACTCTTCAAGTCGATCCGTAGGTTGATTCCCTGCCCAGGCAATGCCTCGTAATAACAAGATTCTAAATAACGGATCATCAAAAGTCCAGTTATAATGTCCTAAAATTGAAACAAATACTCTTCCTTTAGTTTCAGCTGTAGTCCAAATTAATGGTATGTCGTTTCCATCCTCCTGGGTGGTAGCTAATGTATTTATTTTTTTCGTGCCCTCAACCAATTGCCAATATGTTTCGTCTTCAAACACGGTATGGGTAAATCCTTGTGTAATTGGGTGTTTATTTTCGCTAAAATTGAGTTCCACACGGCCATGCCTGAATTTAGAAACACCTCCTTTCCATGCCAGACCAATACGATTGGCCAAAGCCTTCGGATTAGCTGTCGCGTCAACAGCGTAATGAAGGTAAACCAACCCGCCCCCTCGTTGAAGAAAGGTGTCCAGTCGCTTCCCATTCTCTTCATTAAATTCAGGGTAATTCCAATAAAAAACGACCACATCCGCATCATCAAACTGCGCTGTACTCGGCCATTGTGATACGTTGGTTACTTTTACATTTTCAGCCAAAGAAAGAAGCTGTGTCCATCTCTTTTGCTGCAACGGATAATCGTGTTCATCGGGTCCATGGTCTTTAGTACCTGAAACCCATAATATTTTCAGTAATTTAGCATTTATTTCGTCGGATTCAGTACCGCTATTTCCTAATACAGCATTGACTTCTGAGGCGTTTTTCCTGGGAGGAAGAAAGGCATATTCAATTTCCGCAGGCTGGAATGACGTTAATAAATACGTCATTAAATCTTTCATTTTTTGCTCGCCGAGCATTTTGTCCAGGCCTGGAGGCATCAGGGATACCGATAAGGGGGTTGTGCTCAGTACATCTTTGATGGGTACCACCGTTTTATGATCCGCGATATCTCGTATCACCATTGAATCTTTTTTGGAAGATATCATCCCTGTCAGTTTTCGTTCACCTTTAAGGGTAACTGTATGCGCCAGATAATCAGGATTGATCGTAGCGCTGGGCGCACTGATATCTCTTAATACAGATTTATAATCCCGAAAGATAAGATTTGATAAATCGGGGCCAATAAATTTGCCTTTACCTCCAGCGCTATGGCAATTAGAACAGGTGGCTTCTCCGAAAAACAATTCTTTCCCTCTGGACCAGTTTCCTCCAGCCAGTTCAGGGTTTTCCTCCACAGGGCTTACTTCACTATTGTAAATATCTTCCAGCCAGGGGAGAAAGAAACGATGAGGTTGTAAAGCGCGAGGGCGCGGATCCTCATTTGTAATGTAATGTAGTTCGAGTACAGGTGTTTTACTGGTGGTATTCATCGATACTTCTAATTCATATGCCCGTGTGGCTACCTGGTTAAAAGTAAGCCGCGTTTCATATAACTTCCCTTTTTTCACTGATTGAGAGAGATTTGCCGTATCCGCTTTAATTTCTAAAGGTTCGGACGAGCTAAAAATAAAATCCACATTTTCAGCGGGCAATTTATAATCAATGGTAGATTCAGGCTGAATATCCGGACGCAGCATGTTCGATAGATTAAGTTTGGCTTTAAAGGTCACTTTTCCCGGCTGCCGCAACACTTTTTCTAAACCCATATTTTCAAAAGCAGGCTTCAGGAGTGCCTGGCTAACTTCCAGGTCTAAATGAGGAATCACGCCTTCCCATTTCTCACTTCCGGACTTTGCCTGCCAGTTAACCGCTACACCGTTAAGTTTATAGGAAAGGTCAATAGCCGGGCTTTGGGCCATGCTATTCTCAATTTTTTTATCGCTGCTGAAAGCAGGAAGCGTTACCGCGTAAGTAACCGGTGCGGTATGCGTAAAAGTATTTAATAATAGGATGTACCCATCTTCAGACAGATCAATATTTTTTACTTTTAGCGGTTCTCTTGGGAAATTTACCTGTCTTTCAACAGCCTTATAACCCGGGCGGACGACTTCAAACTGATCGCCGGCTTCCACATATTGCCCAAACTCAATTTTAATTTTATCAGACAAATCCACCAGGTACTCCTTGTTTACAGGTTTGTCAAAAGCAATTTTTACCTGATCAGGCTGAGAGGCCCAAATAGCGACAGGATTTGGCAAATCAGGATTGGCGTAAAAAACCTTATACAGTTTGCCCTCGCCCTGAGGACCCAATCCCCAATCGGGCGGGCCTGAATGTGTAGCGACTACCATTTCACCTTTGGGAGAAATACAGGCGTCAACGGTTAAATCTGTGAGCGACGCGAAAATAGAATTCCGGGCGACATAGCCTGACGATGTTTTAGTAAGCGTGGTACGGTATATTTTACCACGGGAATAACCGGTTACAAAAGCATCTCCTTCCCACCATGCCGGGCCAAATACCGGCCCATTATTTACCGGATAATTAAAATTCAATCCGGTGGTGGACTGGTGCTGAGGCTTATAATCATACACGCTGGGTTCATCAATCACATTGGGAAGATATTCGGTATGCCGGGGCGGAAAACCATAATGTCGACCTTTCTGGATATGTATTAATTCGTCATACGGATTTCCATTAGGAAGCCAGGTAGCGCCTTCCTGGTCGGTCGCGAACAAGTCACCTTCTTTATTAAATGCCATCGCTACAGGAAAGCGTGTGCCTGTCACAAATATTTCCCGCTGGTTACTGCCAGGAGTTACTTTTAAAATGGTTCCTCTTTCACTGTTAAGATCATAATGAGGCTTGCCCAGAGAATCTACCATATAAGCTTTTGTAAAATCCGCCGCTCCTAACGCGAAAAAGATATTGCCTGATTCATCCCGGGCAATGCCGAAAGCATCTACACCCGTTGCCGTTGTGCCGGTATACACAGAAGGCTTTATCCAGTCTGAGGTGATTACTTCTTCTGTTTCAGCTTTACCATCTTTATCCACATCTTTTATGAAGGATACTTTGTTTAAGGCGGTTACGTAGATGCCCTCTTCGGCAACTACCATTCCCACTGGGGATACCAAAGGTTTTTTGTCCCACCAATATTCAGCTTTGTCTTCTATGCCATCGCCATCCGTATCGGTAAGCACATAGATATGGCCGTCATACGCCAGGGCATACAGCCGCCCATCAGCGCCATAGCGAACCACATTTATATTCGTTAAGGTAAGGGGCAGTTCTTTTACCGAGAAACCTGGAACCAGTATTTGTATAGCTGGAATATCCTCTTTTTTATCAGGATTTAAATTGGAAAATGAGGTGAAATTTTTAGCTGTCTGAGGGGTAAAATCCGTGTTTAGGCTAACAAAACCAATCAATAAGCAGGATACGATCATAAAAAAAAGTATGAGATTTTTTTTATAAGGAAGTGACCTGACTGAGGTTTGTAATGTAAACAATGGATTTCTCATTTGTGGTTGATTGGTTTGTTTGAAAGTTTTTACATCATATTTAGAAATTGCTCAACAGCGCGCTCCGCGAATACGGGATCATTTATATTGGCATCTATCTCCGCTATATCAATACCTGGCTTAAGGTTACTTTTTAACCCATCTAAGAAAGCCTGATCAGCTGCCGGGTCCCAAAAAACCTGTGGTTCGTTTTTTTCATTTACCGCATCAAGCATTGAAAACCCCTTTAATGGAATAATAAAAGCTGTTTTTCCGGTAGCGGAATTTGCCTTTTGGGCAAATATTTCTCCCAGCTTTTTATTTTCCGCTACCGTTGTCCGCATTAAGGTTACATTCGGATTCCACTGGTAAAAAAGGCGGTCTTTATATCGGGAAGGAATAGTATTTGGATTTCCGAAATTACACATATCTATGCATCCTGGTGCGATAAGATGAGGGATACCCACTGCGCCTGGGCCATCCAGCCTTTTGGTTCCCGCATCAAAAACACCGCCGCATAGGGTATCAGCCCATTCTGTTGTGGTAATATCCAACGCCCCCTGAATACCACCTTCCTTAATTAATTTTTCCATGGTTTTACCGCCAGCTCCTGTGGCATGAAACACCAGGACCTCAAAACCTTTTTGATTCAGCAGTTCCCGGCAATGGTCAATACATGGCGTTGTATTTCCAAACATAGAGGCAGCGATAATCGGCTTTCCCTGTTCAGCTTCTTTATTTGTTTCCAACATTCCCGCCAACGCTCCTGCGGCATTCGTTAAAAAAATTTTACTTAGAGAGTTGATTCCGGCTATATCGATGAGAGAAGGAATCATAATGATATCAGAGGTTTCCAGATAGGGGGAAACATCTCCTGAGGCAACCGTAGACACACAAATTTTAGGTAATCCGAATGGTAACACACGCATAGCCGCGGTTACCATATTGGTACCTGCTGTGCCACCCATTCCTATAATACCATCAAATTTTTCCTTTATAAACAGGTTCTTTACAATATTACCAGCCCCTTCGGACATGGCCGCGATAGCCCTACCCCGGTCATTCGCTTTTCGAAGGGTTATTAAATCAGTTCCTCCTGCCTGCGCGACCGCTTCAGCTTGAATAGCTATAGGAAATAAATTTGTAGAACCCAATACGCCTACATTAATAGAAATTACCTGATGGCCTTTTTCTACAATACGGTTTATCAGAAACTCATACTCAAACGCTTTGGTGTCAAAGGCTCCAATAACTACGACTTTTTTAGCCATTACTATACGTTTTTGTTTTGAAAGTCAATTGTTTGAATTTTTTTATTTGCTCCGTAATAGCTATTTCAGTTGGAAGCCTTTCCATAGAGCTGGCCCCATAAAACCCGTCTACTCCTACCACATTATCAAATATAAACCCGGCGTCTTCCGGTGTGGCTATCGGACCTCCGTGGCAAAGTACAATAACTTCATTATTTATATTTTTACAGGTGTTCACAATGCCCTGGATTTCTACTTTACATTCTTCTATGGTTTTCGCGGTTTTAGCACCAATTTTTCCTTTTGTGGTAAGGCCCATATGGGCTACTATAATGTCAGCTCCCGCTTCAGTCATCAGTTTAGCCTCATTTGTGTTAAATACATATGGGGTAGTAAGCAGGTCTAACTCCCGTGCGGCTTTTATACAGTCTACTTCCAGTTGATAACTCATTCCAGTCTCCTCGAGATTGGCCCGAAACACGCCATCTATCAATCCTACCGTAGGAAAATTTTGAATCCCCGCGAATCCCAGATTTTTAAGATCCTTCAAAAATGAATCTCTCAGCATAAAAGGATCTGTGCCGCAAACTCCTGCCAACACGGGCGTGTTTTTTACAGCCGGTAAAATCTCATAGGCCATTTCTTTTACAATTTCATTGGCATTGCCATAGGCTAATAACCCTGCCAATGAACCCCTGCCTGCCATTCTATATCGCCCTGAATTGTATATCACTATCAGGTCTATCCCTCCCGCTTCTTCACACTGGGCGGATATTCCGGTGCCGGCTCCTCCACCGATAATAGGTTGCCCATTTGAGATTTTTTCTTTAAGGCTTTTTATAATTTCTGATCTGGATAGCGTTATCATGTGTAAAATTTATAGTTACTTGCCTATTTTAATAAAAATTATACAAAGCCAGTACCATTTATTACTTTCATTTTAATAAATATATAAAAGGCTGCCTATTGGCTCCAAACGGCAATTATAGATTTGTTTTATGGTATGGAGTTTTTTTTACAGGAATTTTTTATGTAACATTAGGTAACAAAAGGTTACAAACTGTAACATACACACGTCCTATCATATCCGCATGGTTTCGCTTAAAGATTTTATCATTAATATTAATAAATTTTCTTCTCCGGTTATTTCGGTAGTAGCTGGAAATGGGCAAGTAACAAAATCCGCTGTGGCAACCGGGGCGGATCTGATCATAGCACTAAACGCGGGATTTTATAGAAATATAGGTTTTGGATCATTAGCGGCTTTTATGCCTTATGGGAACGCGAATGATCAAACAGAACAATTGCTCAGGCACCATATTCTGCCCCATAAAAAATCGACTCCGGTAGTCGCGGGTGTATATGCCACCGACCCAAATCAACCTATTAAAAAAAGGCTTGAAAGACTGAAAGAATTAGGCGTAGAGGGCATAACAAATTGGCCGGCCATAGGATTTATTGATGGCGATTTTCGAGCGCATTTAGAGCATGTGGGAATGGGCATAACCGCTGAAGTTGATTTATTAAAACAAGCCAGAGAAATGGGATTTGTAACTTTTGGTTTTGCTTTATCTGCTGATGACGCTTATACATTTGCCAAAAATGATGTGGATGCGCTTATACTCAATGTGGGGCTCACATTTGAAATTGAAGATACCATAGAAAAACGGAATCAGTTACAGTTATCTATTACCAAAGCCAAAGAAATGCTGGCAAGTGTAAATAAATCTGGCCACAAACCTGTGTCTCTAATATATGGAGGTTCCATTACTGAACCAGAAGATTTTGACGAATTTATCAGGCAGGTTCCCATACATGGCTATGCGGGAGGGTCTGCTTTTGACCGTTTTCCGGTAGTAGAAACAGTAATTTTAAAGGTTCGAAGCTTCAAAAACATTTCCTCCAACAGTGGTAACAGTCCGCCTCCTAAATTTGGAAACCTGATCGGCTCCTCTCCTCAAATGAAGAATTTATTTAGTTTAATTCAGAAAGTAGCGCCCTATGACGTAAATGTGTGTATAGATGGAGAGTCTGGCACTGGAAAAGAATTGGTAGCCACACAAATTCATATGCTTAGCCCCAGAAAAAGCCGGCCCTTTATCACGGTCAATTGTGGCGCCATTCCTGATACCTTGGTTGAAAGTGAATTTTTTGGTTATGAGAAAGGGGCTTTCACGGGGGCGGTTTATAAAAAGCTGGGCAAATTTGAACTTGCCCACAAAGGCACACTTTTTCTTGATGAAATAGCGGATCTAAGTCCTCATGCGCAAGCAGCCCTGCTGAGAGTTATCCAAGAGGGAGAAGTTATTACTTTAGGAGGGCAAAAACCTATCCCAGTAGATGTGAGGATTCTTTGCGCGTCTAACCAAAATCTTGAAAAGCTTGTTCAGGAAGGCAAATTCAGGGTAGATTTATACTTTCGTTTAAGTACTATTATCATAAAAATCCCCCCATTAAGGGAAAGAAGCAATGATATTCCTTTTCTGGTAGAAAATATTCTGTCTAAACTTTCATTAAAATTTAATAAAAAATTATTAGGCGTTACAGAAGATTTTATGGAACGCCTTAAAAGCAATCAGTGGACGGGCAATGTAAGAGAGCTTGAACAAGTTATTACACGACATGCACTGATCGAAGATAATCCCGTATTGGCAGGAAATTCATTTTTTTTTATCAATAAAGCTTCTTCAAAAGTAAGACGATATACTGAAAAATATCAAAAGGCAAAACATGCCCTGGCCGCGGCGGACTTTAATAAAACAAAAGCCGCGTTAGCACTGGGCATAAGTCGCAAAACGCTGTATCTCTGGCTTGAAGAGGAAAATAACACCTCTGAAAGCGTTTAGAATAAAATTGCCTGTAATTATTCTGGGCGTAACACTTATAAAGCTTCTAACGCACCCTTTGGTACTGTTTTCAAATGGTGTATGGTATTCTGAAGAGTACCCGCTACTGGATTTCCTTCTTTATCAGCTATTTGATAACTAATGGTCATGACATCAACGGGGGCTATTTCCGGAATTATCAGCATTACAGATTTACCATTATCAACTAATTCGGCTTTCGTGATATTCAGGGTTTGTACATTATAACGGTCAGAACCATAATTACTGCTTCTCTTTAAATCCCAGGTCTTTACTTCATAATTGGATATTTTGGTGGCCTTCTCAGCATCCAACCGCGCGGCGAAGGTTAATTTCATGCCGGTTTCCGCTGCATGAAGCTCCAAAGGGATGGATAAGGGCTTGCCGGTGTATCGCGACCTGTACAAACCGCCCCCCTTCATCATTTGGTTCGTTCCCCAGGCCGACATCCCACAGGCGTATAACTGACCGTCGTCAGGATTGAACCTGCCTCGCATCACACCCGTCATGAATTTCACCCCGGGGATGTCAATTACCCCACCCTGCATTTGATTGGTAACTTTTTCATGGAAAACCAATTGCACTTTACCATAACCATAAGAGAAACTTAAGAGGCTTCCATTCAGGGGGCCCCATTGCTTACTGTCTACCCACAACAGTTCGGAAGGGGAGCGATCAAATTCCATATCCACCCAGGTCATGGGTTGTGCCATGGCTGCTCTGGAGGTGTCTTTGGGAGGGTTATAGCCCCACATGTTACCATAGAATTTCCCATTGCCTTCTACCCAGTTAATACGGTTCATCGGGTTCCAGAAACCCTGCTGGTCGGTAACAATGAAGTTTCCATCCGGATTGATACACACGCCATTGGCTGCCCGGAATCCTGTCGCGATAATGTCGGTGGTTGACCCGTCTTTACTGACCTTGAGTAAGGTTCCATGCTGGGGTATCAGGGCTTCCCGGGCATGTCGTCCGCTTTTGGCGTAATAAAAATTACCCTGCTTGTCAGTCTGTAAGCCCATAGCGAACTCATGAAAGTGATCCGTTACCTGATGGTCATGATTAAAGCTTTGGTAAAAATCGGTTTCATCATCTCCATTTAAATCTTGCAGCAATACGAGCTGATCCCGGCAGGTAACATATATTTTCTCGTTCACCACTTTAATGCCCAATGGCTGAAACAAACCGGCACCGATCCTTTTCCAGGTCAATTGTCCCGTATTTTCCGTAAGCCCTGAAATCAACCAAACATCTCCGTCTGTCGCGCAAACCACAGCTTTATTGGCATCTTTCATAAAATCTATGCCGCTGAGCTTCATCCTGCATTTCCAGGGATTGTCGAAAGGCGGAGTAAGCTGATCTACGGCAATGGGACTCTCCTCATTTCCGGGGGTGATGGTGGTAGTAAGTTCCTGGGGATAGTGCGGTTTTCCACCCTTTGTGTATTTCGCCAAAGCTTCGGGAGCGGCAGAATTTTTGGCAAAATCTTCCAGGCCTTCTACGCTTGATTTGGCAATGAATAATTTGATAGTGGTTGCTTTGCCTTTTGGAACGCCCAACAAAACAAACCCATTCGCTTCCTCCAACGAAGCTCCATTGCCACTAAGGGCAACTTTTGTTCCTTCCGGCGCTACCCTCATTTTTAAAGTGGTGGAAGAAGGACTAATATTTAAGGTTCTTGTAAAAACGGTCTGTTCACCGAGCTTTTCCATACCCAGGCGCTCGAGAATATTGGCATTCCCCACCGTATAGGAAATAATGATATTATCTTCATAGTTATAAATTCCTTTATAATCAGCCCATTTTTTAGGTAATGGACCAAACCTGCGGCCGTCGCGGGCCTTAAACCTTGGGTCTTCAAAAGATCCGGTAGCGGGATTGGCCCAGGCAGGTCCTACCGGAGTTTCAAAATGCAATTCACCAATGGTTCTGGGGTACGTTTCATGTTTGTCGTTCAGCAGAATGCCATTCCAATCGATAAACCCCTCACCCGTCCAACCACCAGCTACGCGCATCACATCGTGGTCGAAAATCATCCAGGCATTGCCTGCTGACACACCCCCGGGACCTGCATCTAACCGTACGGCAATGCCTTTGTAAGCAAAGTTATTTTTCAGATAGTTTTCATCTGGGAATGGAGGCGGACCTTCTGAATGGAAGCGTTCAGGGCCGGTTTTGGCATCCGCCAGTTCGTATGTATTAATGAAAAAGTTGCCATAGTCCATATCCGACCAGGGGTGATAGGGCTTGGCTGCCGGACCCTTCGAAGACCCTTCCGGCAGGTGAGCCAGGTACTCCGGATTTACCCTGAAATACTGTTCTTTATTCTCTCCTCTAACGAAGTTCTCGCGGATATAAAGGATCACATCGTATTTTTCCTGCGGAGTAAGGGTTACCTGCGGAGGCATTGCTCCATACCCTTTCGTAATAGTTTGGTACATGGAATACGGGTCACCCCCCGCTTTGAATGGTTGTGACCAGAATTTAAGTGACATTGGTATGGAACCTTCCATATCCGGGTTGCCATGGCAATTGATACAGTTCGCATTATAAATTCTACCACCACGTTCGTATCCTTCCTCATCAAAGGTTTCGATTAATCCGGCATGGTCCAAATCCCTTTCATAGTCAGATAAATCAGCATCGCTGAGTACATACTGCACTTTGGGCAGGCTGTCAGGAGAGAACTCATTGGGAATTCTGGTGGCCGTTAAAGGAAAACTTTCTTCATCGGTTACAATAGTACCAGCGAAACTGTCGCCGTTAAAAACACCTTCCAGCACCAGTTGATCTCCATACATTTCAATTGCAGAAGTCATTTTGTTGCCTGCTATTTCAATATTGGAAAGCGCCATGTTTTCCATGTCAAAAGAAACCAGGCTCCCCGAATAAGAACTGCCTTCCTTTACAAGTTTCATGGTGCCGTAGACCTGCTCATCGGGAGAGAAATTGATGGCGTAGTCCCAGCTACCTTCCAGACTATTGTTATTGCAGCTGTAAAAAACGAACGGCAATCCCATTAATATTATAAGTATCAAATTTTTCCGTATCATGGTGTAAAGGTTTGTAGATATAAAAAAAGAATCATTATACCCGGGCTGCACAGAAGCCTCTGATCCATGTCGGGTAATTTTCCATAAAGCTTTTTCTAAGGTTTTAAGCATTTTAGATTAGTTTTCAATTCACACTTTATTTATCACTACCCGATCAAGGCCATCCAGAACAGTTAACCGTTAATTTTCAGTAGCTATTCCAAAAATTCTATAATGGTTTTATGGCAATATTGGCAAAACGCACGTATGAGGATTCTGCCTGAAGCCGTATTGGCCCCTGCGAAACCACTTCATCCTCACTTTGCCAACTGTCGGAGGCGAAGTTTTTGGTGGGAAAACCATAGAAAGTAGGTCCTTCTAAAGCCACATTTTTATGAATGGTTTTGCCATTGAGTTTCACCGTGGCTTTGCCCTTTTCCATGGTAACTTCCAGGGTCTGCCATTCGCCTGCCTGTTTAGAGGCTTCCTGTTCCGGCGCTTTCACCCGGTAAATAGCCCCATTTGTCCGATCGGTTGGTTGCTGACCATAGGAGTCAAGAATAGCAATTTCGTAGGAGCCATTTAAAAAAACACCGCTGTTACCACGCCACTCACCTGTAACCCAATCGGGTTCCTTAGGAATCCAGAAATCGAGCCGCAACGCATAGTCTGTATATTCCGCTTTTGTAACGATATCGCCATAACCAACCCGTGCGATGGCAGTACCCCCTTTAACCTCCCAGCGGGCAGGCGACAGGGCATAATCTATGGGTCCTCTGGAATCGGCCCGGGTGTCAATCGGAACGCCATATGGGGGCAACGATACATCCCAATGCCGCCACTTTGACAAATCTTTACCATCGAACAACATTTCCCACTCCTTATCTGGTGGTGAAAATGCCGGTGGCGGCGGCACCTGAACCGCAACTGGCTCATAAGGCTGATTTTCCTTTACCATGTTGAAATTATCGCCGGCGGCAAGCACCCCACCTTCGGGCACCTCATAGCCCAAAGCCCAGAAAACCGAATTGTAAAACAGGTTGCGCATTACGTCAAACTCATGATCTTTAACCCGGTCGCTCCCCAGGGTAATCATGGCCCTGCGGGCACCGTTGTCGTTGAAAGCCCAGGCAATGGGATATTCGGGTGTATCAAAGCTATCATCCCCAATCCCAGGTGTGTTGCGAAAATGACCATATGACAACACAATGGGGGTAGCTCCTTCCGATAAGGGGGTTGACACATAAGGGCCTTCTCCCTGCCCGAACTTCTTCAACACCCCGCGAGCCATAGGATGATCGGCATATTCTGGATTTACCTGACCGACTATCCGTGAAGTATAGTGCGTTTTATAATGTCCGCCAAAATATCTGGGAGAAAAGGTGCGGTCTTTCCAGAATGCATGGGTGGTGGTACGAATGCCCACAGCCGGTTTTCCTGAGTTAAAATGGTCCATAAACAACTTCAACGATTTAGGCTCCCAGTTGCGAAAGCGCATGAACACCACCATCAGGTCAGCCTCTTTAATCTTATCGGCATCGGGCAAAACGGTAGGCTTCGGATCATGATCGGGATCTTCATCTGCCCCCGGTGCTTCATCTTTTATATAAATTACTTTAAATCCATATTTTTCTTTCAGCATATTGGCGTATGGGACCATGACTTCACGCGAGTGGTACTCATCATCTCCGGTAACAAAAACTACGGTAACGGAGTCGGTTGAAGTATCACTTCTCCCCTGCCCCCAAAGCGAGGTATGCAATAGGGTAATGAAAATCAGGATTAAGTTAAATTTCATATTTTCGGATATTTGAATGTATTCGTACAATCCAACTATTTCCAGGGATCATTTTGCTCCAGGCTGGGATTATTATTAATCTCTTCCACAGGAATGGGAAAGTACTTATCCTGTACCTCATTATAGTTGGCGGCCTGGGCTTCGAAACCGTGTTCCATTAAGGCTTGCTTCAGCATACCCCACCGCAACAGGTCGAAATAGCGCATGCTTTCATAGGCAAATTCCATCACCCGCTGGTGCCTGATCTCTTCCATCAGGTCATTGGGATTCGCGTAGGTTTTTACCGGCAGGTTCGCCCGGTCCCTGATTTGCTTCACAGCGGCTTCCGCTTCTGCCATATTGCCATTGGCCATTACTACAGATTCGGCGTACATGAGCAATATATCGGCATAACGCATAATTCGCTCATTATTATCGGGGTCACGGCCAGTGAGTCCTACCGGGCAGCTTAAGTTCACATTCAGGTATTTTCTCCACCAACCTCCTGTAGTATTACTGCCATCGCCACTGCCTACCCCTTGTCCGTTTTGGCAGGAAAGGCCATCCCCTAAATTTTCATAAGGAACACCAAATAATGGCAGGCCTCCATAAAAATAAACCGTTTGTAAATATCGTGGGTCATATTCGCCATTAATGGTTCGTTCCTGCCCCATGGTTTCCATTAACCAGGCTGACGGCGTCAGATATATCTCACCGGCAATGCCCGGCACACTATTAAAGGGTCTGCCCTGGGTGGGGGTTTCTAGGGAAGGATTGTATAAGTACTGAAGTTCATACAACGATTCCTGGTTGTTCTCATTCACCGCGGTAAAATTATCCTCATAATTGGTTACCAGCCCATAAATACCCATATCCATAACCTCCTTAAATTCTGTAGCGGCTATGGCATAATAACTATCTTCTCCCAAATAGCCTGCCCGGTACAGATAAGTTTTCCCCAAAAAACCGGTAGCTGCCCCTTTGGTAGCCCGACCGGCATCCTGCTGCGTTGCTGGTAAACCCGCTTTGGCTATTTCAAGATCGGCAACGGCCTGGTCATACACTTCTCCGATAGAACCTGCTTTCGCGTTGTCAAATCCTTCGATATCGGTAACCACGGGTACCTGTCCGAACATGTGCGCCAGATAGAAGTAGCCTACCCCTCTGAAAAAATAAGCTTCCGCTGCCAAACTTTCTTTTAAGGCTTCGTTGCCAGACCAGTCTGCTTTGTCCATATTAGCCAGTACCGTATTAGCTCTGAAAATTACGGTATAAAATCCGGAGAAAAGTCCATCGGTAATCCCGGTTTGCGGGGTATTGTTGTAAAAGTCGAAAACCACCTGCGATTCAAACGCGCCATCAACCAATTCCGCATCATCTCCCCGCACATTCTGAACAAAAACACTACCTTCGGTGTCACCCGTCACGGCTGTGAAAGATGAATATAACGTATTTACTGCCTGTTGTACCTGTTCGGGCGTTTCGAAAAACACATCGGCGGTAATGTCATTCGGATTTTTTAATTCCAGGAAATCTTCGCACGACATCATGCCGATTAATAAACAGGTAAGAATCAATATTTTTATAGTAATTTTTCTCATTTTATTCAGTTTTAAAATTCGACGTTTACACCCATTTGAAAGGACCGGGCCTGAGGAGCTGATCCCCGGTCGATGCCGGCGTTGAAGAAGCCATCTCTTCCCACCTCCGGATCGTTGCCACTGTATCCTGAAAGGGTGAACAAATTTTGTCCTCTCACAAATATCCGTGCCGTTCGCATATATACCTTTTCAATGATATTAACAGGTAATCGGTATCCAAACTCTATATTACGGAACTTTATAAAATCTCCTTTCTCAAGGTATCGGTCGGAGGTGGGCCGGGAATTCCAGTTTTCTTCCGAATCATTGGGATTTAACCTGGGAAAATCCGAGTTCGGATTGGTTACAGGATCGAAGGCATCTAATAAGTTGGCGCTAAAATTACCAAACCCATAATTCTGTTCTAATATATATTGTGGACCATTTAAAATCTTATGTCCAAAGGCTCCGTAGAGTCCCAGATTTACGTCGAAGTTTTTGTAGCTGGCTGAAAAATTGAAACCGAGATTTAATTTAGGCACGCCAAGGCCCATAAACTGCCGGTCGCCCTCTTCGGATATTTCGCCATTGTCGTCATAATCCACAAATCGGATATCGCCCGGTTGAGCATCCGGCTGGATAACAATTCCTTCAGAATTGGTGTGTGCATTCACTTCTTCCTGAGATTTGAAAATACCATCGGTTTCGATAAGCCAGAACTGGGCCGGTCCCCGACCCTGGTATATGATGATCGCGGGCGGTACATCCCATTCAGGAGCCAGATAATCTCTGAAAATAAGCTCAGAACCAATTTCCTCGAGCGTAGTGTTGATCGTAGTCAGATTAAATCCAATATTATAGGTAATATCGTCCTGTACTTTTGAATAACCGAGGGTCATTTCCACACCTTTGTTTAAAATTTCTCCCACATTAGACTGTAATTCTCCCCCACCCGCTGAAGGTTCGGTAGGCACGCCAATAATCATGTCTTTCGTCCTTTGGTGGTAGTACTCGAACGAACCATTTAACTGTCCATCCCAAAGTTCGAAATCAACTCCAAGGTTCCTGGATATTAATAGTTCCCAGGTAATGGCTTCATTAATAGCGGTACCCGTGATTAACCCATTGTTTACCACATCACCAAAAACCACGGGTTCAAATATCAGCACAGGCTTGTAATCATAATTGCCCACATTTTGCCTTCCGAGCTTACCATATCCTGCTCTGAGTTTGAAATCGGAAATCACCGAACCGAAGTTTGCATTCTGCCAGAAACCTTCCCGCGATACCCTCCAGCCTAAGGAAACGCCAGGGAAATTGCCCCATCTGTAATCTTTTGCAAAACGGGAAGAACCATCTCTTCTGAAGTTCACAGTTACCAGGTAACGGTCATCATATGCGTAAAATACTTTTCCTAAAACTGAAAGCAGTGAGCTTTCAGATTCACTGCCCGAGGTATTGGCATTCTTACCGCCGGGGCCATTCAGGGTACTGGTAATATCAGAAAGAAAATCATTTTTTGAACCCGTCAGTACTCTTTCATAAAACTTCTGACTGACAAACCCCGCCATTACATCAATGGCATGCTGGCCGAAGGTTTTGTTGTACGATAAAATATTATCCACGTTCCAGTTGGAATCATCCACATACGATTCATTAATACTTTTGTTCGTATTAAAATACTCGCCGGGTTTATTGCCTTTGTCGCCAAACTGGGTGTGCGTTCTTAATTGGGCCAGCGCATAAGAGCCACTGATTTTATATTTCAAACCTTCCAGAATTTCTATTTCCGCGTATAAGTTTGCCGAAACATTGTTGCCTACGATGTCTCGGTCCCACAAACTCTTATAGTGGAAGGGGTTTCTGATATGGTTTTCCGGGTTTGTACCTCCTCCCCAGTAAAAGGAGGTTGTATTCCACTCGCCATCCTCGGTAGTAGGCGAAAAGTAAGGGTACATTTTCAAAGACTGGTAATACACCGATCGGCTGAACGAAAAAGGCTCCGGGATGGTAGTGGAATTCGCCAAGGACAAACTTTGGCCGATGGTAATTTTTTCACTTACCTTGAAGTCAGAATTGGCCCTGAGGTTAAACCTTTCATAATTGGTACCCAAGGTAATACCGTCCTGATTCAAATAACCGGCTGATATCCTGTAATTACCGAAATCTCCACCACCGGAAACAGACAGGTCATGACTTTGCATAAAAGCTTTGTCATAAATTAAATCCTGCCAGTTATAGTCCTGGAAATTGCCTGGATTAGCCAGGTAGTCTCGAGCAGCTTGCGGCACATTGGGGTCGGCCAGATCTGCACCATACATTTTTTGCAATATGCCGATATATTCCTTTGTATTGGTAACCTTGGTATTTTTATAGGGAGTTTGTATGCCGACATAATTGTTGTAACTCACCACAGGTTTACCCCGCTTTCCTCTTTTTGTTGTCACCAGCACCACCCCATTGGCAGCCCTGGAACCATAGATAGCCGCAGCCGAGGCATCTTTTAATATTTCAATGGATTCGATGTCATTGGGGTTGATATTTTCAAGGCCGGTAGACGCCACGGTACCATCCAGGTCTCCCAGTGTATTTTCAAAATCAATTTGTTGTAAGCCGGTAATCTGCACCCCGTCCACAATTACCAGCGGGGTATTTTCACCCGCACCCAGGGTGGACAACCCTCTGATATTAAAGTTCAGTGCCGATCCTGGGTTTCCATCGGTGGAAGTGATATTGACGCCGGCCACAGTTCCCTGCAGGGCCTGGGTTACATCGGTTACGGCTCTTTTTTGAAGGTTTTCCACATCTACCGAGCCTACCGAGGAGGTTACATCTTTTTTCTGCTGGGTAGAATAACCCACTACCACAATTTCCTCCAGACTTTTGATATCTATCTCCATGGAAACAGAAATTTCTGACCTTCCATTCACGGATATTTCCTGGGCCAAATAGCCGATAGAGGAAAATATAAGTACTGCCTGGTTGTCAGTTACTGTAATTCTGTAGTTTCCGTCCTGATCAGTTACGGTACCATTGGTAGTACCTTTTTCAATAATATTAACTCCCGGTAAGGGGGTATCACTTTCCAGTTCGGTAACTTTTCCGTTAATTTCCACGGCAGGTACTTTCCCAAGGATTTCCTCGATCACTTTGTCGCCCGGTTTTTTTTCGCTGATATGGATGTAATTATCAATTCGTTTGAAGGCTAATCGCGTTTTTCGGGATATTTGCCTCAGGATATCGCCCAACGACTGTTTTTTATTCAGAATGTGAATGCCCTGGAATTTGTCGAGCACTTTTTCGTTGTACACAAAGTGAAAGCCACTTTCTTCTTCCAGCAAAGGCAATATCTCCCGAAGGCTTCCCACAGGAAAATTGGCTTTAATCATTACATCTTCGATACTGACATCCTGCGCAAAACTGCCTGCGGCCAAAAGCACACTACAGCACCAGCATTGGAGGGATATTCCCCATAAAGCATGACGGGAAATCATGAGAAGTTTTTGTAATAGGTTTTTCATATATTTGAAGGGTTAGATTGTGAAAAAATAATCTATACAATTCAGATGCTGTCAGGCGCCAACCGGCGCATCCGATTCTTTTCAAAGCCAGTACTCTAAATCCAGGGGTACTGGTTACTTATCCACTGTCAAAATGTATCATACCTTTTTTATTTTATAATTACTTTTTTCCCTTGAATCTCATAGTCAAAACCCAGCACAAACCCGATTCCATTCAGGGCACTTTCCAGTGAACGGTTAGCATATATGCCACTCAATCCATCTTCTGTATGCTGTCGCTTTACCTCGATTTCAATTCCATACCAACGCTCCAGCGTGGTAACCACTTCTTTGAATGACGCGTTTTTAAAGTAAAGTTTGCCTTCTTTCCAGGAGAGTGCTTTTTGATAATTAACCTGGCTTTTACGTAACACACTGTCCTGGTTCGAAAATTCAGCTTGTTCATCTGGCACTAAGTATACCGGCGACATCACCCCTTGCGTTTGCCGAACTTCTACCTTACCAGTTATTACCGATACGGTGACCGATTCTTCAGGCGCATAAGCATTGATGTTAAAAGAAGTGCCTAACACGGTGGTTGCCACACCACCCGTGTATACCTGAAATGGACAAAGTGTATCTCTGGCCACATCAAAAAAAGCCTCTCCTTCTAAATATAACTCCCGCATGCCATTCTTTCCAAAAGCCTGGCTGTACCAGATCCGGCTATCAGCATTCAGGTTTACCACAGTACCATCCTTTAAAGTAATGGTTCTTTTTTCTCCTTTGTCGGTATGGATATAAATATTTTTAGGAGTTGATTCCAATTTACTTTCAGAAGTAATATTAGCATTCGATGCATGGTCAAATTTCACATACCCATACCAGGCTGAAATTATAAGTAAGAAGACGGCCGCGGCATACCACCAACTTCGCCAAAAAGGGGTGGGGTTCAATCTTCTGACAGGAATTTTGTCGGACTCAATAATTTTTTGATGAATTTTATTCAATACCAGGGCTTTTCTCCATTCTTTTTTTTCATTACTTTCTTCATGCCAGTAAGCTTCCAACCTTTCTGAAAGAATGGGATCGGCCTGTCCTGACAGGTACCAAAGCAAGACTTCCTGTTTTTCCTGTTCGGTACATTGGCCTTTGAAAAACTTTTCCAATAGGAGATCATCCATAGGGTTGAGTCGATTTATTCCTTTATTTATATATACTAACTCAATTGCCTATTTACTCTGAAGATTAATAAAAATTTTCAAAATAAATCAGAAAGGCGCATTCAGTATGATTCCCTCATGGTAGTTCCATCCCGATGTGGATCATAAATTATAGGCACCTACCAAAAAATAATCTGGTATAAAAATAAAATAAGAGATTGGATAATGAATTTGCTTTTCAGCAGAAATTGATGAATGGCTTTTTCAACCTGGTAGATATTGTTTTCAACCGTTCTTTTGGAGAGGTTCAGATATTGGGCAATTTCTTCGTTACTTAACCCATTGCGACGGCTTAATATAAAAATCTGTTTTTTACGGGAAGGCAGATTGTCAATAAACTGAAAGGTATGACTTTCCATATCCTGATAAACCAGCATTTCCTCTACGTTTTTACTTCTGGTTGCCTGTGAACTTTGCCATGAAAAATTTCGAGAAAGCTCAGCGACTTTCTTTTTCTGTAAGGTAAAAATTTTGTTCCTGGTAATAGTCAGCAAATAGGCATTAAGTGAAAGATTTTCGTTGAGGTTAAACCGTTGTTCCCAGAGGGCAATAAATACTTCCTGCACAATTTCTTCGGCCTCCTCCTCTTGCAGGTGCATCCGGCAGCAAACCCGATAGACTTTATCAGCATAGCGCTCATAGACTTTGTCAAACGCCTGTTGACTACCACATTTTAGTGCCCTGATCCATGTTGACAACTGACTCATCACAAAAAATTATAAAATTAAGCCCTTAACTTAAGCATAAATTATAAATTTTACAATAAACATCTATTACTTTGAGTGAAACGCGATAGGGTTAGGCAGTAATTTATGGTGAAATAAATAGCCGAAAAATATGGTACAAAGTAATGGTAGGTGAAACAAAAAAAACCCTCAGCATAAAATCTGAAGGGTTTTGAATGATTCTTAATTCATTTGTTCAAACTTTTATTTTTCTATGTATAATATATGTATAATAATTACAGTCAATACAAAATGCTATCTTCTTCGGGCGCCCGAATAGGTCATTGCTTCTCCTTTTCCGAAGCCATAACTAAACCCAAGGGTAATAAACCTGCCGCGCATACCGTAGTTGTATAAGTAAAATCCTGGTTGCTCGGTAATACTTTCCATTCTGCGTGAAGCGAAAACATCCCGAACAGCTACGTTAATGACTGCCTTGCCGTCCAGCAATTTTTTGCGTAACCCTATATCGGCAAAGGCATTGTCAGAAATCTGACTTTGTACAGTCTGGTACCCCGACTGGAAATTCCCTGTTAGCTCAAGGTCAATCTGGGCGGGTAATTTGATTTTCGTAGTGAGCATTGACGACCATCTGTCTCCGTCAAAATTGAATGACTGGCTTTCAAAGTCCCCTTTCCGGTTAAACTGATTGTAATTGAAATCGCCGTTTATGGTCAGCCATTTGGCGGGGTCGTATTTCAGGTTCACTTCCAGTCCTGTGGCCCTGTCGGCACCCACATTCACTGGCATGGTGATGTTTACATTATCTTCAAAGGTAGATACCCTTTCTACCACATTGGTAGTGTAGCGGTGATACACAGCAGCATTCACAGAGGCATTGCCCAGGCTGAAAATACCTGTAAGCTCGTACGAATCGGTATATTCCGGTTGTAAATTCGGGTTTCCGGTGCGTATATTAAAGTTGTTCCGGATGTTGAAAAACGGGTTTAAATCCCAGAGTCTGGGCCTGAAAATTCGTTTGGAATACCCGGCCTGCAGCGAAAAAGTTTTGGTGAATTTATAAGAAGTATGCGCGCTTGGAAACAAGTCAACATAATTCTGGTCATTGGCCTCATTGGTATTGGTGAGCAGGGTATTCAAATCGGTGCTTTCCATCCGAAGTCCTAACTTCGCTCCCCATTTTTCCCCTTCATAAGCACCGGTTCCGTATATCCCCAACACTTTTTGGTCATATTCAAAATTATTGGTAAGCGCATCGTTAAGCACCCAATCACCTTCTACCAGGTCTCTCACAGCATAATCATTACCTACTGCGTTGATCACGTATTGTGCCCCGGTTTCCATCGTGATTTTATCAGTAAATGGCCTGGTATAATCCAGTTTGAAGGTATAATCCGCCTGTTGGAAATTGGTTTCCGTTTGCTGGTTATTGTAAAACCTATCGCCCAGGGTGGTAGTATTGATAAATTCGGAAGATTGGTCTTTTCCAAAAAAGCTTCCCAAGGTACTAAAAAGTAAAAGATGTTCTTTATTGTCTTTAAATTCTCTGCTATACTGAAGGTCGTACTGCCATTTTGGGTTCGTGGCACGGGTGGTTTCTTCCCTGTCCCATTCCGATACCACATTGTTGGTAGCATCCAGGTAACTGAAATCGAAAGATGAGGGCTGGCTCTCTACCTCATAAGCAAAATTTCCTGAAAGGGTCAGTACATTGTATGGATCAATGTGATAGTCGGTACCAAGTATTACATTATAAAAAGTTTCGTTTCTGTATTCAGTGCCATTGCTATTGACCGTTGTATTATTGACAAGGTCCCGGTTAATGCTTTCAGATTCCATCGGTAAGGAACGGTAGCCGGCCCCCAGTTGGGCGAACAGATTAAATTTCTCCGTCCTTCTGTTTAAACTGATGCCTACGCTATGGTTGTCAGGTATTCCGGTATTGAGCGATATGGATCCGTTTAACCCTTTTTTCTCTTCTTTTTTCAGTACAATATTCAGAATACCCGAAGTACCTTCCGCGTTATACTTGGCAGACGGATTGGTGATCACCTCTATTTTTTCAATCATGTCGGCGGTAATGGTACCCAGCGCGTTGCTCTTTTCATCGGCCAGCACAGAAGGTTTGCCATCAATGAGAATTTGTACGCCCTTGCTGCCCCGCAAACTGATTTCACCTTCAATGTTTACATTTACAGAAGGCACATTGTTGAGCACCTCCAGGGCGCTCATCCCTGTACTACTGATATCTTTTCCTACATTAAAAACACGCTTGTCCAGCTGAAATTCTGTGGATGACTTTTCACCCATAATCGTGATTTCATCCAAAACCTTTTCATTCTCCGATAACATAACCGTTCCCAAATCTGCCTTTCCATCTACAATAGCAATATCTTTGATGGTCTGGGTAACAAAACCAATGAAGCTTACCTCTATAAAAATATCAGAAACGTCGGTGCGCACAAAGAACGTTCCATCTTCCGCGGTAGTGGTACCGGTAATGGCATTTTGCGTTTTATTTCCCTTAACCACCACCGTAGCGAATTCAACGGGCTGCTGGCTTTGGGGCTCTATCACAGTTCCTGTGATTTCTACCTCTCCATTCTGGGCCAAAGCATGGGTGCTATAGACAAAGGCGGATAAGCATATAAAAAGTATAAATTTGATTTTCATCGTTTTATTAATTTAGTTATTCAGATAAAGTATAACACAAAGAAATAGCTTTCGGCCGAACTGAGGAAATATTTTCTGTCAACTCCAGAACTTTCGGTATGAACGACCTATTTACGGATAAAAGGGAAAAACATGTCGTTGGGCCTGTAAGATCTGCTGTTCGGGTGATTGGGTTATTTTAAAGCTGCCGGAATAACTAAATTTGTTTTATGAGTGATCAATCTATAGCAACCCGCTTTCCTGTTAAAGAGCTGCTTTTCCAGGTAGTGTTGCACGTTGTGGTGTTTATTTTTTATGCCTTCGACAGGCGCGACCCACAGTTAGAATCCTATCAGTTGGTGTTTTTTTTGAACTATGCGGTTGCGGCTTTTATTATTAACTATTTTTTGTTGCCCCGCTTTTTGTACAGGAAGCACTACCTTCATTTTATTATTTATGTTATTCTAACCATCGCGCTGGTAATTTTTGTAGAAGAGGCGGTGATAGAGCAAATCTATTTCCCCGACACAAGGGGCCGGCGTTTTCTTGGTGTATTTTTTAGCTTGTGGGGGGTGCTGCCGGTAATTACCGTATTGTGCGGGTTTAAGTTCGCCTGGGATGCGTTGGGCAAGCAAACCGAAGTAGAAGACTTAAAAAATACCCTGAAGGAAAGTGAGTTGCAGTTTTTGAAATCCCAGATCAACCCGCACTTTCTGTTTAATAATATGAATAATTTATATGCCTATGCCATAGAAAATTCGCCGAAAACGCCTGAAATTATTTTAGATCTATCGGCTGTATTGCGGTATATGCTGTATGATTGCAAAGCAAGGTACGTACCGCTCTCGAAAGAAATAGAGCAACTGGAAAATTTTATCAACCTCAGCAAACTGCAAATTGAAGAGCGGGGGGAAGTAAAACTTACTGCCCGAAACATACTTTCAGGCTACCAGATTGCCCCTTTGATATTGCTGGTATTTGTGGAAAACGCCTTTAAGCACAGCGCATCCAGCCAAACAGAAAATATTATCATTGATATTGACCTACGAATGTCTGGCACCGGAACTTTGTATTTCACCTGTAAAAACACTTTTTCAGCGCTATCTAATACCGACAACCTTTCAAAAGGCATTGGCCTGGAAAACGTTAAAAAGCGTTTGCAATTGTTATATCCGGGGGCGCATCAATTAAAAATATCGAGCAGCGAAAATCAATATGAAGTTTATTTATCCATAGATTTAAACAAAACTTCCTGAGTTATGAACTGTATTATTATTGAAGACCAGCCACCTGCACAACGCATATTAAAAAAATACATTGAAGATATCGGCACCCTGGAATTAAAAGGCACATTTTCTGATGCCCTACAGGCGATGGATTTTTTAAAATCAGCCTCCATAGATTTGATATTTCTGGATATTCACCTCCCCAAAATTTCCGGTATAGACTTTCTGAAAACGATATCACATCCACCGCGAATTATTTTAACTACCGCTTTTTCAGATTATGCTTTGGAAGGTTATGAATTAGACGTAGTAGATTATTTGCTAAAGCCCTTTTCTTTTCAACGGTTTGTAAAAGCGGTTTCCAAGGTGCCTTTAAAAAACTGGCCTGAAAAACCGGCAGCATCCCCTGTTCAATCTCAGCCCGTGAGTCAGGAAATATTTATAAAATCCGGTTACGAACACATTAGAATAGACATTAATAACATTCTCTACATCAAATCGGATGCTGACTATACAGAAATATTCCTGCCGGAAAAAAAGCACCTATCTTCTGAGGCGCTAAGATTTTGGGAAGAAAAACTGGACAGCAATCAGTTTGTCAGGGTCCACAAATCATATATCATCAATGCATCAAAAATTAAAAAAATTATGGGCAACCAAATATATCTCATGGAGAAGACCATTATTCCGGTTGGAAGAGCATACAAAGACAGTTTCAGAAAAAGGTTTATAGATACCTGATGCAGGCAAGAACTTATAATCCGAATTATTCACATCAATCATAAACACCAATTAATTGAAAAGACCATGAAAAAAGAAACAATTAACCAGGAAGTATTTGATCTGTATGACGATTATGCGCACAGCCGTATCGATCGCAGGCAATTTATGGATCAATTATCCGCTTATGCCGTTGGTGGACTCACGGTATCCGCGCTGCTCAGTTTCGTTATGCCCAATTACCAGAAAACTCAAACCCAGGCCGATGATCCCAGGCTAAAATCAGCATTCACCAATTATGATTCCCCGAAGGGAGGAGGCGAAATTCGGGGTTTGCTATCAAAGCCGGTTCAGGCAAACAATAAATTACCGGGAATTGTTGTAGTGCATGAAAACCGGGGCTTAAATCCGCATATCGAAGATGTAGGCAGGCGGGCGGCGCTCGCGGGATTTATTTCCCTGGCACCCGATGCACTGACCCCCCTGGGCGGATACCCAGGCAACGATGACGATGGAAGGGCTCTGCAAAGTAAGCGGGACCGGGACGAAATGCTGGAGGATTTTATCGCTGCCTACCAATACCTGAAGGCACATCCTGATTGCACCGGAAAAGTAGGTGTGGTTGGTTTTTGTTTCGGAGGCTGGATATCCAACATGATGGCGGTACGTATTCCGGATTTAGCCGCGGCCGTTCCTTTTTATGGGGGACAACCTCCCACTGAATTGGTAGCCAACATCAAGGTACCTTTATTACTGCACTATGCAGCATTAGATACCCGGGTGAATGAAGGATGGCCTGCTTATGAAACTGCCTTGAAAGCGCATAATAAAGATTATACAGCATTTATGTACCCGGGCGTAAACCACGGCTTTCACAACGATACCACGCCCAGATACGATCAGGCGGCAGCAGAATTAGCGTGGCAAAGAACGATAGATTTCTTCAAAGAAAAACTGAAAGGATAGCACAGAAAAACCCTATCCTTTCAGGTAGCATCCTGAAGGTTTCCACCGCCTTGTGCCTAGGTCTCGAAAAAGTGAATGCAGATCACATCAGGTGAAAAATAGCTGAATATTACCTATGCAATTACATTAGAAGCACAAAAACCGACGATCTGTCTGATAAAAGAATTCGAAATCCAAAATTCAGTCTGTACAGTAATCAAATGTGACTAAATTATCAAGATAGTTTGTTGATTGTGCTTTTAAATTTTCATTAAAACATAGATTTTTTACCTGTCGAACTGTCAGTTTATGGGAGGAAAATCAATCTTTTCAGTATGCTAAAATCTTTGGAATTATTACTAAATAGAAAAAAAGACAATATTAGATAGCTTCACCAATAAGGCCAATGAAATTATCAAAAGCATTGATGAAATAAAGTAGGGTATATGGTTTGTCTTTCTTGATTTTTTATACTCGCTTTCGCAAGAGGTAGCCGGTGTGTGGTACCTCATGTTACTGCATCAGCTGTTTTTTGTTATGGATTAACCATTGCAGGCACTTTTTCACAGCATTCTCCTGTTTTTAAGTCAATTTCCACTTGCTTTTTCAGCCCTAATTTGACCAATAGAATATCTGCCAGAATTACCGGAACAACAATTGAGGATATGAACCAAAATGCTATTCTACTACCACCCGCACACGGCCTAGGTTCTGGATTCGGGTATAAGGAGTTTTGGCATCACCCTCCCTTTGAGAAATAGCCCGCAGGGTAGGAAAATAGGTTCCTGGCTTGAAGAAGGTATGGGTTCGTGTACATTTATCTCAAGATCACTGTTACCCCATAATACATATTCGGAAGATTTGCGGGAAATAAGCTGCAGGCAGAGAATAGGCATGACCACTGATAAACTATGATTTGATTGAATTGTAATAATTCTTAAACAGGATTAGCTGTTTAAAATATTTATTGGATTCAATGAAAAGGAGAGCTGCCTCCCTTTTGTTGTTATCAGGGCATCACATTCTTGTCCAGCTTAAACTCAGTGCCTAACACAACCATCAGCGTTTGCTGATCTTTGGATGAATTCGGGTTGACAAAAACCACATACAGATCATGAAGTTGCTTATCAAAGTTTTCCGGAAGCTGAATGGGTACCTGCAGTAATGAAGGACTAAAACCCGCAGTTTCTGATGGCTCCAGAAATTCTGATTCTCCTAATAGTTCACCCTCAGGGCTATCCAGCCTGAGTGCTACTTTTCCGCCACTA